>NZ_JBAWKM010000031.1:27508-51667 GCF_037095675.1 Pseudomonas sp. CCNWLW23 | reverse complement strand
CGGATTTCTCTGTGGGAGCGAGCCTGCTCGCGAAGGCGGCGGGTCAGCCACATCCACACCAACTGACACACCGCTTTCGCGAGCAGGCTCGCTCCGGCAGTGCGTCTACACTTCTGAAACCCTTTGGGAGCAAGCTTGCTCCCAAAGGAATTGTTTCAGTGAAATCAGGAGTGGCTGATGTCTTCCAGCGTTGCCCTGCGGTTGCCGTCCATTGATGGCTTGTTGCGTCACCCGGCGTGCGCGCCGTTGGCCGAGCGTTACGGCCGGGATTCTTTGCTGACGGGTCTGCGTCAGTTGCTTGATGAGCTGCGGCCTGGCGTATTGAGCGGACAATTGGCGGCGGTGGAAATCGGCGCCGAAGTGCTCGCCGGCCGCGTCGGCGAACGCTTGGCGCAACAGCAGCGCAGTCAGGTACGCCGGGTATTCAATCTGACCGGCACGGTACTGCACACCAATCTCGGTCGCGCCTTGCTGCCCGAAGAAGCCATCGAAGCAGTGCAAATGGCCGCACGCTATCCGCTCAATCTCGAGTTCGATCTGGCCAGCGGCAAGCGCGGTGATCGTGACGATCTGATCGAAGGCCTGATCCGCGAACTGACCGGCGCCGAAGCGGTGACCGTGGTCAACAACAATGCCGCTGCCGTGCTGCTGACCCTCAACAGCCTCGGCGCGCGCAAGGAAGGCATCATCTCGCGTGGTGAGCTGATCGAAATCGGCGGCGCCTTTCGCATCCCCGACATCATGGCCCGCGCCGGCGTGCGCCTGCATGAAGTCGGCACCACCAACCGCACCCATGCCAGGGATTACCAAGCGGCAATCGGCCCGCGCAGCGGTTTGATCATGCGCGTGCATGCCAGCAACTACAGCATCGAAGGCTTCACCGCGCGGGTGCCGACTGCGGAACTGGCCGAGTTGGCTCACGCTCATGGCTTGCCGTTGCTGGAAGATCTGGGCAGCGGCAGTCTGCTCGACCTGACGCGCTGGGGCCTGCCGGCGGAACCGACGGTGCGGCAGGCGCTGCTCGATGGCGCCGACATCGTCACCTTCAGCGGCGACAAATTGCTCGGCGGGCCGCAGGCCGGATTGATTGTCGGGCGCAAAGAACTGATCGCGAAGATCAAGAAAAATCCATTGAAGCGTGCGCTGCGGGTCGACAAGTTGACCTTGGCCGCGCTGGAAGCGGTGCTCGGTCTCTACCGCGATCCGGATCGCCTCGTCGAGCGCCTGCCGAGCCTGCGCCTGCTGACCCGGCCGCAAGCCGACATTCATGCGCAGGCTGTGCGCTTGCAACCGTTGCTCGCCGATGCGTTGGGCGAGGTCTGGCAGGTCAGTGCAGTCGAGGCGTTGGGCATGATCGGCAGCGGCAGCCAACCGGTGGCGCGTCTGCCGAGCGCAGCGCTGTGTTGTCGCCCGCAAGTGTCCAAGCGCTGGCGCGGGCGCTATCTGCTCAATCTTGAAGTGGCATTGCGCGGTTTGCCGATCCCGGTGCTCGGGAGAATCGGCGACGATGCGCTGTGGCTCGATCTGCGTCAGCTCGACGATGAGCCAGCGTGGCTGGCGCAGTTGCCGCAATTGCAGGTCGACCGGTGATCGTCGGCACAGCGGGGCACATCGACCACGGCAAGACTTCGCTGTTGCAAGCGCTGACCGGGCAAACCGGCGATCGCCGCCCGCAGGAGCGCGAACGCGGCATGACCATCGACCTCGGTTATCTCTACGCCGAACTCGCAGCGGGCGCCGGGCTGACCGGCTTCATCGACGTACCCGGCCACGAAAAATTCACCCACAACATGCTCGCCGGCGCACAGGGCATCGATCTGGTGCTGCTGGTGGTCGCGGCCGACGACGGCGTGATGCCGCAGACCCGCGAACATCTGGCGATCGTCGAGCTGCTCGGCATCCCCCGCGCGCTGATGGCGATCACTAAATGCGACCGGGCGGGAGCGGGCAGGGTGGAAGAGGTGCAGCGCCAGGTGCTGGATCTGCTCGCGCCCGGGCCATTCGCCGATGCGCCGATTTTTACCGTGTCGAGCGTGAACGGGCAGGGCGTCGATGAGTTGCGCGCGGCGTTATTGCAGGCGCACAACGAGGTGCAGGCGCGCAGTTGCGAGGGCGGCTTTCGCCTGGCGATTGATCGGACATTCAGCGTCGCGGGTGCGGGGATTGTGGTCACGGGCACGGCGTTGTCGGGCACGGTTGCGGTGGGCGACAAACTTGTCTTGGGGCCTGCGGGCAAGTCGGTGCGCATCCGGGGCCTGCACGCGCAAAACCAGGCCGCCGAACAGGCCTTCGCCGGCCAGCGCGTGGCATTGAACCTCAGCGGCGATCGTCTGGAACTGGCGCAGATCCACCGTGGTCATTGGCTGCTTGCGGACTGGCTGCATGCCCCGACCCAGCGCATCGACATCGACTTTCAGCTGTTGCCCGGCGAGCGCACCTTTGAACATTTTCACCCGGTGCATCTGCACCTCGGCACGCAAGATGTCATCGCCCGGGTCGCCTTGCTGCAAGGCCCGCGCCTGACTCCCGGCGAGCGCATGTTCGCGCAACTGCTGATCAACGCGCCGGTGCAAGCGGTGAAGGGTGATCGGCTGATCCTGCGCGACTCCAGTGCCCAGCGCACATTGGGCGGCGGCGTTGTGCTCGACCCGTTCGCCCCGGCGCGCCAACGCCGCAGCCCGGAACGCCTTGCGCAACTGCGAACCCTCGCTCTCAGCGTCAGCCTCGAACAAGCCCTGCCGGCACTGCTCAACCACAGCCCCGGCGGCCTCGACCCGCAACGCGTCGAACGCCAGTTCAACCGCCCGCGCGCGCAGTGGTCGCTGGCGGAAAACATCCGCCTGATCGACACCCGCCAAGGCCCGCTGCTGTTCAACGTGCAGCGCTGGGGCCAGTTGAAATTCACCTTGCTCGAACAACTGGCGCGATTCCACGAACAGGAACCCGACCAGATGGGCCCGGACCGCGACCGTCTGCGCCGCTTCAGCGCGCTGGCGCTGGAACGCTCGACCTTCATCGGCCTGCTCGACGAACTGCTCAGCGCCGGCTCGATCCTCGCCAGCGGCCCCTGGCTGCACCTGCCCGACCATCAGGTGCGCCTGAATGCCGACGATGAAATCCTCTGGCAGCAATTACAGCCATTGTTCGAACAGGCCGGTTTCGACCCGCCGTGGGTGCGCGATGCGGCGAAAATGCTCGGCGAAGACGACGCCAGCGTCCGCCTGCTGCTGCGCAAACTCGCCCGCCTGGGCCTGATGCACCAAGTTGTGCGCGACCTGTTCATCAGCGACATCGTCTTGCGGCAAATGGCGGCGCTGCTGCTGAAACTCGCCGAAGAAAATCCAGCGATTGAGGTGACAACTTTCCGTGATGCGCTAGGCTTGGGACGCAAACGCTGTATTCAGTATCTGGAATATTTCGACCGACTCGGCCTGACCCGCCGCCTCGGCGAATCCCGCCAGATCCGCCCCGACAACGCGCTGGCCAACGCCTGCGCACCCTGAGTTCAGGAAGACAATCGCGCCCGGTGGCGCGGCCGGGCTTCAAACCCGGTTGGGGACGGCATCCGTTCCCGGGCAGGTTCGACTCCGGCTGTCTTCCGCCATTTATTTTATAAGCGAGAGCAGTAAGGGTAAAAGGTAATAGTTACAGTGACTCCATCGTCTTTATCTTGGGATGGTCCTCAGTCGAATATTGTCTATCTTTATTATTTCATAGGTAGCAACGCCCCCGAAAGCAATTGAGTGGTAATCGGTGGTATCGGGTATTCCCAAGAAGAATCTGGTTTCAACATGTGCCCACGCACCTGCGGTTGGTAGACGGAAGCGAGGAAAACTGAGGTTTGGAATTTGATGGGGGAAGCCAAGCTGTACACCGGCATCTCTAGGTGTTGGAATTAGATAATCGAAACTTAAAACGCACAGCTCACCACTTTTTATATTGTTATATGACTTAATAAGGGTAAGGTACTGTCCACCGTTTACGTTGACCGACTGGGCGTAGTATTCCCCACCTTCGTTTATAATTTGCCCCCACCCAGCTGAAAAAGTCCAACCATTCATGTCATTGTTTGTGAAGGTAGTCAGATCATCGAACGCCTTCTTGATCGTATATCCTTTCTTCGGAAAGGATATGTAGCCACCTTCAGTATTATCAAAAGAAACCTTCACCTCAATCTCAAGTGTCGAGTCATCTTCCAACATCAGCAACTTGTCGAGTGGTACTGGATGGCGTATCCCACCCAAATCCTCCGCCGTCACCTCTTTCCCTTTATAAGCCTCTACAATAATTCCCGCACTGCCATCACGTTTGATTTCCCTATAAGTCAAATCAACCCGCTGTCCTACAGCTATCAACGGCCAAGCCGTCGTTCGCGTATGATCCGTCGCCAACAAATCCGCAGGATCCAGCACATCTCCCGTCACTCGGTCGATCGTCGGCGTGGGCAATCGAGGATCTCCGTCGGCAATGTCCTGCACGCTTAGTATCAGCGGCAGGGAATCGCGCGTAGCCGATCCGGTTGTCTTGCTGTAATCCACCGTCACATTGCCACCGAAACTGTACGCAAGCACTTTGTTGTCCAGCGCAATCTCCTGCGTGCCCAGCACTTTGACCACGTGAGGCGGCGAGGTGTAGGAGCCATCGGCAGGCGTGCCCGGGGCGGCGATCCAGCGCACTTGGATTACATCATCAAGCTGAATGGAAGGATCGAAGACCAAAGCGGTCAGCGCATCTTTCGCGGCAAGCGGATCCAGGCTGTTGCCTGGTGCCTGTTTGATTATGGGCGCTACCAGATCCGGCGCCGCTTCGCCGATGATCTCGGCCTCGGCCGTTCTGGAGTGCCCAATGACGGTGCCTGCCGGCCGTTCCAGCTCATAACGCACCTGCAAGCGCGCGCCGGAAGTCAGTTGATCGTTGGGTAGCTCCAGAATGCACGGTTGCAGCACTCCAAACTTGTCGGTGATCACGCCTGGTGCAGTAGGTTTCTCGGCCGAATCGTCCAACTTATAAAAGCCCCTCACCGTGTCGCCCTTTTGAAAATCGGGAGTGGTGGGAGCAACGACGATCAGTAGCGGCCGGCCCTCGAGTTTGTCGAGATCCACAATCGCTGGATCGTCCATGTCATCGTCGGGATCCTCGCGCAGGATCGGCTGGGGCAGGAAGTTTCGCTCAAGGTCAATGTTGGCATGAATGTACTTCGACCACCGGTTCCGGTGAGTGGCGTTGGCCAGTTGATCGACCACCGTGTAAGAGAACGGGCAGTTGTTCATGCTGCCAATTTTTTTGAAGGTGTCGGGACCGATCAGCACCGAGAATGCCTTGCCCGCCTGTTCCGGCGTCACCGTGTGGTTGAAGGTCTGGCGATTGATCTCGTATTTCACCTGATCGTAGGCGCGGCAATGAGGGTAATCGAACGTCAGGAGTACGCCTTTGGCGGCCTGATCCTTGTCGATCACCGCCGGGTTGCCGAGCCCTTCGGGCAGACTGATCAGCAGCCCCGGATGATCACCGGTGCCAGGCACATCATTGCCGCCGGGCAACGTGTCGTTGTAGAGGGCCCACGCTTCGATGGACTTGCTGTCATTGCCGGCGACGTTTTTCAGAATGTATTGGATTGTGTTGATGACGCCGTCGTGAAGTGCCCTCTGGAACACGGTGAAGGTCATTCGCTCGTTGATGACTGGCTGTGGAACGCCGCTTTGCTCACCGTTGACGAAGAGTCTGATACTGCCATATTCACCAACGTCCGTAGGCGGATCGACCACCACCTGTACACCAGCGGCGTTGATTTCATCGCGCGTGAGGTCCGTGAATACCTTGAGCGGCAGGCCATAGGTGACTGTCGGTGGTTCTGCCGGCGGGTCAGTGATCACGTTCTTGGTGGCAACAGGAATTATCACCGGATACAGCGTCATGACCGTGTTGTCGGGTTGCGTCTTTTCCATGGCACACCTTCCTGATGAGATGGCCAGGGAGGGCTGGCCGGGATGGAGACATCAGATACCGGGCTGGAGAAGTTGGCTACTGTCAGATCTGACAGTTGAAAGTGGGTTTGCGACGGACGGTAGGTCTGCACTCGGAGATGCGCAGGCCGATGCCGACGCACAATCAGCGGCGCGGCCGGGCTTCAAACCCGGTTGGAGACGGCATCCGTTCCCGCGCAGGTTCGACTCCGGCTGTCTTCCGCCAGTCTCCCAAAAGCAAAGATCGCAGCCTTCGGCAGCTTCTACATCGATTTGTAGGAGCTGCCGAAGGCTGCGATCTTTTGATTTTCGGTGATACGAGAAGGTTAGAGATTACGCTGCGCTTCCATCCGGTCATGCAAGATTCTGATTATCGCGATCCCATAGGCGGTGATTCGAAAATAAATCACGTGACTCTCCACGCTGCAGCGTCGGTAACCGGGGCGGATCGCGTCGCATGCGGGTGCTGTTTTGGGACGATCAGCCAACTGCTCGAAAGACGCAGTCAGGATGTCGATGTAGCGATTGGCCTGATCCAAACCCCATTGTTGAGCTGTATAGGTCCAGATAGCCTCAAGATCCGCTTCGGCGGCGGGGGTAAGTCGGTATTCAGCCATGCGCCCTCAACATTCTCTTTTTGAAAGCATCAGCATCGAATGGCCGGGGGGCACCACTGGATTCTCCTTCTCGAAGGGCTGCGCGGACGGCTTCCAGTTCAGCGTTTCGCTCTTGCTCTCGACGGATCAAATCGCGGATATATTCGCTGTCGTTGGTGTAATGTCCCGCTTCTATTTGAGCTTTGATCCAATGGTCTTGCTGGTCAGTCACGGTTATGGTTTTTCGTACGGTAGCCATGGTCGGGCCTTTTGCGGGTTGGGGAACTTTGCGCAAATTATCATACTAATGGTGCGCTAACGAGTATGAGCCTAGCCGTTACAAGAACGAATCACAGCCTTCGGCAGCTCATGCGTATATCACTCGAGCTGCCGCAGGCTGCATTTTCAGACCCGCGACCGAATCTGCTGCCCGAGCACATCCGTCGGGTTAAATAATCCGTCCCCTTTGTGATCGCGAGCAGGCTCGCTACCACAGGTTCCTTCAGTGGTCGCAAAGTTTGCGTCCGACCAGGATCAATGTGGGAGCGAGCCTGCTCGCGAAGAGGCCGGCACGGGCATCGCATAACTCAGCCGGCCCGCATTACCCCGGCAACTCCAGATTATCCAGCACCCGATTCACCGCCAATTCCCCGAGCATGATCAGTTGCGCAATCCCCATCAGCGTCCTTCGCTGCGATGGCTTGACCAGCCCGGCGAATTCCTGGGCGATGGTTTTGGCGGACGCGAGGGTTTCGCAGGCGTTGGCCAGCAGGTCTTCATTTTTGGTGTCGGCGGTGACGGCGTACATGGCGCGGGGGCTGAAGGGCGGCGGGGTCGAGCCGGGTGGGCAGAGATAGTGGTCGAGGGCGCGGTCGGCGGCTTGGTGGAGTTTTTTGGAGTCGAGGGATTCGTAGGGGGAGGTGGGGTCGGTTTCGGGTGGGTTGGGTGTTGGTTTGATCATCGTAAAGCTCCTTGAGAGGTGGAGCCGTCAGCCTTCGCTGCTAAACGAAGAGGGTGGCGGCTTTACGCGGGTTAGCAGACCAGGCTCAAGGATCCCGGCGCACCGAAGTGCCCCACGCAAGCCGCCATAAAGAGAGGCGGAGCCAGCGTGCCTTGAAAATTTGCCGGGCTGCTAAACCCGATCACTGAACATTCAGCGACCGCACCACAATAGAACCCGCCCCCAAGGCGCACAAGCCGGCGGATTCTGGCTTGGCTGTAGGCAATGGCGCAAGGATTTGTGGCCTTGAGACCGTATCCGCAGGTGTCTTTTAAACAGCTCCGTTTAAATCAAAGAATTGCGCCGAACCTGATGGCCTCTTCGCGAGCAGGCTCGCTCCCACATTTGGAATGCGGTCAAGTTGTGGGAGCGAGCTTGCTCGCGAAAGAGCCATCCGGGCCAGCAGAAAAACCTTGATCACACACGCTATTTAAATCACTGGAATTTAAATCCGTCCCTTTTATTTAGTTCGCTTTGGTGCGCTATTCGTCAGGCAATAAAGGCAGCTTCGGTCGTCGGCCTACGAAAGGATAAGTACCGCTGGCGCTAGTTAGGCCGATTGTCAGCCCGCTATGTCGGTGGTCTACGGGGGCGGGAGGAACGGCGTTACCGTTCGAACGTAGAAAGCTGATTTGGGCCTGGTCGTTGACGGCAATCGTGCCGTAAAAGTTAGGAGACACCTGACCTAGAAAACTCGATTGAAATTGAAAACTGATAGGGGGATTGAAGATTTGCGTATCAGTCCTTGTAAACGGAACAGGCTCCAAATTCAGATCTCGCAGGGCGGCGTGCGCCGCGCTCCAAGTCAAAGCTCGGGAATCAGCGAATAATTCGTACACATTGGAACATTTCACCGGGTATTGAGCAGTTCTCCCCGCTGCATCTCGCACTTCGATCACAGTTGACCCGTTTGAGACAGAGTAGACCTCGCCCGTCGTGAAGTTGACGGTTGCGATGTGCACGTTGTGAGAGGTGAAGGTAAAAGGCGGGGTTCCATCAACTGGAAGCCGAGTTGCATGGGACTGTGGAGACTTATAGCTGGTTCGGGTCCAGTCTGGCTGATAAGTGGATTGCGGGGACATATAGTAGTTGAGGCCGTCGAGCAGCATTTCCGACGGATCTATCTTCAATGGCTTGGCCACACTCACCGTATAAGTACGCACCCGAAGTGGCACCGCTTTTGTCTTGTCCATAACCCCGTCAAGATTGACGGCACAAACCACTTTCAACGGGCTTCCATCTTTCAGTTTTTTCAACCACTCGACTTGCGCCAGCAACGAAATCCTGTCGGCCAGTTCACTGCGCCCGCCTGACGAGATTTCGTTGGTTACCGGGTTCCCATCCGCGTCAACGCCTTCAAAATCAACCCAAACCGGATGGGTCTGTTGCATCAGTGGAATTTTTTCCGAGAGCACCCGCGCATCATTCGGTAGTTCCGGAACATTGAGCTGCTGCCCCATTTCCCCCGCAATATTCGGAGTCGGCAAGCGCGGGTCGTCCGCCGCGATTTTATCGATGACCACCTCCAGAGGAGGGGATTCGCCGATGGGCGCGCCATCACGAATCAATACCCACGACACCTGGATTGTTTTGCCTTGATGAGCGAGGAGGAACGCCACGCTGAATGTGAAATTGGCGCGTTGGTTGGTGTTGAATGCCACTTGCGGAAATGATGAACCCGGTAGGCCATCGACAATCTTCAGCGTCGCCTTGTCGTTTGCCAAAGCGGCTTTGAACTCGGCCCGGACCTTCACTCCGCCTTCACTTGCCAGCACATCGATTGGGGAGACGGCGTTAACGAGCGTAGGCGGCTCTTGGGAGATCTTGTCCAGATCCACTTCCACGAACACGGCATCGGACCAGGTTGGAGGGCCGGACGGGTTGGTCAGGTAGTCGACAACGCGATATTTGATTTCGAAGGTTTTATCGTTGCCACCCTCGATCAGCTTGTCTTTCGGGATGTCGATCACGACACTTTCTGGCACGGGAGGCGGGGGAGACACACTGCTGGGTATGAGCTGATATATGTGATGGACGCCATTGCAAGACACAAAAATCAGGTCATACCACTGCACGTTGGCGTAGGTGGCAGTCACCTTGAACTTGTCAGCTTCCGCCTGGTTGATGACCTTGTGGCTGACGGTGAGATTCAATACCGGTGGTAAATCACCGGGCGGAGAGGTTCGATGGTAGAGCACCAGCTCAGGTGTGAGTTCATCATTCCCGGACGTGCGCTCAATGTGAATTTTGATGCGGTTAAGGCCTTTTTGCAGTGAGCCGGCAGGCAGGCGCAGAGGCGTATCGTCGCTTTCCTTGCCCTCAGCGATGGTGGTGCTAGGCCCTTTGTTGTCGTTGATCAGCGGGATGAGCTTATCGTTCTTGGTCTGATTTAAGTAAGCCAGCATGAGGATCAACAAGCCCTCGGTTTCATTGGCTTTCACAATGGTGACGCCGCCATGGACGTCTGCCATTGCAGGTTCCAGCTCAACCATTTCGGGGGCTTGCGGGCGGGTCAGTGCAAACGGTTCAACGAAGTTACGGACGCGGCTCATTGCATTCTCCTTGCATGACGTAGGAACGCTCTTGCTGCATCTAATGCGAGACCGGCCGGGCCGTCACCTGTCAACTCTGACAGGTCGGAGGGGGTTTGCGATGAACGGTCATGAAGAGTGTTCCCATGCGCAAAGGCATGCAGCCGGGACGCTCCGGATCCCATCGGGAGCCGAACGCGGAGCGTCCGTTGAGGCATTCCCACGCAGGAGCGTGGGAACGATCATCGGGCTCCGCTACTGCGGCAGCTCCAGATTATCCAGCACCCGATTTACCGCCAGTTCCCCGAGCATGATCAGCTGCGCAATCCCCATCAGCGTCCGCCGCTGCGATGGCTTGACCAGCCCGGCGAATTCCTGGGCGATGGTTTTGGCCGAGGCGAGGGTTTCGCAGGCGTTGGCCAGCAGGTCTTCGTTTTTAGTGTCGGCAGTGACCGCGTACATGGCGCGGGGGCTGAAGGGCGGCGGGGTCGAGCCGGGTGGGCAGAGGTAGTGGTCGAGGGCGCGGTCGGCGGCTTGGTGGAGTTTTTTGGAGTCGAGGGATTCGTAGGGGGAGGTGGGGTCGGTTTCGGGTGGGTTGGGTGTTGGTTTGATCATGGTGAAGCTCCTATTAAGTGGAGCCGTCAGGCACTGTCGCTAAACAGTGAGGTGGCGGCTGTACGCAGGTTAGCGAACCGGTTATAGGCACCCGGCAGACCCGAAGGTCTCCCACATACAGCCACCATGGCGCAGTCGCAGACATTGAACCCGCGACAAAGCATGGAACGCTGATGCACCTATTCAAGATCCGGGTCGCTAAACCCGATCGCTGATTCGTCAGCGACCGCACCACAATAGAACCCGCCCCCAAGGCGCACAAGCCGGCGGATTCTGGCTTGGCTGTAGGCAATGGCGCAAGGATTTGTAGCCTTGAGACCGTATCCGCAGGTGTCTTTTAAACAGCTTCGTTTAAATCAAAGAATTGCGCCGCAGTCCACCGCACCAGCCCACATCACCCAACCTTATGGTTGATACGGAATCAACTTGTCCCGGTCCATTTCCACCAACAACTGGTCGAGCATCTGCCGTTTGTTCTCGACCCCGGGAATCGGCACATACCACGTCATCACGCTCCAGCCTTCGCGGGAGTAGTTGTAGGTTTTGAGCAGTTGGCCATCCTTGAAGACCGAGCCGCGCAGGTTGTCCTGGTAGTGGTAGGGCATCGGGAAGGTGAACAGGGTGAAGACGTTGACCAGCGCCAGCCAGTTGACCTTGCCGTCGCTGGGTTCGGTGATCAACAGGCTGTAGCCGTTGCGGGTGTAACCGCCGTCGAGCATCGAGAACGCGCCGGTCTTTTTCAGGACGCTGACGGTTTCGCGCTGATGCTGCTCGTCGATGCGCGTATACGCCGGCCCCATGCCGAGCGTGACCGGCACGTAGGCCTGATCGGCATGGTAATCGAGCGGCTGCAAGGTGTTGGCGCAGCCGCCCAGCATCAGTGATGCACAGAGCAGGCCGGCGACTTTTATCATCGCGCGGTTCATTGCGCGACTGCCGGGATCAGCCGGTCCTGCTGCACATCCTGCGCGAAGGCGCGGGCGATGCGGCCGAGGTTCTGTTCGCGCATCTCGCCGCCCTGATCCAGTAGCCAGATGTATTTTTGAGTGATGTTGCGATAGGTGTATTGCTTCAGTCGCTTGTCACCCTGGAACACGGTGAATACGGTTTGCGTGTCGAATTCGTTCGACAGCGGCAGCAAGAACAACGTCGCGGTGCTCAGCAGAATCACCGGAAACGGCGGCAGGTGACGTTCCACATTGAGTTTGACCTTCACGTTGTACTCGTCAGCTTTACCGCTGCCGGTTTCGATAGTGCGGAACACACCGGTCTGGCGCAGGTGGTTGCGCAGGCTGGAGCCGTTTTCCGGATCATCGACCATAACGTGAATCGGCTGCAGATAATCCTGAGCGTCCGTAAGCGTGCGCTCGGGCAAGGTGTTGGTCGCCGCGCAACCGGTCAACAGAGCAGCGGCGGTGAGGGCGATGATTTTTTTCATGGTTTGGCATCCACGGCAATACCCGGAATGGGGCCGGTGAAGATGTAGGGCTGAGCACGGTTGAGGTCGAGTTTCAGCGGTTGCAGCGTTGGCAATCCTGGCGCCAGACGTTGCGCAATCAGCGCATCGCGGGCGTTCTGATCACTCCAGCGGAACGCGCAGAAACCGGCTGTCAGGCAGAACGAGCGGAACTCGCCGATGTAATAGGCCTTGCCGGGTTCCAGGCGCATCGGCAGGTTGAATTTTTCCCGCGCCTCTCTCGAGGTGAAAACAGTGCCTAGCCCAGGTTGATAACGTGCGGAAAAGAACTGGAAATCATAGAACTCGTAATCGCCCGGCTTCAGGGGAAGCACGAATACGCTCGCTGCCCCGACACCGTCCTGAACATCCTGCGGCGTGGAGTAAGCGCCGGCCATTTTCCAGACGCCGGCCGCACCGTATTCGGAACCGCGTTTGCGGAAAAAGATTCGCTGGTTGTCAGCGGCTGATTGCTTGAGTGATTGCGGCCCGATTGAGCCAACGAGATAACTGACTGGCTCGCTTGCCTTGGGTTGCAAGGGTTCGCTGACCCAGGAAGCGCTTTCGGTAATGCAGCCGCTGAGCGTCGCGGCGAGCACGACGGCCGCTCCGAGTTTGAATAGCTGAAACATGTACATCCCTGAATCTGCTTGCGTTGATTGACTACAAACAGGAAGGTCAATCAATGCCTTCCTGGCTTGGCTTTTTATGCGGGGGCGCAGAATAAACGAGGTGATGGCACTTGGCTAGCCGCTGTAGGCGCTGCGGTACGCTGAAATCAATTGATTTGGATCTCAGGGAGCAACCTCAGGGTTTGTGGCCGACGCAGGAACCTGTGGGCGGGTTGATTGTGTTACCTCACAAACCCAACGGGTACTGGATGACCACGTAAATCCGGTCAATATCATCGCCAGCCTGCGCTTCGTTGGCGCGGTGGGTGACGTGCGACAGCTGCACCGACAGATCCTTCGCGGCGCCGGATTGCACGACATATTTCAGGTCGATATCGCGTTCCCAGTGTTTGCCGCCGCTGCCTTGTTGCGGTTGATAGTCGCCGCTCTCGGCGTCGAAAGGGTTATAGGCGCCGCCCTTCGGCGCGTGCGTGCCGTCGATGTGGCTGCCGCTGACGTAGCGGGTCATGAAGTTCAGGCCGGGGATGCCGAAGGCGCCGAGGTCGAGGTCGTAGCGGGCTTGCCAGGAGCGTTCGTTGGCGCCGTTGAAGTCGGCGTATTTGATCGAGTTGGCGAGGTAGATCGAGTCGCCGCCGACGAAATCGAACGGCGTGTCGCCATTGATGCGTTGCCAGCCGAGCATCACCGCGTGCGCGCCGAAGCTGTATTTGCCGGAGAGGCTGAAGGCGCTGTTGTCGATCTCGCCGGCCAATGCGCGGCCGGTGTCGCGGGTGTGGTAGAGGTTGGCGTCGAGCAGCACGCCGGACTGTTTGAAGTGCAGATTGCCGTAGTACTGGTGCCAGGTGTCGCTCAGTTCCGAGGCATACAATGCGCCGCCGATCGGGCTTGAGCTGAACAGATCGGCACCGACGAAGCTGATGCCGCCCGCTTCGGTGTTGGCGCCGTAGCCGTAGAAATCGCCTTGGCCGGAAGAGCTGTCCTGGTTCTTGAACGCGGTGAAATGCCCGGCGACCAGATTGACGTTGTCGAGCTCGGCGCTGTTGAGCAAAAAGCCTGTGGCGTATTCCGGTTGCAGGCGTTTGTCGGAGGTGTCGAAAACCGGGGTTTCTACGGTCATTTCACCGAAGGCCAGACTGGTGCGCGAGACCTTCAGCTTGAACGCACCGCCGGCGCTGGAATAGTTGTTTTCACTGCGACCATCGCTGTCGACCGGTAACAGACCGGTGCCGGAATGGCCCTTGCCGCCGTCGAGTTTCAGGCCGGCGAAAGCGTGGGCGTCGATGCCGAAACCGACTGTGCCCTCGGTGAAACCGGATGAGAAGTTGCCGATAAAGCCTTGTGCCCATTCCTGTTTGTAGTTTTTCCCGGAGGGCGTGGGCGAGCGGTAGTCGTTGCTGAGGTAGAAGTTGCGCAGCAGGACATCGCTTTTGCCGTCGTCGAAAAAGCCGCTGGCATGGGCGGTGCCGGTCAGACCGCAGAGCATGGCGAGCAGAGTGAGGCGGGAGGGGGCGCGGTTGATCATGGTCAGTGCCGGTGGTAATCAGGATGGCGCTGATGATCGGCGGATTGGCTTGGTAAGGATTGGGCCGGTGTGCTGAGTTGGCAGCCCTCACACCAAACCCTGTGGGGTAGTCAGGTGGAAATGTGGCGGCTGTCAGGCCGCCATCGCTGGCAAGCCAGCTCCCACAGGGTTTGTGGGAGCTGACACAGTGCATTAAGCCAGCGGCGGTGTACGCGGTGGGATCTGGCGTTTGCTGCCGGTGGATTCGAAAGCGGCGGCCAAGCGCAGCAGGTTCGAGTCGTCATAAGCGCGGCCGGCGAAGGTCAGGCCGACGGGCATGCCGATGTCGGCCATCACGCCCATGGGCACGGTGACGGTTGGCACGCCGAGGTGGCGGATCGCGAGGTTGCCGTTGGCCACCCAGACGCCGTTGCTCCAGGCAATGTCGGCCGAAGCAGGATTGACATCCGCATCCGCCGGGCCGACGTCAGCGACGGTGGGGAACAGCACGGCGTCGAGGCCAAGGCTGTCCATCCAGTCTTCGAGGTCGATGCGTCGGGTCTGCTCCAGACCGCGCAAGCCATCAGGCACGGTTGGGATTTCATTCCACGGCGTGATGCCGCGCTCGGCCATGCGCACGTATTCGTCCATGCCGGCGGCCAGATCGCCTTCGCGGTTGGGCAGGGTGCCGGGGGCGTGCGGAAAGATCTTCGGCCCGTCGACGTCAACCAGACGATTGAGTTTCGGGTCGCCATTGGCTTGCAGGAAGTCGTCGAACGCCCAGGCTGTCAGATCCCACAGTTCATGGTGGAGGAATTCTTTCGACACCAGCCCACGGGTGAACACGGTTGGCGCGCCAGGGCGGTCGCCTTCGCAGTTGGAGACTAGCGGAAAGTCGGTTTCGATGACTTCGGCGCCAGCGGCCTCAAGGGCCTGACGTGCCTGCTGCCACAAATCGATCACAGACGCGCGGGTGTTGATGCGCTGGCCGGTCGGGCCGCCAATGCCGGGGGCTTCGCTGGTGCCAGCGTCCGGGTCGGCATTGATGTACATGCACGGGATGGCGAAGCGTTTGCCGGCCAGGGCTTTGGCGTCGGCGGCCAGTTCGCTGTACGCAGCCGGGCGCACTTCGCTGACACGCGGGATCGGCACCCAAGGTTGCAAGCGCCACAGGTCGCCACGGGTATCGGTATCTTCGGCGACGACCACATCGAGCACTTCGAGCAGGTCGGCCATGGTCCGCGCGAACGGCACGACGACGTCCATGGTCGGGGTCAACGGCCAGTTGCCACGCACCGAGATTACGCCGCGCGACGGGGTGTAGGCGCACAGGCCGTTGTTCGACGCAGGGCCGCGACCGCTCGACCAGGTTTCCTCGGCCAGGCCGAACGCAGCGAAACTCGCAGCGGTCGCCGTGCCGGCGCCGTTGGACGAGCCGGAGGCGAACGGTGCGGTGAGGTAAGCGGCGTTGTACGGGCTTTCAGCGCGGCCATAGACGCCGCGTTGCATGCCGCCATTGGCCATCGGCGGCATGTTGGTCTTGCCCAGGCAGATCGCCCCGGCAGCGCGCAGGCGCTCGATGGTGAAGGCGTCGCGATGGGCGACCAGATCGGCGAACGCCGGACTGCCGGAAGCGGCGGTCAGGCCCTTGACCAGATAGCTGTCCTTGGCGGTGTAGGGAATGCCATCGAGCGGGCCGAGGGTTTCACCTTTGGCGCGGCGGGCATCGGAGGCGCGGGCTTCGTTCAGCGCTTCGGGGTTGCGCACGACGACGGCGTTGAGTGCCGTCGGGGTGTCGGCGCCATCGTAGGCATCAATGCGCGCCAGATAGGCCTGCACCAGTTCCACGGCAGTGGTCTGGCCGGATTCGAGGGCGGCGCGCAGTTGGGCGATGGAGACTTCGGTGACTTCGATCATCGGGTCACCTGTTGAGCGTGGATGTTCTGGGCAGGGGTTTTCATAGCGGTTCTCGTGGCACGGCTTGAAGCGACAAGGTCGGGACTGGCGCCTATTTAACACCATGCGGCGGGCGGAGTAATCGGTGGGGTGATGGTTTTGTTGGTAGATGGCCTGAGCATCCGTGCTGCCTGACCTTGCGCTTTCGCGAGCAGGCTCGCTCCCACACTGGATTTGTGGGCGGGTTGAGATTGAGGATTAACGCAAAGCCCGGTGGGAGCGAGCCTGCTCGCGAAGGCGCCGGCAGATTCAAAAGGGTCTTGGCCCTGAAATACTGCTTTCGCCAGCAGGCTCGCTCCCACAGTGTGTTGTGTAAACCGATAATCCCGCGCCCCACAGGAAGACCAGCCCAACATGTTCTAGGCTCAGCGCATCCCGAATGCTGCACCGCTCAGGAATGTTGCCATGGAAGATAAGCCGCTGATTGCCTTCAACAGTTCCAAAGCCTTGCTAGACGTACTGATCCGCGCCGGGTTGATCGCCACTCTGGTGCTGTTCTGCTACGACATTTTCCATCCGTTTCTCAATGTGATGCTGTGGGCGCTGATCCTCGCGGTCACGCTGTACCCGCTGAACCAGAAACTCGGCGCAAAACTCGGCAACCGTTACGGTTGGGCGGCGATTGTGCTGGTGTTGCTCGGCTTGGTCATCCTGATGGTGCCGCTGAGTCTGCTCGGCGCATCCGTGGCCGATTCGGTGAAGGTGGGCATGCAAACCGTGGAAGCGGGGCAGTTCGAGATTCCGCCGCCACCCGCCAATGTCGCCGACTGGCCGCTGATCGGCGCGCCGTTGTATGGCATCTGGATGCACGCTTCGCAGGACCTGAGCTGGGTATTCAAGGAGCTCGCGCCGCACCTGACCAGTTGGGGCCGGGTGCTGTTGCATCAGGCCGCCGGCGTCGGCGCAGGCATCGTGGTATTTGTCGTGGCGCTGATCGTCGCCGGACTGATCATGACCCACGGCGAACGCGGCCATCGTACGGCGGTGGCGATCACCACGCGAATTTCCGGCCCGGTGCGTGGCCCGCAGATCGCGCAACTGTGCACCTCGACCATTCGCGCGGTGGCGCAGGGCGTGGTCGGTATCGCTTTTATCCAGATGATCTTGATCGGTGTGGCACTGGTAATCATGGGCGTGCCCGCCGCCGGTGTGCTGGCGTTGATGGTGTTGCTGCTGGGCATCATGCAACTGCCGGTGCTGTTGGTTACCGTGCCGGTGGTGGTGTTTGTCTTTGCCCATGATGGCGTCGGCCCCGGCACGATCATCTTCGCCGTGTGGATGGTGATCGCCGGGCTCTCCGACAACGTGCTCAAGCCGATGTTGCTCGGCCGTGGCGTGGCCGTGCCGATGCCGGTGGTGCTGATCGGCGCGCTGGGCGGCATGGTCACCAGCGGCATCATCGGCCTGTTCACCGGGCCGGTAATCCTGGCGGTCGGTTATGAATTGTTCATCGGCTGGGTCTATCAGCCGGCCGACGTCAGCGAAGTGCTGGACGAAGCCCCTCACGACAATCAGCCATAAGGAACGGCGCATGCGTAACAGGCTGATGGTGCTGGCGATGCTGCTGGCTGCAACACTGTGGTCCGGGCTCGGCCAGGCACTGGAAGACGCCACGACAGCAACGGACGAAGCGGTAGAACTGAAAGTAGCCAACCGCAGCATCATGCTGTTTCGCGCAACCATCCTTGGCGAGGCGCCGGCCTCACGGGTCAAGCGGGCGAAGCGGGTGATCAGTGAAGCGCTGGAGGAAGACCCTGAGCTGAAGATCAGCACTGATTCGATCCAGAACAGTTACATGGTGCTGATCGGCAATACCCGTGCGTTCATCGTTGCACCGAAAGACGTCGACAGCCTGGCCTATTCCTCGGTGCAGGAAGCTGCCGAAGGCGCAGCGGAAAAACTGCGCCAGGTGGTCAACGAAACCCGTGAGGCGCGTAACGTGCAGATGATTGTGCGTTCGCTGGCGCTGGCGGCGGTGGCCACGCTGATCTATCTGGCGCTGCTGTGGTGCCTGTCATGGCTGCGCCACAAGTTGTTGGCGAAACTGCCGGCGCTGATGGATCGCCACACCAAGGCGCTGAAGGTCGGACGGGTGCAACTGATCGATTCGAATTTTCTCTACCCGTTGGTCAGCCGCTGTCTGTTGTTCCTGCGCTGGTTGCTGATCCTGCTGCTGTCCTACGAATGGCTGGGTTTTGTCCTGTCACGCTTCCCGTATACGCGGCCGTGGGGCGAAAGCCTCAACAACTATCTGGTGGAACTGGCCGGTTATCTGTTGCAGGGCATCGTCGATGCGATACCGGGGCTGGGCGTGGCGCTGGCGATTTTCTTTATCGCCCGGGGCGTGACCGCATTTACCCGACGCATCCTGCGCCGGATGGCCGCGCCGGGGACGTTCAGCTGGCTCAACCATGAAACCCTGCAACCGACGCAACGCCTGACCGCACTGGCAGTCTGGCTGTTTGCGCTGGCGATGGCTTATCCCTATCTGCCCGGCGCCGGGACCGATGCGTTCAAAGGCTTGTCGGTGCTGATCGGCCTGATGATTTCCCTTGGCGCCACCAGTGTTGTCGGGCAAGCGGCGGCCGGGTTGATCCTGACCTACACGCGGACCCTGCGCCCCGGCGAGTTTGTCAGGATCGGCGAGTACGAAGGCACTGTCACCGAGCTGGGCATGTTCACCACGCGTATTCGCACCGGCCTCGGTGAAGTGCTGACATTGCCCAACTCGATGATCACCGGCACCGTGACCAAGAACTACTCGCGCACCGTGCAAGGTCCGGGCTACGTGGTCGATACGGTGGTGACCATCGGCTACGACACCCCGTGGCGTCAGGTCGAAGCGATGTTGCTGGAGGCGGCCAAACGCACGCCGGGCGTGCTCGAAGAACCGCCGGCGCAGGTGTTCCAGACCGCGCTGTCTGACTTCTATCCCGAGTATCGCCTGGTGGCCCAGGCCATCCCCAGCCAGCCGCGCCCGCGTGCGGTGTTGCTGAGCATGCTCCACGCCAATATTCAGGACGTGTTCAACGAATATGGCGTGCAGATCATGTCGCCGCATTACCTGGGCGATCCGCAGCAGGAAAAACGCGTGCCGCCGGAGCAGTGGTTCACCGCACCGGCGCAGGCACCGAAGGATGAGTGATCCCTAGAATCGCCAGACCACGCCGCCGCCCAGCACATGCAGGGCGGCGTTTTTGTATTCGCCGGAGACCGAGCCGCCGGAGCGCGCTTTGGTCTGTTGCACGTCCATGTCACCGAGGTAGATCAGCGTGTAGCTCATGTGCACGTCGACATTTTCCTGCAACGCATAACTGACCCCGGTCGCCAGGCGCCACGCTTCGTTCATCGGGTTGTCGACGGTGCGATCCTTGTCATCCACTGCCGAGGAGTCGTAACCGAGGCCGACGTTCCAGCGCAGTTTCGGGTTGATCTGGTGCTGTGCGCCGATCGAGGCATGCCAGGTGTCCTTGTATTGCCGCTGCGCCGTTCTGGAAGTCGAGCCCAGGTCGGTATCGACTTCCACGCCGACCTTGCCGAAATCGCTCCAGTCCTGCCAGCCGAGGCTGCCGAGCAGCGTCCACTGCGGATCGAGCTGGTAGGACACGCTGGTGGTGACGGTCTGCGGCACGTTCATGTCGACGTTCAGCTGATCGGCGTCAAGACGGTTGAGCGCCAGACGCAGCAGCGGATTGGTGATTTTCTTCAGCTCGGGTTTGTCTTCGAATTTGAGCTTGATCTTGCTGGTCCAGGCCAGCCCGAGTCTGGTCCGCTCGTTGAGGTTGTAGAGCACGCCGACGTTGGCGCCCGTGCCCCAGTCGGTGTCCTTGTAACGCAACTGACCATCCTCGGCGTTGCCCAGACCGAGCACGTTATTGTTGACCGCCACTTCGGTGCGGAAGTAGCCAAGCATGAAGCGCGGGCCGAGGCCGACGGACAGGTCGTCGGTGATCTTGTAGGCATAGGTGGGCTGGAACGACACACCGATAATGGCCGACTCCTGAGCGAAATAGCGCCCGGCCCAGTCATCGTCGTAGTCCAGCGCCAGACCGAAATTGCCGTACATGCCGAAGCCGATCGAGGAGCGCTCATCGAGTTGATGGCTGATGAAGAAGCTGGAGCCGGGAAGGTACTTCAAGGCGTTGCCACCTTCGTTGCCGCCGAAGGTATTGGCGTTGTCGCGGGAGAAGCTGACGTCGCCGAGGATCAACTGGGCGTTGAAGTTGATCTGCGTGCCGGCCAGTTGGCTGATGCCCGCCGGGTTGGTCATCAGAATGCTCGGGTCGCTGGCCATGACCGCAGAGCCGGCGTTGGCCAGCCCGGTGCCTTCGTGGCCGGCCTCGTAAATCATGATGCCGCCGGCTTCGGCCTGGAGGCTGGCGAAGAGCAATCCGCCAGCGACCGAACTTTTCATCAGCTTGAACATGTGAACTCCTTGAATGGCATGCGATCCGGTTTCAAGGCTAGCTCAAGCTCGGCGCGGCGTCGGACCGATTGCCGACGCCGCACTTATCAATCGATGCGCGGATGCTGGAGCGCCAGTTCCTTGCGCTTGGCTTCCAGCGCGGCGATTTCGGCATCGATGTCTTCGATTTTCTGCTCGATGTTGTCGTGGTGTTCTTGCAACAACTCCTTGGCTTCTTCGAGGTCGGAAGCCGCCGGGGCCGCGCCGCGCAAGGGCTTGTTGGCGGTTTCCTTCATCGTCACGCCAGTGACCAGACCGACCACGGCGATGACCATCAGGTAATACGCCGGCATGTACAGATCGTTGGTGCTTTCCACCAGCCAGGCCACGGCAGTCGGGGTCAGACCGGCGATCAGCACCGAGACGTTGAAGGCACTGGCCAGCGCGCTGTAGCGGATGTGCGTGGGGAACATCGCCGGCAGGGTCGAGGCCATCACGCCGATGAAGAAGTTGAGCAGCACCGCGAGGATCAGCAGGCCGGAGAAGATCAGGCCGATGCTGCCGCTGTTGATCAGCATGAATGCCGGAATGGCGAAAATGAACAGGCCAATGCTGCCGACGACGATGAAAGGCTTGCGGCCGATCTTGTCGCTGATGAAACCGATCAGCGGCTGCACGAAGAGCATGCCGACCATGATCGCGATGATGATCAGCACGCCGTGGTTTTCGCTGTAATGCAGGTTGTGCGTCAGGTAACTCGGCATGTAGGTGAGCAGCATGTAATAGGTGACGTTGGTCGCCGCCACCACGCCGATGCAGGTCATCAGGCTGCGCCAGTGTTTGGTTGCGACTTCCTTGAACGACACCTTGGGGCCACCGGCGAGGCCTTCGCGGTCGCCTTGTTCGAGTTTTTCCACGTGCTGCTGGAACGCCGGGGTTTCTTCGAGGGCGTGGCGCAGATACAGGCCGATCATGCCCAGCGGCAGGGCGAGGAAGAACGGAATCCGCCAGCCCCATTCTTCGAAGCGCTGTTCACCAAGAATCGTCGAGATCAGCACCACGACACCGGCGCCGAAGACGAAACCGGCGATCGAGCCGAAATCCAGCCAACTGCCGAGGAAGCCGCGCTTACGGTCGGGCGCGTATTCAGCGACGAAGATCGAGGCGCCGGTGTATTCGCCACCGACCGAGAAACCTTGGGCCATTTTCGCCAGCAACAGCAGGATCGGCGCCCAGATGCCGATCGAGGCATAGGACGGAATCAGGCCGATGGCGAAGGTGCTCAGGGACATGATGACGATGGTCGCGGCGAGGACTTTCTGCCGTCCGTATTTGTCGCCGAGCGCACCGAAGAACAAACCGCCAAGCGGACGGATGAGGAAGGGCACGGAGAAGGTCGCCAGCGCGGCGATCATTTGCACGCCGGGATCGGCGCCGGGGAAGAAGACCTTGCCGAGCACATAGGCGACAAAGCCGTAGACGCCAAAGTCGAACCATTCCATGGCGTTGCCCAGTGCGGCGGCGGTGATCGCCTTGCGCATCTTGGCGTCGTCGACGATGGTGATGTCTTTCAAACCGATCGGTTTGACGGTGTTCTTGCGTGATTTCATTGCGCTGTTCCCGCTCGCTGATCCAGATTACCGCTGCGATGCCATCTCCATGATGGCGCCGGCTCTTCTGGCTCAGATACATGCAGACACGAAATAATTCACCGATGGGCTGGAATTAATTTCGACAGGTGGGGCGGGTGGTCGGTGCGCTGAAGAGCTTGGTTGGAGCATTCAAGATAGTTGTTGCCTGAGCCCATGCCATCGCGAGCAGGCTCACTCCTACAATTTTGCGCGGCGAATCACAATTCCCTGATCCAACACAAATCCCCTGTGGGAGCGAGCCTGCTCGCGAAGGCGGCTATACATTCAACATCGCAGTCGCCTGACCCGACGCTTTCGCGAGCAGGCTCGCTCCCACAGTGGTTTTGTGTTTTTCAGGGATTTTGCGCACGCCGCCAATCCTGCAGGAGTGAGCCTGCTCGCGATGACGGCAGCCTTTCACCAAAGGCTTAAAGCGCAGCCTTCACCTGCAAACCCACCACCAGCGCATTATCGATGTCCTGCCCGGAAAACGCCCCCGGTTCGATGATGTATTGCAGGTTCGGGCGCAGGGTCAGCCATGGGGTGGCCTGGTAGCCGTAACCCAACTCGATCAACTGCTCGGCGCTATCGAGGTTCGGGAACGCAGCACCATTGGCCAGCGCGGCATCCTGCTGCACATCGCGGCTGCGCGGGTTCGGCACGGCGCGGCCGTAGCCCAGCGCCAGGGTGTCACGCGGGCGGCCTTCGAACGGTTTGTACAAAACCACACCGGTGCCGTACCACTTGCTGAACGGCGAGGCGGCTTCACTGGCCGCCGAATACTGACCGAAAGCATGCAGGCTGCGGCCCTCGGAGGTCGGCGAACGCCATACGGCCTGATCGATCAGCAGATAATGCCCGCCACGCCCGGACACCTCGTCGTCGCTGCCGATGCGTTTGACGTCGGAGCTGTCGTAGTAATAGCCGAGCTTGTACTCGCCGGGCAGCTCGCCGGCGTGCTTGTACACCAGCTCGATCGGCACGACGGTGCCGGTGGTGTGCTTCGGCCCCAGATGCCAGGCGCGGCTGGAATTGCCGTTGCTTTCTGGATCGACGTTGAACGCCGCCACACGCAGCTGCCAGGACGGCGACAGGTCGTATTTGACCCGCACGCCCAGACGCGCGTTGGGGTAGTTGGTCCAGCCGCTGCCGCCGGACATGTTCAGCGGGTGACCGCAGAAACCGGCGTTCATGAAGTTGCACAGAATGCCGCTGTCGAGGCCGCCGAGGTCGTTACCCATGGCCATGTAGCCGAGCTTCACGTTCAGCGCCGGGGTGAACAGGCTGCGCTCGTAACTCAGTTCAGTCAGGCGCGTGTACAGGCCGCCGTAGTTTTCCTGAATCGGCAGGCGGTTGCCGACCAGATCTTCCGATGCGCTGTTGCCGCGCCGGTCGTTGATGGTCAGTTGCACTTTGCCGGCGTTGTCGACGCCGTAGAGTTTGCTCAGATCAAACTGCACGCCGAGTTTGATGTTCTGCGAGTAGCGCGCCGAACGGTGCAGGCCGCCGTCGGCGTTGTAAGCGGTTTCGCCGCTGTAATCGCCAGTGAACTTGACGCCGTCTTCATCGAGTTGATGACGCAAGCCGCCCCAGTCACCGGTCAAGGTGCTGCGGGTCAGTAGATCGGAATCGCTGGCGGCCAGCGCGGGGAGGGCAGTGGTGCAGCTCAGACCCAGCAACAGGCCAGTGGAAAGCTTGGTACGAGAAAAGCGAACAGCCGATGACATGTGAATCCTTCCTGCTGAAATCTTTAACGCAATAAAACGGCGACGCGGTGCTTTGGGGCACCGCGCGCTTGGAGGAGGTTGGTGGTGCGGCAGCGAGTTACGGCAGGGCGTAGGCCATCACGTAATCGCCCCGATCGGTCGACTGG
>NZ_JBAWKM010000031.1:19050-27408 GCF_037095675.1 Pseudomonas sp. CCNWLW23 | reverse complement strand
TGGAGGAGGTTGGTGGTGCGGCAGCGAGTTACGGCAGGGCGTAGGCCATCACGTAATCGCCCCGATCGGTCGACTGGCGTGCGCCGCCAGCGGTGACGACGATGTACTGCTTGCCGGTCTTCGGCGAAACGTACGTCATCGGGCCGCCCTGGCTGCCGACCGGCAGACGGGCTTTCCAGACTTCTTCACCGTTGCCGCTGTTGAAGGCGCGCAGGTAGAAGTCCTGGGTGCCGGCAATGAAGATCAGGCCGCCCTGGGTCGACAGGGTGCCGCCGAGGGTTGGCAGACCGATCTTGATCGGCAAGTGCATGCGGATGCCCAGGGGACCGGTGTCTTCAACGGTGCCGACCGGAACCTGCCATGCGACTTTCTGGGTCTTCATGTCGATCGCGGTCAAGGTGCCGAACGGCGGCGCCTGGCACGGAATGCCGGCCACCGACAGGAAGCGGTTCTTGTTCACCGCGTACGGCGTGCCTTTGAGCGGCACAGCGCCCATGCCGGTGTTCAGCGCTTCGCCACCGCCAGCGGCCTGGCCTTTGTTCTGCGACGGGATCATCTGGATCCACAGACCCAGGCGCATGTCGTTGACGAAGATGAAACCGTGCACCGGGTCAGTGGAGATGCTGCCCCAGTTCATGCCGCCCAGCGAACCCGGGAAACTCAGCGATTTGTCGGTACCCGGTGCGGTGTACAGACCGTCGTAGCGCATGCTCTTGAAGTCGATGCGGCAGAGCAACTGGTCGTACGGCGTGGCGCCCCACATGTCCGATTCGGTCAGGTGCTGCGCGCCGATCTGCGGCATGCCCACGGATTTCGGCTGGGTCGGCGAGTACGGCTCGTTAGGGATGTTCGCGGCTTTCACCGGTACTTCCTTGACCTCGGTCAGCGGCTTGCCGGTGGCGCGGTCGAGCACATAGATCTGCCCGGCCTTGGTGCCGATGACCAGCGCCGGAACGCTTTGGCCGTCCTTGTCGAAGTCGATCAGGCTCGGCTGCATCGGCAGGTCGAAGTCCCACAGATCGTTGTGCACGGTCTGGAACACCCAGCGTTCTTCACCGGTGCTGGCGTCCAGCGCGAGGATCGAGGCGCCGTACTTGTGGTCCAGTTCGCTGCGCTCGACACCATAGATGTCGGTGGACGAGCTGCCCATCGGCAGGAATACGGTGTTGGTCGCCGCGTCGTAGGACATAGGCGCCCAGCTGTTCGGCGTGCTGCGCACGTAGGTTTTGCCGTCGGCTGGCGCGTTGCGATCCTGCGGGTTGCCCGGGTCGAACGCCCAGCGCATGGTGCCGGTGATCACGTCAAAACCACGGATCACACCGCCTGGCATGTCGCTTTGCACGTTGTCGGCAACACGACCGCCAACCACCACGGTGGTGCCAGCCATCAATGGCGCGGACGACAACTGATAGTAGCTGTCCGGAACATCACCCAGGCCGGCCTTCAGATCGACCTGGCCGTTGTTGCCGAAACCCTGGCAGAACTCGCCGGTGTCAGCATCGACCGCGATCAGGCGGGCATCGATGGTGTTGGTCAGCAGACGGCGCTGGCAGTTGGCAGCCGGCTCGGGTTTGGCTTCGATGATCGAAGAGTTGCTCGGCTGAGCGATGGTGACGGTGGCATCGAAATAGGCCATGCCACGGCAGCGCTGCCAGACTTTCGATTGCGCGTTGATCGCGTTCTTCCACAGCTCTTTGCCGGTGTCGGCATCGAGGGCGATCAGGTTGTTGTGCGGGGTGCAGATGAACACCTTGTTGCCGACCTGCAGCGGGGTGAGCTGGTCTTCGGCGCCGTTGCCATCGCTCTCGGCGACGTCACCGGTGTGGTAGGTCCACGCGACTTTCAATTTGTCGACGTTGTTGCGGTTGATCTGATCGAGCGCGGCGAAGCGGCTGCCACCTTCGGTGTTGCCGTAGTGCGCCCAGTCTTTCTGCGCCTTGGCCGGCTCGACCGGAGTCAGGCCCGGGCCAGTGCCAGTCGCGGCAACGGTTGGGTGAGCGACAAACATGTTGCCCGCCGCAACGGCCACACCGACCGCAAGCACAGCGGCCACGGCATACGCGCCACGACCGGCCACGCGGCCATTGGCGCGCGCCAGCAGCGGGTAGACCAGAGCGACGACCATACCGATGGCGCTGAACATGAACAGCCGCGAGAACACCGGCCAGAACACCAGCCCGGCGTCAGCCACGGCCCAGATCGCGGTGGCCACGAGAAATGCGCCGAACAGCCAGGCGCCTGCAGTTTTCTTCAGTGCGATCAGCACACCGGAAACGGTCATCGCCAGACCGCCGACCAGGAAGTACCAGGAACCGCCCAGGCTGACCAGCTTCACACCGCCGACCGCGAGCGCCAGACCGAGCAGGGCGATGATCACGCCAAGGCCGACCAGAATGAACGTTGAAACGCCTGAGACGCGTTGACTGTGGTTCACATTGAAAGTCCCGTTTGAATGAAGCGCGGGATTATAGCGGTAACTAACCATTCAGTTAACCGCAGTTTTGCCATGAAAACGTGCACTTCTGTGAATCAAGCGTGATGCAGGATGGGCAAAATGCAAGTTGAGAGGGGTTCCTCGACGTCTCGGCGGGGATGGCGAGTCGGGCTTGCAGTTGCAATGCGCATATACAAATACCGCGCTGAATTCACCCCTCACCCCAGCCCTCTCCCCGAGGAGAGGGAGCTGATTTGTGGGCTTTTTGGGATATATGTTCGACTCGGTATCTCAGGTCGGCGTTACCCGCGCATTCAGCTCGGTCAGTTCCTTCTCCCTCGGGGAGAGGGCTAGGGTGAGGGGCTTTTGAGGTTGGCCGCGATGGCAACCTTGCCCTTGGCCCGACCTTGTTCAACGTAGTGCAACGCGTCAGCTATCTGATCGAACGGAAAAGTACGATCAACCACCGGTTTGATCACTCCTGCCTCAATCAATGCAGTGATTTTTTGCAACTGAACGCCATCGGCACGCATAAACAGAAACGAATAACCCACCCCACGCTTGCGCGCCTTGCGCCGAATACTACTGCTGAGCAGGCGCATCACCAGCCCGAGCAGCCACGACAAACCCTGCTCCCGAGCGAACTGCGCAGTCGGCGGCCCTGACAGGGAAATCAGTTGCCCGCCCGGTTTCAACACCTTTAACGATTTCTCCAACACATCGCCGCCGAGGCTGTTGAGCACCACGTCGTAGTCGTGCAGTTCGCTGGCGAAATCCTGCTGCTTGTAATCGATCACCACATCAGCGCCCAGCGCCTTGACCCACGCGACATTCGCCGTGCTGGTCGTAGTCGCAACAAAAGCGCCGAGGTGTTTGGCCATTTGAATGGCGACCGTGCCAACGCCACCGGAGCCGGCGTGAATCAGCACCTTCTGGCCTTTTTGCACGTTGGCGACTTCGACCAGGGCCTGCCACGCCGTCAACGCCACCAGCGGCATGCAAGCCGCCTCGGTCATGGCGAGATTGGCGGGTTTCAACGCGATCGCTTGTTCGTCGACAGCGATGCGTTCGGCAAACGTGCCAATCCTGTTATCAGGCGCACGCGCATAAACCCCATCGCCCGGCTTGAAACGCTTGACCGCCGCACCGGTGCTGAGCACCACGCCGGCGACATCGTTGCCCAATATCAAAGGCATTTGATAGGGCAGGATCATCTTGAATTCGCCGCTGCGAATCTTCAGGTCCAGCGGATTGACGCTGCTGGCGCGCACTTCGATCAGCACGTCGTGAGCGCCAACCAGCGGTTCGGGCAGGTCGCCAATCCGGCCGTTCTGCTTGCCGTAGCGCTCGATGAAAAATGCCTTCATTACGGATGCTCTTGTCGGTAGGAACCCGCCGCGTTTGCAGCGGGTCCGGAAGGGCTCAGGCTTGAGTCAGATAACGCTGCGCCACCGCCGACTGGCGGATCTGCCCCAACAGCCCCTGACGCGCGGTTTGCAAGGCATCCCAGCGCTCGCCTTCGTGCAGCGGCGGGATGGTCACGACTTCGCGACGGTCGAAGCCGACCAGCGCGGCGTCGACCATATCGCCGACTTCCATGATGTCGGTGAGGGTGTTGATGTCGATACCGGCGCGGTCCCAGATTTCCGTGCGGGTGGCCGCAGGCAGCACGGCTTGCACGTATACGCCTTGTGGCGACAGTTCCAGGCTCAGGCCCTGGGAGAGAAACAGCACGAACGCCTTGGTCGCGCCATACACCGACATGCCGAACTCCGGCGCCAGGCCCACCACCGAGCCGATGTTGATGATTGCGCCGTCGCCGGCCTTGGCCAGACGCGGGGCGATAGCACTGGCCAGACGCACCAGCGCCGTGGTGTTCAGCGCGACCAGTTGCGCCACGCTGTCGGTGCTCTGCTCGATGAAGGTGCCGGACTGCGCGGCGCCGGCATTGTTGACGAGGATACCGATGCGCGCGTCGTCACGCAGACGCGCCTCGACGGTTTGCAGGTCGCTCAGTTGCGTCAGGTCGGCCTGTAGCACTTCGACATTGACGTTGTGTTCAGCGCGCAAACCGGCAGCAAGGGTGTCCAGGCGCGCCTGGTCACGGGCGACCAGCACCAGATCGTGCCCGCGTTGGGCGAAACGTTCGGCGTAGACCGCGCCGATGCCGGTGGAGGCGCCAGTGATCAGAACAGTAGGGCGAGTAGTCATGGTGTGGGCTCTTTGTCAGTTGAAGACTGATTGCGGGCCTTTAGGATGATGATCCAAATCTAAGCTGTCAACGGTTTTGATTATGGCCAACATCTATGTATCATCGGCCGATGAATTTTCAGCGCTGGAGGTATTCAACATGCGCGTATCCAAGGCCCAGGCTCAGGCCAATCGCGAGCACATTGTCGAAACGGCATCAGTGATGTTCCGCGAACGCGGTTATGACGGGGTCGGCGTGGCTGACCTGATGGCGGCCGCCGGTTTTACTCACGGCGGTTTCTACAAGCACTTCGGCTCCAAGGCCGACCTGATGGCCGAAGCCTCGGCCAACAGCCTGGCGCAGTCCACGGCCGCCGCCGAAAGCATGAGCGTGGAGGATTTCATCGACGTGTACGTGTCGCGCGAGCATCGCGATGGCCGCTCCACCGGTTGCACCATGGCAGCGCTGTGCGGCGATGCGGCGCGGCAGTCCGGGGATGTCAAAGCGGCGTTCGCTGAAGGTATCGAGCGCACGTTGCAGACGCTCGGCGAGAAATACCCGACGGCAGCGGATGCACCGCAAGGTGAGGGCCGAACCCGGATGATCGACCTGCTGGCCCGCGCCGTCGGGGCGATCATGCTGTCGCGAGCCTGCCCGGATGACTCGGCGCTGGCCGATGAGATTCTGGCGGTGTGTCACGCTTCGATGACTGAGTCGCTGCCCGCGATCAAAACTGCGGAAGAAGCCACGCAGGACAGCTGAAGCGATCAGTGCTGGCGGTGCAGGGCCTTGTCGAGTGCCGCCAGCAAAACCTCTTCTTCGAAGGGTTTGCACAGGCATTCAAACGCCTGGTAATGCCCGGACTCAGCCCGCGCCGCCTCGTCCCAATGGGCGGACATGCAGATCACCGGAAACTGTCGCGGCAGTTGGCGCATCACGTCGATGCCGGACAGGCCGGGCATGCGCAGATCCAGCAGCAGGCAGGCGATCTCGGCGAAGTCGGCTTCGGCGAGAAACGCTTCGCCACTGGCATAAACCTGCGCGCGATAACCGACCGAACGCAGCAGATTCGACAGGCTTTTGCGCACCGACGCGTCGTCATCGACGATGCAGACAATCGTCGGTGGGGTGTTTTCGATCGCCGTCGGGCGACCCGCCGGGGCGCTCACGACAGGCTCGATGGGCCAGGCGAAGGCGCAGCGCTGATCAGTCCGTAGAGTTCGACGAGGTTGACCAGCGAGCGGGTCTGCATCTTCGCCATGATGTGTTTGCGATGAACCTTGGCGGTCACTTCGCTGGTGCCCAACTGGTTGGCGATCTGTTTGTTCGACAGGCCACCGACAATCAGCGGCAGCACCTCGCGCTCACGCGGTGTCAGCTGCGCCGCCAGCTGCCGCACGTGCTGAACCCGTTGCCATTGATTGAAAGCAGTCGCGGCGTGTTGACGGGTGCTGCGCAGAATGCCGAGCAGTTCATCGTCATCGAATGGTTTGGTCAGGAACTCCACCGCGCCGGCCTTCATCGCCTGCACCGACATCGGAATCGTGCCGTGGCCGGTCATGAAGATCACCGGCCACGGCAAGCCGCGCTCGTTCAGCGCCGCCTGCAATTGCAGGCCTGTGGTTTCGGGCAGGCTGACGTCGAGCAGCAGGCACGCCGGGCCATTGGCGATGTCGGCCTCGAGCAGTTCTTCGGCGGACTGGAAAATCCGGTGCTCGATGCCTTCGGCGCGCAACAAGCGGCTCAATGCGCTGCGCACGCAGGCCTCATCGTCAACGATGAACACCGGCACCGATTGCGTATCGACCAACGGCGGCTGCGCCACCATCGGCGCCGAGGCCAGGGCGTTGAACACGGGCAGTTTGGGTTCGCGGTCTTTCAATAATCGGTAACCTCGACGGGCAACCGTCTGGATGATTTCTTTTTCCCCGAGCAGTTTGCGCAGCGAGGAAATCTGCACTTGCAGATTGTTCTCTTCGACGACGATGTCCGGCCAAACCTGATTGATCAGCTCGTCCTTGCTGACGATGCGCCCATCGGCCTGCATCAGTACCGAAAGTATTTCGAACGCCCGCCCGCCCATGCGCAAGGGCCGGCCATCGAGAAAGGCTTCGCGCCGTTCCAAAGAAATCGTGGCTTGGCCGAGTCGGATCATGCGGGCCTCTGCGTTGCGGTGAGAAGGACAGGGCGCGGGCGCCGGGTTATCAGGTTCGTACGCTAGGGGACGGCCTGGCATAAAGCAATTATCCCGAGGGATAAGACGTGCGCTTGTATAGCGCAAGAAACAGCCGCGCAAAGCTCTGGACGGCCATCTTGAGGCTGCGGACGGACATCAGCGCAGCGGCTGGCCCTCTGGCAAAAAAACGCTGGGTATACTTCGCCACCAGCCTGAATCCCATTTCCAGCGGTGAATGCGTATGCCCGGCCAGCCATCCTCCTCTGCAATTTCCCGCGTGGCCGATGCGCCGATGCTCGATGAAGCATGGCTGGAGAGCTGTCGGTTCAGTCTGCTGCGCCGTGACCATGAACTGACCTGGTTCAGCCTCGAAGACAGCCACTCGGGCCAGAGCTGGTTCGCCGTGCGTGCGCCGATCCAGCGTCCGGCGCTGTGCCAGCGGCTGGAGCGCGATTTCCATTTGCAGTTGCCTTCGCAGTGGGCGCTCAACCCGCTCGCGCTGATTCGCTCGGCGGACGGGCCGGTGTTGGTCTACCCGCAATGGGGCGCGCCGCTGGCTGGACTGATCGACGCCGCCGGCTTACCACTCGGACGGGTGCTGAATATCGCCGTCGCCGCCGCGAATGCGCTGGTCCACTCTCGCCATCCGGAATCACCGCAAAACCCTGTGGGAGCGAGCCTCCTCGCGAAAGCGTCATTCCAGCCGACATCACCCCTGACTGACCCACCGCTTTCGCGAGCAGGCTCGCTCCCACAGTGTTGTTTATTGCCTTGGCATCTGCTGGTCGATGCTGACGACAGCGTCAGGCTGATGGGCTTTCACACCCACGCGCAGGAAACGCCGGCGACTGAACTGCCGAGCCTGGAACACTGGCCTTATCTGGCGCCGGAACAGCTGCAGCGCGACGGCGTCGATTCCGATGAGCGCAGCGACGTCTATGCGCTGTCGGCAATCATCTACGAGGCGTTGACCGGGCGCCCGCCGCTGATCGCTCGCGACGCCTCGCAATGGCTGCATGTGCACGCCGCCGTCCAGCCTTTGTCGCCAGGGCAATACCAACCCGACCTGCCGCAAGGCATTTGTCATGTGCTGCTCAAGGGCCTGGCCAAGGAGCCGGACGCGCGCTATCAAAGCATGGAATCGCTGGCCGCCGATCTGACCTGGTGCCTGCGGCAATGGCAGAAAAAAGGCCAGATCGAAGCGTTCCGCCTCGGTGCATTCGATGCTCGCGCAACGGCCACGCGCGGCGATGTGCTGTTTGGTCGTGATGACGAACGTCAGCAACTGCTTGAACAGATCCGGCGCGTGCGCAGCGACGGCATCGCTCGCGTGCTGCTGGTTGCCGGCGCACCGGGAGCGGGGAAGTCGACGCTGATCCAGCAAGTCCTGCGTAGCCAGGCGCCCGGTTATTGGGCCAGCGGCAAGATCGAACTGCTGAGCAATGACCGGCCCTTCGCGCCGCTGGCGCAGATTTTTCAGTCTCTGATCAGCCAAGTGTTGACCAAGCCCACGCTGGCCTTGCAGGCCTTGGCCGAGCAACTGCGCGAAACCCTCAA
>NZ_JBAWKM010000031.1:0-18950 GCF_037095675.1 Pseudomonas sp. CCNWLW23 | reverse complement strand
TCTCTGATCAGCCAAGTGTTGACCAAGCCCACGCTGGCCTTGCAGGCCTTGGCCGAGCAACTGCGCGAAACCCTCAAAGGCCGTGGCCGCTTGCTGCTGGACCTGGCGCCGGAAGCCGAACTGCTGATCGGCGCCACCGCCGAACTGCCGAACATGCCGGCGCGCCACGCCCTGGATCGGGTCAATCGGGCGCTGCTCGATGTGCTCGAAGTCTTTGCGCAACCGGGGCATCCGCTGCTGCTGTTTATCGACGACTTGCAGTGGGCTGACGACTCGACGCAGGCGTTTCTCAAAGCCTTTATCGCCCGACCGACGCGGCATCTGCTGCTGGTTCTGGCGTATCGCGAGGGCGAGTTGACGGAGCATCCGGGCGGCTGGCTCGATGAGATGCGCAGAGCACCCGCGCTGCCAGTCAGTGACCTTCGACTAGGGCCGCTGTCGGTGCAGGCCGTTGCGCAACTGATGGCGGTCGAACTCGATGCTGACGTCGACAACCTCGAGGCGCTGGCCCGCGTCGTGCACTTCAAAACCGCCGGCAATCCGTTGTTCGTCAGCCAGGTGGCGCGCGCGCTGGTGGACGAGCGTCTGCTGCGTTTCGACGCGACGACGCGGCGCTGGGTGTGGAATCAGGCCGAAGTGAACGGCTATCGCTACGCCGACAACGTGGCCGAATTGATGGTGCAACGCTTGCAGCGTCTGCCGGCCAGCGCCCGTGAAGTGTTGCGCACCGCGGGTTACGTTGGTGGCCGCTGTGACGAAACGCTGTTGGGCGATTTGCTGGGGGACGATCCGGCGCAATTGCTGCGTGACGTGGATTATCTGGTCAGCGCCGGATTTCTCCTGCGCGAGCCGGGCCAACTGGTGTTTCCCCACGATCGAGTGTTGGAAGCCGCCGCTGCGCTGACCGCACCGGCCGGGCGTTCGGCTGAGCATGCGCGCATCGCGGCCGCCATGCTCGATCAATGCGGCGAGCAGCGGCAGGCGCGGGTCTTCGACATCGCCAGTCAGATTCAGCGCAGCGCCGGCAATGCGCTGCAAGCGCCTCGACGCGCTGAGTTCATCCAGTTATTGCTCGGAGCTGCCGAGCGCGCCCGCGATAGTGCCGCTGTCGAGCAGGCCGTGGATTATCTGCGCAGCGCCGAGGTGTTACTCGGCGACAACGGCTGGACGCAGCTCTACCCGCAAGCCTTCGCGGCGCGCTGGCTGGCAGCCGACTGCGCGATGTTGCTGGCGGATCTGCCCGGCGCGCAACAGCGTCTCGACGATTGCCTGGAACACGCTGCCACCGTGCTGGACCGGGCGAAAACCTACCGCCTGCGCGCCAGCCTGCGCACCTTGCATTCCGATTACCACGGCGCGATCGGCGAAGCGCTGGCCGGTCTCGCGTTGCTCGACATCGACCTGCAGCGACACCCCTCGAAGGCGCAACTGGGCGAAGCGTTCGAACGGGTTCGGCAATTGGTCGGTGCGCAACGGATCGCTAAGTTGACGGCGTTGCCCAAAGCCAACGAGCCGCGAATCGAAGTGGCGATGGAGCTGCTGAGCACGCTGATCGCCTCGTTCTTTGTGCATGACGACATTGCTTTTCTGCACTTGGCGAAGATGGTCGAACTGACTTTGCTCCATGGCACCACGCCGAGCAGCGGCTACGGTTTCGCCTGGTACGGCGTGATGATCGCCGACCGTTATGGCGAATATCTGGATGGTGTTGCTTTCGCCGAACTGGCGCTCGATCTGACTGATCTGCACGGCTATGAGGCGGGGCGCACCGGCACGCTGGTGGCGCTGGATCAGGTCAGCGCGTGGACCCGGCCGATGGCTTACGCGCGGCAGAAGGCTTTCGCCGCGTTTGAGTGCGGTCAGGCCGGCGGCGATCTGGGCATGTCGTGTTACGCCTGCAACCACATCGGCTCCGATCTGCTGTTCATGGGCGAGCCGCTGCCAAACGTGTTGAACGAGCTGGACGTCGGCCTGAGTTGGGTGCGGCAGTTTCACTACATCGACATCGAGCGCATTCTGCTGGCGCAACAGGCGTTTGCCAGCGATTTGCGCAATGGGCCTGAGCCTCGTTCGATCGCAATGCTGGATGCTTTGGAACATGACCGCTTCGGCCCGCTGCATCGCGACCGCGTTTCACAGCCGACGCGGTTGTGGATGTGGTTGTATTCGGGCATGTCGGCGTTGTATTTCGGTGAAGTGCGTTACGCGTTGCGCCGTTTCGAAGACGCCGAGGCGTTGACCTGGTCGCTGCCGGCGCACATTGATCTGGCGCATTACTACCTGTTCTACAGCCTGGCACTGGCCAGTCCCGAGGCGCCGGGCTCTGTTGCCGAAAAACTGCAGAAGCTGGAGCAGCAACGGCAGCGTTTTCTGCCTTGGGTCGAGCTCAATCCTTCGACCTTCAGCAACAAACTGCTGCTGATCGAAGGCGCGATGGCCCGTGTGCGCGGCGAAGGGCTGGCCGCGATTCGCTGGTTCGACCAAGCGCAAATCGCGGCGGCCGCTGCCGGGTTTATCCATGAGCAAGCACTGGCACATGAACAACTGGCCGAGGTCTGCCTGGCCAACGGCCTGGTCTCCGGCACGCATCATCACCTGCGTGTTGCGCGCGACTGCTATGTGCTGTGGGGCGCTGAAGCCAAGGCGCGCCAGCTCGAAGCGCAGCATCCGTTTCTCGCCCACGAGCATTCCCTGGAAGCGGGAACGCCGGTGACGCGGGTGCGCCTTGACCTGGAAGTCGGCATTGAAGCGGCACGCGCGGTCTCGCAAGAGGTGTTGCTTGATCGGCTGGTGGAGACCTTGATGAATCACTTGATGATTCAGGCGGGTGCCGATCGCGGCGCGCTGCTGTTGGTCGCCGAGGGTGAGTTGCAATTGGCCGCTGCCGCGCATGTCGAGGCGGGCAACGTGCGGGTCAGTCAGGACGACGATCGCTCGCTGGAGCAGATCGCGCCGGTTTCAGTGCTCAATTCGACCATGCGCACGCGCACGCCGCTGGTGCTTGACGATGCCCGCGCCGACTGCCCGCAAGCCTACAGCGCTGATCTGCAGCAACGGCAGACGCGCTCGCTGATGTGCCTGCCGTTGCTCAAGCAGGGCGCGCTGATCGGTCTGGTGTATCTGGAAAACAGCCTGGTACCGAAGCTGTTCAGCGCCGAACGCCTGACCATGCTGGAAATCCTCGCCTCGCAGGCAGCGGTGTCGCTGCAGACCGCGCGGCTCTACGCGCAACTGGTCGAAGACAACTGCTTGCGCGCGCAGATGGAAGCCGACTTGCGCAGCTCGCGGGCAGAACTGGCGCGCAACTCGCACCTGAAAATGATGGGCGAACTGTCGGCCTCGATCGCCCACGAAATCAGCCAGCCGCTGCTGGGCATTTCATCGAACGCCTCGGCCACTCTGCGCTGGCTCAAGCGCGACACGCCTGATCTCGACGAGGCTATTCAGGGACTCGAAGACATCCGCGCCGACAGCGCCCGTGCCACCGAGATCGTCCAGGCCTTGCGCGCATTGGCCAGGCAGGCGCCGTTGCAACGATTGCCGGTGTCGATTGACGCGTTGATCGGTGAGGTCGTGCAACTGACGGCCAGCGATGTGCACAATCGCGGGGTGAGCTTGCACACGCAACTCAACGCTGCTGACCCGGTACTGGGGGATCGGGTGCAGATCCAGCAGGTGATCTACAACCTGATCGTCAACGCGCTGGAAGCAATGGCTGGGCAGGGCGTGAGTGACGGGCGCCTGGTGATTGCGTCGACGCTGTCCGATGGGCAGGTCTGCGTGGCTTTTCAAGACAACGGGCCGGGGATCGCCGAGCATCAGCGTGAAGAAATTTTCGATGCGTTCTTCACCACCAAGGGCAGCGGCATGGGCATGGGCCTGGCGATTTGCCGAACGGTGATAGGCGCCCATGGCGGGACGTTGCGCGTGGAAGACAGCGAAGAGGGCGCGCGGATCTGCTTCAGGCTGCCGCTTGCGCCGGACGCGAGGATCAAAAGCCCCTCACCCTAACCCTCTCCCGGAGGGAGAGGGGACTGACCGAGGTGTTTGGGGGAGATACGCCGACGTGCAATACCGAGTTGAATTCAGGTTTGGCAAAAACAAAAGCCCCTCACCCTAACCCTCTCCCGGAGGGAGAGGGGACTGACCGGGGTGTTTGGGGGAGATACGCCGACGTGAAAGTCCGAGTTGAACTCAGGATTGGAAAAGCACACAAATCGGCTCCCTCTCCTCGGGGAGAGGGCTGGGGTGAGGGGTGAATTCACCGCCACTCCAATGCCGAACGGCGGTGCGCCGTTCAAAAAAAAGCCGCGAAAAATCGCGGCCAAAAGGGAGGAGTGAACAAAACCCTTTGAAATCCGACTCAGGGCCGCAGTTCCGTCAAGCGCTGGCCCATCGTCGAATTCAGCAACCCATCGCTGAGCCGCCAGACATCCGCATCCACCAGCGCCACCCGCGCTCCGCACATCAGTTGGCGCCAGACCTTCGGCGGCATCCCCACCATGCGCCCGAACGTGCGGGTGAAGTGCGAGTGATCGGAAAATCCGCATTCATAAACAATCTCGGTAATCGCCATCGAGGTCAGCAACAGCCCTTTGGCTTTGTCGATCTTCATCTTCAGCATCCATTCCTGAGGCGAGCAGCCGGTGACGATCTTGAACGCCCGGGAAAAGTGGCTGCGTGAAAGATTGCAATGTTCGGCAATCTCGCTGACGCGCAGGCTGCGGCTCAGATCGTGCAGCATGTAGGCCTTGGCGCGGCGTTCCTGCCAGCCGGACAGTGCGCCCAGTGGGCGCGCCAGGTGGCAGGAAGGGTCTGACTTCACCGATTGCGGGTTCATGGCGGCTCTCCTGATCGATGGGCAAAGTCTGGCCGCAGGCTTTATTTAAAGTCCTTAAACAAACCTTAAAAGTTATGAAGCCCAAGCCTCAGGCGTGAAACGGATAATCGACGTAACCACGCTGATCGCCGCCGAAGAAGCTGCTCGGATCCGGCGTGTTCAGTTCAAGCCCGTCGTGCAGCCGACGCGGCAGATCCGGGTTGGCCAAAAATGGCCGGCCAAAGGCAATGATGTCGGCGCGATCGGCGCTCAAGGCCAGTTCGGCGGATTCAGCGTCGTAACCGCCAGCGAGGATCAGCACGCCGTTCCAGGTCTGGCGCAACTGGGCGATGATCGCGTCCCAGCGCGGGTCGAAGTTTTCGTCCTTGACCGTGCCGACCATGGCCGGCTCGACCAGATGCAGGTAGGCCAGATTCCACTGGTTGAGCGCCTCGACCAGATAACCGAAGGTCGCTTCAGGCGTGTCATCGCCCATGCCCATGAAGCGGCCCATTGGCGTCAGACGCACGCCGACGCGCTCGGCGCCGACTTCATCAGCGACGGCGGCGACCACTTCGAGCAGAAACCGCGCACGGTTTTCCACACTGCCGCCATAGGCGTCATCACGCTGGTTGCTGTTGCTGTTGAGGAACTGATCGAGCAGATAGCCGTTGCCAGCATGGATCTCCACGCCGTCCATGCCTGCGTTCAGCGCGTTGCGCGCAGCGCGGCGGTAGTCTTCGACGATGTCGGCGATTTCCGCTGTTTCGAGGGCGCGCGGCACCGGCACATCGCCCCACACGCCGTTGCCTTGTTCATCGACGATAAAAGTCTTGCCCGGCACAGGCAGGGCGCTCGGCGCCACCGGCAAACCGGCGTCCGGCTGAAAGCTTGGGTGCGAGACCCGGCCGACGTGCCACAGCTGCATGAAGATCAGACCGTCGGCCGCGTGCACCGCCGTGCTGACTTCGCGCCAGGCCTGCACTTGCGCATCGCTGTAGATCCCCGGCGTCCACGCATAGCCCTGGCCTTGCTGAGAAATCTGCGTGGCTTCGGTGATGATCAGCGCAGCACTGGCGCGTTGGCGGTAGTACTCGGCGTTCATTGCGGTCGGCACGTCGCCCGGCTGGCCAGCGCGCGAGCGGGTCAGGGGCGCCATCGCCACGCGATGAGCAAGGGTGTAAGGGCCGAGTGCGATGGGTTGAAACAGGCGACGGGTCATGGGTAGCTCCGGATGTCGATGAGTAGGGTTCAAGTGCGGCAGCCAGGTGCCGCGCGCTGTGCAGGTAACTTAACCGGGGGTGGCGGGGCTGATAATCCGTGGCCGGCGCTACGCAGTTTTGCGCGCAACGCAACGGCACCCGCGCTCATCGCTGATGAACGCGGGCCTGGTTCAGGCGGGTTGGCTCGAGCGAGTCAGCGGCAGATTCAGCCAGCGCCGGCCGGTGGCATTGCTGACCGCGTTGCCGAGCGCAGCAGCCATTGGCCCTTGGACGATTTCGGCAGCACCGAGGAAGGGTTCGCCCGGTTGATCAAGCAAATGCACGTCGACTTTTTTTGGCAATTGCGTAAAGCGCAGAATTGGATAACCGCTCCAGTCATAGCTGCGAATGCCGCCGGCGTCGTAGGCGACTTTTTCGTAGAGCGTCCAGCTGGCCGACTGGACGATGCCGCCCTCGACCTGATTGCGCAGGCCATCGGGGCTGACGATCTGGCCGACGTCGACCGCCGTCACCACATGATCGACACGGATCTCACCAGTCTGCGGATGCACCCGCAGCTTCACCGCGAGGGCGCAGTAACCCATGATGTTCTTGTAGCGGGCGAAGGCAAAACCGATCCCCGCGCCGGGCTCGCTGCTCTTGTGGGGCCAGCCGATTTCGTCACGCACGCGCTCAATCACAGCCCGGGCACGTGGGTCGCTCAGATGCGCCAGGCGCAACGCCAGCGGATCGAGCCCGGCCTTGATCGCCAACTCATCAATACCTGCCTCGATGGCGAAGATGTTGATGTGCGCACCCAGCGAGCGCATGGCCGAAGTGCGGAACGGCATAGTGGTGACGAAGTTCATGTTGATCCGCGTCGCGCCCAGCTCGTACAGCGGCACCGCGTTGCGATCGCCGTCACCTTCGGGCTGGGCGATCGGCACCGACGGCGCCGAAGCGAAGGGTTTCGCCAACAGGCGTGCCGGCAGCAGGCGACCAGCGTTGACGATGCGTTCGTTGTGCGGGGTGGTCCACAGCTCGTAGTTCCAGTCCTGCAAACGGCCCTGACTGAGGCCGGCATCGATTTCGGTGACCATCGCCGAACTGTACGGCTCCCAGAGATTTTCCTGCTCGCGCATCCATTGCACACGCACCGGCGTGCCCGGCAGGCGCATGGCGATCAGCGCGGCATCGGCGGCGGCATCATCGGCGCCGTTGTGGCCGTAGCAACCCGAGCCTTCAGTATGAATGCAGCGCACGCGGTCCGGCGGCAGACGCAGCATTTCGGCGATGCCTGCGCGCAGCGGATAGACGCCCTGAGTGTGGGTCCACACCGTGAGCACGCCGTCGTTGAACCAGGCCACCGCACAGGACGGGCCGATCGAACCGTGCATCAAGTACTGCTTGGTCACCCGCGCCTTGAAGCGCGTTTCGGTCGCGCCGCCGGGATTGCCGTTGTTGCTGATCGGATAGCGCTTGGAGGGCAGTTGCTTGAGCAAATCGTGAATCCCGGCGGCTTCGGGAATCGCCTCGCCGCCACTCCACTTGGCACTCTCCATGCCGGCGCGCATGGCCTTGATCGCTTGCCACTCATCATGGGCGACCACGGCCAGATAGTTGCCGTCGCGAATCACTTTGACCACGCCGTTCAACGCCTCGATGGACGCGGCATCGAACGCCTGAAGCGTGCAGCCGGGACGCGGCGGGCGGATGACACGCGCGTGCAGCATGCCCGGCAGGCGCATGTCCTGGACGAATGCCGCGCCGCCGCTGACCTTGGCCGGAATGTCCAGGCGCGGCAGGTTGTGGCCGATCAGTTTGAAATCGGCCGCCGCCATCGCCGGTGATTGCGCCTTTGCGTATTGGTGCACATCGACATGCCTGACCGCGTCGGCATATGCCATGCGCTGACCGGCTGGCCCTTCGATGATGCCGTCGCAAGTGCTCAGTTGTGCCGCATCGACTTGCCAACTGCGCGCGGCGGCGTCGACGAGCATTTCCCGCACTTGCGCGGCGGCGTTGTACAGCGCGGTGCCGCTGTCGAAAATGCTGTGGCTGCCGGCGGTGTAGCCTTCATTCGGCGTCAGCGCGGTGTCGGCGGTGAGCAAGTTGATTGCGCTGGCCGGCACCTGCAAACGCTCGGCGGCAATTTGCAGCAACGCGGTTTTCACCCCGGTGCCCAGTTCGACCTTGCCGGTGTACACGGTGATGCCGTCGGCGCCGATGCGAATCCACGCGTCGAGGTATGGGTTGGTGCGCAGGCTGCCGGGCAGATCGGAGGCCAGCACTACGGTGCCGAGGGTGTCGACTTCGGTGTCGGCCAAGACACGCCGCGCTACCGGCATCAGCGTAAAAGCCATGAGCAACGCGCCGCCACGCAGGAAGGCCCGGCGGCTGGGGTTCAAGCCGTTTGCTTCGCTCATGTCAGGCTCCCGTTGTGCCCAGCCACCTGTTTGATCGCCTCGATAATGCGCAAGTGCGTGCCGCAACGGCACAGATTGCCGGCCATGTGTTCGCGGATGGTTTGTTCGTCCGGGTGCGGATCGCGTTCGAGCAACGTCTGCGCGCGCATCAGCATGCCGGCGATGCAGTAACCGCATTGCGCCGCCTGCTTGTCGATAAATGCCTCCTGCAACGGGCCGGGTTTGTCTGCGCTGCCGAGGCTCTCCACGGTGCGGATCTTTTTTCCTTCAAGGCCGGCGCACGGCGTGAGGCAGGCGAACACCGGTTGGTCGTCGACGATCACCGTGCACGCGCCGCACTGGCCCAGGCCGCAGCCGTACTTGGCGCCGTTGAGGTTCAAGTGATTGCGCAGCGCGTACAGCAGCGGCATGTCCGGTTCCAGCTCCAGCGCTTGGGCGGCTCCATTGACGGTGAGAGTGATCTGGCTCATTTCGTCTCCTGACGTAACGCTTCGATAGTGGAAGAGAGGTCGGCCCATGGCTGTTCGGGGCGGGCTTGCTCGCGCAGATACGCCGCCAGTGCGCCGAGCTGGGCGTTGTCGAGGCTGGCGGCGAATGGCGGCATCACCGGGCCGGGGGCGCCGGGAATGGCGGGCACGCCTTCGAGCACGGTCTTGAGAAAGTTGCGCGAGCTGGCCGCTTGCAGCGCCGAAGTGCCTTGCAGGCCCGGGCGGCCGTCGATTTCGCGCATCGGCGCGGCGGGTGCGTGACATCCGGCGCAGGCGCTGCTGAAGAGCAGGGCGCCGGTGCTGTGATCCGCTGGACTGCTCGGCTGCTTTTTCGCGGTGGTTTCGGTCACCGCGTGCGGGTTTTGCAGGCTCAGCAGGTAGTCGGCAATCGCCTCGGCTTCGCTGGCCGGCAAGCGCGCCAGACTCAGGCTGACCGGGCGCATCGGGCCGGCGGGTGTGCCGTGGCCATCGACGACATCGGCGCGCAGGTAGCCGACCAATTGCTCGCGATTCCACGGATTGGCGCGCTGCCCGAGGCCGACCAGGGCCGGCGCTTCCCAGCCATCGACGCTGCCACCCTGAAGGTATTGCGAGGATTTCTCCGCGCCGATCAGGTTCAGCGGTGAATGGCAGCCGGCGCAGTGGCCCGGGCCGTCGACCAGATAGCGTCCGCGATTCCATGCCGCGCTGTGTTCGGCCAGCGGCGTCAGTGGCTCGCCATGCAGAAACAGCAGATTCCAGAACGACACCAGCGGGCGGACGTTCATCGGGAAATTCATCTGGTTCTGCCGCGCCGGGGCGTGTACGGCGGGGCCGCTCATCAGGTAGGCATAGGCGTCGGCGATGTCTTCGGAGCTCATGCGCCGGTAGTGCACGTAAGGAAACGCCGGGTAGAGAAAGTGGCCGTCGCGGGCAATGCCTTCACGCATCGCCCGCTCGAAGGCCGGCAGTGACCATTCGCCGATGCCGGTCTGCGCATCCGGGGTGATGTTGGTGCTGTACAGCGTGCCGAACGGTGTCACCAGCGGCAGCCCGCCGGCCAGGTATTCGCCGCCGGGGCGGGTATGGCACACCGCGCAGTCGCCGGCCTCGACCACCCGTGCGCCGCGTTGCAACTGCGCAGTATCGAATGACGTCGGCCGTTTGATTGGTGCGATCGCCGGGCGCCACATCAGCGCGACGGCGACGATCAGACCGAGCACCGCGAGCACGCCGACGCTGATCCACAGGGTTCTGGATTTGAGCAAATGGCTGTTCATGGTCGGCAGAAAAACGCGGCGGACAGTGGCAGGACGAGTGCAGTGCGGGTCATGGAAACGCTCCTTGTAGCAGCCGGGGAAGGGCGCCGATGCGGACGTCAGCGCCAGGGCCAAAGCGTAGAGAAGACCCTTGCAGCGGAGAATCACCGGCCCGCGCAACAGCGCGTTGCGCCACAAGCAACGTTGCGCACGGCGCATCAGTGCGTTGCCAGTGGCACGGATTCTCGCTGCCGTCGGCTGACCGTAGCCTTGGCACAACTTTCCCGAACTCAACGAGGTGTCACCATGCTTACGGGCAACCCTGCCGTTGCGGCCCCGGCCGAACAGCCTGCTTCACTCTCCGGCCTGATGGTCGCGTTTCTGGCCTTCTGCTGCGGCGCGGTCGTCGCCAACCTGTATTACGCACAACCCATCGTCGAGCTGATCGCGCCGCAGATCGGCCTGTCCAGCGCCAATGCCAGCCTGATCGTCTCGCTGACGCAGTTCGGTTACGCGCTGGGCTTGTTGCTGCTGGTGCCGCTGGCCGACCTGATGGAAAACCGCCGTCTGGTGGTCGGCTTCACCCTCGCTGCGAGTGTCACGCTGCTGTGCGCTGGCCTGACTCATTCGCCGTCGCTGTTCCTGCTGCTCTCTCTGCTGATCGGCCTGACCTCGGTGGCGGTGCAGATTCTCGTGCCGTTGGCCGCGCATCTGGCGCCGGAAGCCAGTCGTGGCCGTGTCGTCGGCAATATCATGAGCGGCTTGCTCTTGGGGATTCTGCTGTCGCGGCCGCTGTCGAGTCTGTTGGTTGAAGTGTTCGGCTGGCGCGGGGTGTTTTACAGCGCGGCGGCACTGATGGCGGTGATCGCGCTGATTACCGCTGTGGCACTGCCGCGCCGGGTGCCGACGCACAAGGCCACTTATGTCGCGCTGATCGGTTCGGTGTTTGCCCTGGCCCGGCGCTTTTCTGTGTTGCGCCAGCGTTCGCTGTATCAGGGTTTGCTGTTCGCCAGTTTCAGCCTGTTCTGGACCCTCGCGCCGATTGAGCTGATGCGTCATCACGGCTTCAGCCAGGCGCAAGTGGCGATCTTCGCCCTGGTCGGTGCGGTGGGTGCAATTGCCGCGCCGATTGCCGGGCGTCTGGCCGATGCCGGGCACGGTCGTCGCGGTACCTTGGTGGCGTTGCTGCTGGCGCCGCTGTCGCTGTTGATCGCCGCGCTGCCGGGCAGTGGTTACGTGTGGCTGGTGGTCTGTGCGGTGCTGCTGGATTTTGCCGTGCAGCTGAACATGGTCCTCGGCCAGCGCGAGGTCTACGCCCTCGACCCGCACAGCCGCGCACGCCTGAATGCGGTGTACATGACCAGCATCTTCGTCGGCGGCGCCCTCGGCTCACTGGTCGCCAGCCCGCTGTACGAACACTTCGGCTGGAACCTCTCTGCCGTCGCCGTAGCGGTGTTGCCGGCGCTGGCGCTGGCGTTGTTCCTGAGTCGCAAGGCTGATGTCTGAGGTCGCGATGAGGCCCGGCAAGCACGACGATACAAGACGTGTGGCGGGCACTGATGCACAATCAGCGGCGTTCCCTCACCACCGGATCCCGCTTATGGACAAGTTGCTGGCCTTGAAGATGTTTGTTGAAACCGTGCGCTGCGGGGGCTATTCCTCGGCGGCGCGCAAGCTTGGGATTTCGACGTCTTCGGTGACACGGCAAGTGGCCGGGCTGGAAAACGAGTTGGGCGCCAGCCTGCTCAATCGCACCACGCGCAATACCAGCGTGACCGTCGCCGGCCAGACCTATTTCGAGAAAGCCGTGGCGATTCTCGATGCCATCGACGAAGCCGATGCGGTGGTCGCCGATCGTGGCAGTGATGCCCAGGGTCGCTTGCGCATCAGCGTGCCGGTGGAGTTTGGCCGGCGGCTGATCGCGCCGCACCTGAGCCGCTTGCTCGAACGTCATCCGGGGCTGGAGATCAGTCTGTCGCTGAGCGATCAGGTCAGCGATCTGCTCAGCGAGCAGATCGACGTTTCAGTGCGGCTCGGCTCGACGGTGGTCAGCGAGGATATCGTCAGCAAACGCGTCGGCCACTTTCAACGTTGGATTGTCGCCAGCCCGGATTATCTGGCGCGCAGCGGCGTGCTGGAGCATCCGCGGGATCTGCTCGAGCACCAATGCCTGCGCTTCGACTACGGCGGCAGCCATCACCACTGGACCTTTCAGGGCGACGAAGAGCCGATTCAGCTCAACGTCCAGGGTCGCCTGCAAAGCAACAACGCCGACATCCTTCGCGAAGCGGCGATTGGCGGTGGCGGTGTGGCGCTGCTGGCCGACTGGCTGGTGCGCGACGACGTCGCCGCCGGGCGCCTGACGCGCTTGCTTGAGCACTACGAGGTCAATCCCGGCAGCGCCAGCAGTTGCATCAACGCGCTGTACCTGCCCAACCACCGTGGGTCGAGCCGGATCAACGTGTTCATCGATTTTCTCGTGGAAATCCTCAAACCCGCCGCACCCGCCGCTTAGCGCTGCACACTCTGTTGCTGCAGCCGCTGCACACTGCTTGTATGCTTGCGCCCCGGAACACGTGGCCGCCGTGAGTGCCGACGTTCGAATGATGGCTGGAATGGATACCGGACTTCCTTAAGGTACTGACGTGAAGCGTGATACTCGCCTTGTAATGCTCCTGCTGCTGGTGATCGGCTGTTCCCTGACTTCGCTGACGATCTGGAAAGTCTGGTCTTCGCGCGAGCGTGCGCTGGCGGAAGTCGACGTGCATGGCCTGAACCTGACCCAGGCGCTCAACACCTACACCGAAGGCATCGTCCGGCAAAGCTCGCTGCTTTTGCTCGGGCTGGTCGAGCGCCTGGAAACCGAGGGCAACGGCCCGGCGCAGATTCAGCGCATCCAGAGCCTGATCGACCGCCAGCAGGCGTTGATGCCACAGCTCAGCGGCATCATCATCTATGACCGGCACGGGCATTGGCTGATGTCCTCCAACCGGCCGATTCCAGAGGGCGCCAACAGCAGCGACCGCGCCTATTTCATTCATCACCGTGACAGCCCGAGCCGCGAGCCGTTCATTGGCCCGCCGATCCAGAGCCGTGCCAATCACGAATGGGTGGTGACTATCAGTCGGCGCTTCAACGACGACGGTGGTCAGTTCGCTGGCGTGGTAGCGGTGACGCTGGGGGTGGAAAACTTCCTGCGGGTGTTCGGCAAACTCGACGTTGGCCAGGACGGCGCGATCGGTCTGTCTTACACCGATGGCACGCTGCTGGTGCGCTACCCGTTTCGCGAGCAGGACATGGGCCGCAACTTCTCCAAATCGCCGATCTACGCCAAATACCTCGTCGACCGTTCGGTCGGCACTGCCTCCTACACCTCCAGCCTCGACGGTGTCGAGCGGCTGTACGCATTCCGTAAAAGCGAAACGCTGCCGCTGATCACCACCGTGGCCCTGGGCAAGGACGAAGCGCTGGCGGCGTGGCGTATTGAAGCGGCGTTGTCGGCGGTAGTAGTGATCGGGCTGCTGGGGCTGACCGGATTGATCGGCTGGTTCCTGATTCTCGATATCCGCCGCCGCACCGAGGCCGAAGAAGCCTTGCGCGATGCCCAGCAGCAGCTGCTTGCGTCCAATCGGCAGCTGGAATTACTGGCGCTGAAGGATGCGCTGACCGGCCTGGCCAACCGCCGCTGTTTCGATGAAACCCTGACGGTGGAAGCGCGGCGCGCGCAGCGTGACGAGACTTCGCTGGCCTTGCTGATGATCGATATCGACCACTTCAAATTGTTCAACGATGCCTTGGGCCACGTCGCCGGCGATGCCTGCCTGCAAGCGGTCAGCAAGATTCTTGAAGGCTGCGTGCGACGCCCCTCGGATCTGGTCGCGCGCTACGGTGGCGAGGAAATGGCGGTGATCATGCCGGCCACCGACAGCGCCGGTGCGACCGTGGTGGCGCAACTGATGCTCGAGCGTTTGCAGCAGGCGAACATCGCCCACCCGGGCAGTCCGTTTGCTCGGATTACGGTGAGTATCGGTATGGCGGTGGGGACGGGCGCGCAGCTGGATTCGCTGCCGGCGTTGATCCAGACCGCCGATCAGGCGCTGTACCGCGCGAAAGCGGCGGGGCGCAACGGGATGACCGGGCAGGCCTGAGGCGCACTAGAAAGCTTCGCCGTTATCCAGTTTCGCCAACAGCATTTGTCCGCGTTGCCACAGTGCATCCTGCTTGGCCAGCGGCATGCGGTCGAGGTTCTTGTACATCATGCCCATGCGCTGATTGCCGCGCAGGATATCGCCGTGGCGCATGAGGAAATGCCAGTACAGCGCGTTGAACGGGCAGGCATCGTCCGCGCTGCTTTCCTTGACCTTGTAGGCGCAGTCGCCGCAGTAATCCGACATCCGATTGATGTACTGGCCGCTGGCGCAGTAAGGCTTGGAGCCGAGATAACCGCCGTCGGCATGCATGACCATGCCAAGGGTGTTGGGCAGTTCGACCCAGTCGAAGGCGTCCATGTAGATCGCCAGATACCACTCACAGATTTCCTTCGGCGCAATCCCGGCGAGCAAGGCAAAGTTGCCGGTGACCATCAGCCGCTGGATGTGGTGGGCGTAGGCATGTTGCAGGCTTTGGCCGATGGCCTGGCGCATGCAGTTCATCTGCGTGTCACCGGTCCAGTAGAACTCCGGCAACGGGCGCGAGTTGCCGAACACATTGCCCTCGGCGTAATCCGGCATCTTCAGCCAGTACACACCGCGCACGTATTCGCGCCAGCCGATCAGCTGCCGAATGAAGCCTTCGGCCGCGTTGAGACCTATGCTCCCCGACCAGTAAGCCGCCTCGACATCGCTGCACAGCTGACGCAAATCGAGCAGGCCGATGTTCAGCGCGGCACTGATCCGCGCGTGAAACAGGAACGGCTCGTCGCTGGCCATGGCGTCCTGGTAGTCACCGAAGCCGGCCAGCGCATAGTCGAGAAAGTATTGCCACAAGGCTTGGGCGTCGGCGTGGGTCACCGGGTAATTGAAGTCGTCCAGCGTGCCGTAATGGCTGGCGAAGCGCTCGCCGACCAACGCCAGCACCTCTTGGGTGATTGCATCATTGGCGAAACGTGCCGGGTAGGGCGGTTTGGCGTGTTTGGGCAGCGCCTTGCGATTCTCCGCATCGAAATTCCACGCACCGCCGACCGGCGTGCCGTCGCCATTGAGCAGCAGCCGACTCTTGCGCCGCATCTCGCGGTAGAAAAACTCCATGCGCAGCTGCTTCTTGCCGCTGGCCCAATTGGAGAACTCTTCGCGGGAGCAGAGGAAACGGCGGTCTGAGTGCCAATGCACGGGCAAGCCCGAATCTTTGATTGACTGCTCAAGACGCCAGTCGCCGCATTCGGTGATATGAATCTCTTCGGCGCCGGTGAGGGTTTGCCAGCGCTGTAGTTCGCCGGGAATTGAGCCGCTGTTGTCCGGGTCATCGAGGGTGACGTACTGGACGCGGTAGCCTTTATCGCGCAACGCCTCGGCAAAGTGGCGCATGGCGCTGAAGATCAGAGCGATCTTTTGCGGATGATGGGCGACGTGAGTCGCTTCCTCCATGACCTCGACCATCAGCAGCAGGTCGTGCTGGGGATCGAGTGGCTGCAGGGAGGCCAGGTCGAAAGACAGCTGGTCGCCGAGGATCAGGAGCAAGCGGTGGGCAGGGGGCATGGAGCGAAATCCGGTCAGCGATTCGAACTCCAATAGTTATACAGATTGTTTGTGATGTATAGGTTTTGGCAGCAACTGACATCCTATTGTGGGAGCGAGCCTGCTCGCGAAAGCGTCCTGTCAGTCAATACAAGTGCTGACTGACACACCGCCTTCGCGAGCAGGCTCGCTCCCACAGGGATTTGGGTGGGGTTCTTAAGCGGCGTAGGTCGGATAGTCGATATAACCCTCGGCACCGCCGCCATACACCGTCGCCGGATTCAATTGGTTCAACGGCCAGTCATGGGCAATCCGCGCCGGCAGGTCCGGGTTGGCCATGAACGGTCGGCCAAACGCGACCAGATCCGCCAGCCCCGACTCAAGCAATTGCGCGCCGGTTTTGGCGGTGTAGCGACCGGCATAAATGATCGCGCCGCTGAAGGTGTCGCGTACGGCCTGGCGAAAGGTCTGCGGCATCGCTGGCGCGTTGTCCCAGTCGGCTTCGGCGATCGACAGGTAGGCGATGCCGACGTCTTCAAGAATCTTGATCGCGGCAATGTAAGTTGTGTGCGGATCTTCCTCGACCAGGCCCAGGTATGTCCGCGCTTCATCGGTGGTAGTGAACAACGGCGCGAAACGCACACCGACCTTGTCCTTGCCAATGCATTCGGCGACGCCGGCCACCACTTCGCGCAAGAAGCGCAAGCGATTGTCCAGCGAGCCGCCGTACTGGTCGGTGCGCAGGTTGCTGTGGGCGGAGATGAACTGGTTGACCAGATAACCGTTGGCGCAATGCAGTTCGATGCCGTCGAAACCCGCCTCCATCGCGTTGCGCGCGGCCTGGATGTACAGCTGAATCAGTTCCTGCACTTCATCGGTGCTCAACGCGCGCGGAGCGGACGGCGGCACCAGTTCACCGACACCGGGCGCGGTTTCGATGAACACGCTGACGCGGTCCGTGGCGACCGCAGAGGCCGACACCGGCGCATCGCCGTTGGGCTGCAACGCCGTGTGCGAGACCCGACCGACATGCCAGAGCTGGGCGAAGATCACGCCATCCACGGCGTGCACCGCCTCGGTGACTTTGCGCCAACCGGCGATCTGCTCCGGCGTGTGAATGCCCGGCGTCCACGCATAACCCTGGCCGCGCGGTTCGATCTGCGTGCCTTCGGTGACCAGCAAACCGGCACCGGCGCGCTGCTGGTAATACTCGGCCATCAATTCGTTGGCGACATTGCCCGGTTGTGTGCTGCGCTGGCGGGTGAGAGGCGGCAGAACGATGCGGTTTTTCAGGGTGTGGTTGCCCAATTTGGCGGGCGTGAAAAAAGCGTTATTCATGGAGTAAACCTTGAATCTGATTAGACCAGTCGACTAGTGACTGGGCAAAAAAACAACGCCGGGCTGTACGCACGCGGCGTTGATCGGGTTGGAGCGATGGATTCAGCCGAGCATCTTCAACAGCTTTTCGGCAACGGCGGCGGAGCTGGCCGGATTCTGGCCGGTGACCAGTTGACCGTCAGCCACCACATGCACCTGCCAGTCGGCGACTTTCGAGTAACGCCCGCCCAGACGCTGGAACTCGTCTTCGATGAGGAACGGCACCACGTCAGTCAGGCCGACCGCCGCTTCTTCGGCATTGGTGAAGCCGGTGACATCACGGCCCTTGACGATTGGCTGGCCGTCAGCGCGCACCACATGACGCAACACGCCGGGTGCGTGGCAGACAAAACCGTGGGGCTTGTTGGCGCGGTCGAAGGCTTCGATCAGCGCGATCGAGGCCTTGTCTTCGGCCAGATCCCACAGCGGGCCGTGGCCGCCTGGGTAGAACACTGCGTCGAAATCTTCGGCCTTCACATCAGCCAGACGACCGGTGCTGGCCAACGCTTGTTGCGCCGCCGGATCAGCGCGGAAGCGATCGGTCTCGGCAGTCTGCGCGCTTGGCTCATCGCTTTTCGGATCGAGCGGAGGCTGGCCGCCGGCAGGCGATACCAGGGTGACATCGGCGCCGGCGTCCTTGAAGGCGTAGTAGGGCGCGGCAAACTCTTCCAGCCAGAAACCGGTTTTCTTGCCAGTGTTGCCGAGTTGATCGTGGGAAGTCAGAACCATCAAGATTTTCATAGAGCACCCTTGGGTTGGTCTGGCATCGGCAGAAGGCGAGGGATTCGCTTGTTGTCGGTGCCGCATGAATTTGTGTGTCGGGGCGCAGCATAGTTTCCAATTAGACCAGTCGTCTAGTAATTTTTTCAGAAAATGTTTTTGCCCGTCGGTTATGGCAAACTCCCGGTCCTGAAAACTATACGACTGGTCTATTGTCTGGAATTTTGCGCACCATGAAGCCGACCTTTGACGACACCCGCCAACACTTGCTCGACACCGGCCACCGGATGATGGCCGAGAAGGGCTTCACCAGCGTCGGCCTCAACGAGATCCTGCAGACCGCCGGCGTGCCCAAGGGCTCGTTCTATCACTACTTCAAATCCAAGGAGTTGTACGGCCAGGCGCTACTCGAGGATTACTTCGTCGACTACCTCGCCGACATGGAGCGCCGCCTGACATTGCCTGGGCTGACGGCCTTCGAGCGTTTGATGGATTACTGGCAGGGCTGGCAGAACCGCTGCACCCTCGAAGGCCATGGCGATGAATGCCTGGTGGTGAAACTCAGCGCCGAAGTCGCCGATCTCTCCGAATCAATGCGCCTGACCCTGCGCGACGGTGCCGAACGCATCGTCGCGCGCATCACCGAATGCATCGAACAAGGCCAGACCGACAAAAGCCTGCCCGAGGGCGATGCGCGCAAGTTGGCGGAGACGCTGTATCAGCTCTGGCTCGGCGCCAGTTTGCTGAACAAATTGCAGCGCACCGGACAGTCGCTGGAAACCTCTATGGCGATGACCCGGCAGTTGCTGCGAGTCTGAGCCTCGCTGCAGGCTCACTCCTACACTGTTTTGTGCTGAACCATCGGTCTTCATTCAATCCCCAATCCCTGTGGGAGCGGCATGTGCCAAATCCCGGCAACACGCAAAACCCAGTGTGGGAGCGAGCCTGCTCGCGAAGACGGCGGCACATTCAACATCTTCATTGCCTGACCCAATGCATTCGCGAGCA
>NZ_JBAWKM010000030.1:47968-54406 GCF_037095675.1 Pseudomonas sp. CCNWLW23 | reverse complement strand
AGCGACTTCCAGCTCGCCGAAGGCAAGAGTGATCAGCCACTGCTGGTCAGCGGCCATTTCCTCGCCCTGACCGAACATCCGAAAGCCAAATGGAACGACCTGTGGCTGCTCACCGAAATCCTGCACGAAGGCAAGCAGCCGCAAGTGCTCGAGGAGTCGGTGACCAGCGACACCACCGCGCTGAAAGACGATTTCCATCAGGGTTATCGCAACCGCTTCCAGGCCACGCCATGGGACGTACCCAACCGCCCGCCGCTGCGCCACCCGAAACCACGCATCCTCGGCAGCCAGAGCGCCGTAGTTACCGGCCCGAAAGGAGAAGAAATCCACTGCGACGAATACGGCCGCGTCAAAGTCCAGTTTCACTGGGACCGCGAAGGCCAGGCCGACGACAAGACCAGTTGCTGGCTGCGCGTCTCCTCCGCCTGGGCAGGCGCCCAGTACGGCGGCATCGCCATCCCGCGCATTGGCATGGAAGTGCTCGTCACGTTCCTTGAAGGCGACCCCGATCAACCGCTGATCAGCGGTTGCTTGTACCACAAAGAAAACACCGTCCCCTATCCACTGCCGGCGAACAAGACCCGCAGCACTTTCAAGACCCTGAGTTCCATGGGTGGTGGCGGCTACAACGAACTGCGCATCGAAGACAAAAAAGGTCAGGAACAGATTTACCTGCACGCCCAGCGCGACTGGGACGAAAACATCGAGCACGACCAGAAAATCCGCGTCGGCAACGAACGCCACGACACCGTCGAACAGAACAGCTACACCGAGTTCAAAGCCGAAGAACACCACACCGTCTACGCCGACCGCAAAGTCGAAACCCGCGCCAACGACCACCTCACCGTCGGCGTGAACCAGCACATCAAGATCGGCATCGGCCAGTTCATCGACGCCGGCCAGGAAATCCACCTGAGCAGCGGCATGAAAGTGGTGATGGAGGCTGGTGCGGAACTCACGCTGATCGGCGGCGGCAGCTTCATCAAGATCGACGCTGGTGGCGTGACCATGAGTGGGCCGGTGATCAACATGAACTCCGGCGGCAGCCCCGGCGTTGGTACGGGCGCCGCGCCATTGATGCCCGGCGTGCTGAAACAGGCGGATGCCGACAAGGCTGGCCAGGTCCTGACCCCGGCGCAAATCAACACCCTAAAACGTAACGCGCCGTTCTGTGAAGAATGCGAAAAATGCAAGGCAGGTGCCTGTGCCATCTGAACCAATCTCCCCCAAGGACTGGCTGGCGCAACAGCCGCTGCAAAGCGGCGAGCGCCTGTACCTGATCGTCAGCGCCGCCAGCGATGCCGACGCCCTGAAAACCCTGTACCTCACCGAACCCACCGCCCAGCTCATCCCGATCTGGGGCGGCACGCCCTACTCCACCTGGCAACCGGTGATGCCCTACCTCACCGAACTCAAAGCCAACTCCGCCTTCCTGCCATGGATCGCCGAAACCGACGCCCTCGACTGGGGCTGGCTGGCGGTATCGCGTTCAGAACCGAACGAAGTGTTCGAGCATCTGCGCAGCCTGACGCAGGTGAAAATGCCGGATGGCACCGAGGTGTTTTTCCGGTTTTGGGATGGGCGGCATATTCATCCGATTTTGCGGGGGCTTGGGGAGAAGGCTGGTGAAGTGCTGCCGGTGTTTGAGCGGTATCTGATCAATGGGCAGGCGCTGGAAGTGGGCACGCGGGTGGTGCCGAAGGTCAAGGACTGGCCGTGGTGGGAGGTGCCGAAGGGGTTGTTGGAAGAATTGATGGCAGAAAATCCATCAACCGTTATCGGCAACATGATGCAGTGGTTGCAGGAGGAACACGCCGATCTGTATTTCTCCTTTCCCGAATCGAACCTGAAACAAAAAGTGGCGCGCTTTGTTAAACGCACGCCACTCACGGAAGAAAACTTTACCGGGCTGTTGAAGGCCTATCTGGAAAAAGAGGTGGTGGTATGAGCGTTTTAATGGGCGGGATCGTTGGCGGTCTCACAGCAAAACAACCCGATGCTCAGGCCATCATCAACGACTTCAAGAAGTGCCTGAAGGATTACCGCGAGCATGCCGAAGCCTGGTACGGCGGCATTCTGGATGCGGAGCAGCAATTCAAAGTCGGTGACGAAGTTGGCACGGCTGACAAGGACAGCAAGAAGGAAAATACCCTTTATGCCAACTGTCCTGCGAACGGCAAGCTGGTGCTGATCCATAGTTTCGAGTCCGCGCGCTTTGTGCCGATCGGCAATACGCCAGTTCAACTGACACCGGTCGTCAATGCCCGCTTCATCGGCAAAAACGAAGTTGGCCCGACCATCAATAAAACCATTGACGCATCAGGGATTCTTGAAGTCTCAGGCCTTACTCCCAATCAGCAGTACAAAATCACCTTCTTCCCGAATCCTACGCGTGCCCAGATCGACAGTTTGTTCAATTCCTACCAAGGCGTGATCGGCGAGTTGGGCGGCTGGCTACAAACCGAATGGAGCACCAGCTTCCTCCCGCTCTGGCAAGCTCACACCGATGCCTCCCTTGGAGGTCGCGCCTTGCAGGAGCTGGAAGCGGCTTGGGAAGGGTTCATGAAAGCGATTATGGGATTGTGGGGCGATATCAAAAGTCTCTACGACCTCATCGCCCATCCTCGCGAAAACTACGAGAAGCTGAAAAACTTTTTCACTGAAGAACAGATCAAGAAAATTTACGACGCCTCTGCCGACGCTATTCACACTGCTTTATTGATCGCGAGCGATGAGCCGTTGATGTGGATATACGTCGCGGCCATCGTGGCCTGGGTGAAAATGCTGCCGCCGCAGACTTGTACCGAAGTGCTGGCGCAAATGTCGACAGAGTTCCTGCTCAACATTTTGATCGGCGTTGTCTTGACTGGTGGTCTTGGCTTGGCCGTACGCGTGGGTACAAAAGCCGTCAAAGGGGTACAAAGCAGCGGCAAAGTCATAAAGCTGATTGAAGACTTCACCGGCATGTTGATGAAAGTCAGCAAGTCCAAAGCGACGCCCCATACCGAAGCATCGAAGCCGTTGCTACTCAATGGTGATTCGAAATTCAATCCGGCACGCAAAGCGGATGTTCAGATCGCCGCTCCCAAACCTGCCGAAACCGCGACAGCTCCGAAGAGCAAGCCACCGATCACTGGCGGAAAAGCGGAATCCGATGCGCAGATTCAAACCCGTAAAAAAGATGAGCCAGCCTCACGGATCGAGCAGGTAGAGGCCGTCGACAACGCCCCCGAACAGCCGAAGAACCCAGCGAAAAAACCAGCACAATGCGTCGACGACACATGCTCAGACGGCGAACCAGTATCGATGGTGACCGGTGAAGAGTTACTGACGCTCACCGATGGGGAACTGGGTGGCCTGCTGCCTTTTGAGTGGACACGCCTATACCGAAGCAGTGCAGTCGAAATTGATAGCCGCCTCGGCTATGGCTGGAGTCATTCACTGTCTCATCGCTTGCAGATCGACGATGAGGGTGTGCTGTGGACGGACAACGAGAACCGGCAAACCCGTTTCCCGATGCCCACGGAACAGCGGCCGGCCATCACTAACAGTCTGGCTCAGGCAGCAATTTATCTAGGCAATGAACCCGGCGAACTCATTTTGACCCAGGCCGGGGCAAAAACACGCTTTTACCATTTCCGTGCCGGTCGACTGACCGCGATCAGCGATGCGTACGAAAATCGTCTGCACATCAGTTATGACTTCGTTGATCGTATCCAGCGCATAGATAACGGCGCAGGGCGCGCCCTTTTTCTGCGCTACGAAGACAGACACATCGTTGCTGTCGACCAACAGCAACAACGCCCCGAATACAATGAACGCGGCGAACGCCAAGACCCATGGCTGACGATTCATACCCTCGTCACCTACCGATACAACGCACTCAATCAACTGGTTTCTTCCACCAATGCGATGGGCGAAACCGAGCATTACCGCTACAACGATCAGCACGTCATCCTTGAGCGACAAATGGCCGGAGGGGCTAGCTTCTTCTGGGAGTGGGAGCGTGAAGGCAAGCTGTCCCGATGCGTACGTCATTGGGCCAATTACGCGCAGATGGAAGCACGTTACGAGTGGGATGATAAAGGCTCGGTCATTGTTCATAACGCTGACGGCAGTGAGCTGGTCTATGTGCATGACGAAAATGCACGCCTGGTCAGTGAGACCGCACCCGACGGTGGTGAGACGCAGAACGCTTATGACGATAACGGCCGATTGATCGCCGTTAAAGACCCGATGGGAGCGATCACCGAGTATCAGTACAGCGATGCCGGACGCTTGATTGCGGTGATCCCCCCGGAAGGTGTTCCGACGCGTTACAACTACTTCAACGGTCAACTTATTGATGTCCAGCGCGGCAAGGCCCGCTGGAAATACGAACGCAACCGCCAGGGCGATATTACCCAACAAACCGATCCTGACGGCAACGAGACCTTCTACAGCTATGACCGTCAGGGACGCTTGCTTGAGATCCGCCACCCCGACGGCAGTCGTCATCAACTGGGCTGGAACAACCTCGGCCAATTGCTGGAAGAACGCCTGCCGGACGGCGGTCAACGAAAATACCGCTACGATGCCCTCGGCCGGCAAATCACTCGCCAGGACGAATTCGGCGCGATCACCCAATATCAATGGGACGCCGTCGACCGCCTCACTCAGGTCACCCTGCCCGGCGGCGCCACACGTGCGTTTACCTACAACCCGTATGGCCGCGTCATCGCCGAACGCGACGAGCTCGGCCGGATCACCCGCTACGAATACGCCGACAACCTGCATCTGGTCAGCCGCCGCATCAACCCCGACGGCAGCCAACTGCGCTACCGCTACGACAACTCGCAACTCAACCTCACCGAGATCGAAAACGAGCGCGGCGAACGCTACCAACTCGATTACTACCCGAACGGCCTGATCCAGCAGGAAACCGGTTTCGATGGTCGACGCACCGCGTATGAGTACGACCTCAACGGCCAACTGCTGAAGAAAACCGAGTTCGGTGACGACGGTAGTGAACTGGTTACCGAATACCAGCGCGATGCCGCAGGCCGTTTGCTGGTCAAGACGCTGCCCGATGGCGAAGAGATTCATTACAGCTACGACGCACTCGGTCGCCTGGTAAACGTCGACGACGGCCATTGGCCGCTCGCTTATGAATACGACGTGCAAGATCGCTTGATCACCGAACATCAGGGCTGGGGCACCACGCGTTACGCTTACGACAAAGTCGGTCAGCTCAGCCACTGCCGTCTGCCCGATGGCTGCACGCTCGATTACCGTCATTTGTCCGGTGGACGGCTGAACAGCATCGACCTCAACGGCTCTCGCCTGACCAGCCACCAGTTCAACGCCGGTCGCGAGCAACAACGCCAACAAGGCTTGCTGCTTAGCCAATACCAATACGATGAACAGGGCCGACTAAAGGCCCACAGCGTCAGCCAACGGGACAAGCACCTGTTCCAGCGTCGCTACAACTACGATGCCAACGGCAACCTCGCCGGTATTAACGACAGCCGCAAAGGCAACCGCAGCTATCACTACGATCCACTCGACCGACTGATCAGCGTACGCGGCGCCATGCCAGAGAGCTTCGCTCACGACCCGGCAGGCAACCTCCTCGGACAAAATGACCTGCCCGTTGCGAACCTCGCAAACGTCAAAGGCAACCGCCTACTGATGCAAGGCGACCGCCATTACGATTACGACGCCTACGGCAACTTGATCCGCGAGCGTCGCGGAACCGGCCAAAAGCTCGTCACCGAATACCGCTACGACTGCCAACACCGCCTGATCGGCGTCAGCCTGCCGGGTGGCAGCACTGCAACCTACAAATACGACGCCTTCGGTCGCCGCTTCGAAAAAACCGTCGACGGCCACACCACTGAATTCCTCTGGCAAGGCGAGCGATTGATCGCCGAAAGCGCAGAAAATCGCTATCGCAGCTACATCTACGAGCCGGGCAGCTTCCGCCCGTTGGCGATGCTCGACGGCGAAGGCCCGCTAAAAGCGGCCCCGTTCTATTACCAACTCGACCACCTCGGCACACCGCAGGAACTCACCGACTACAGCGGCGAAATCATGTGGTCGGCAAAATACCGCGCCTACGGCAACCTCGCGGCGCTGGATGTCAGCGAAATTGATAACCCGTTGCGCTTCCAGGGTCAGTATTTCGACGCCGAGACAGGCTTACATTACAACCGCCACCGCTACTACAATCCGGGAACTGGACGGTTCTTGACGCCTGATCCGATCAAGCTTGCGGGTGGTTTGAATAGCTACCAATACGTGCCTAACCCTACGGGGTGGGTGGATCCGTTGGGGCTGGTGTGTAAACAGACAAACGGTGCCACTCCGAAAAAGCCTCCGCAAAAAACGACCCCGCCCGAGGTTGGCGAGACACTTAATTTTGAGCATTTCGAGCAAGCTCGCAATAAGGCACTTGAA
>NZ_JBAWKM010000030.1:43150-47868 GCF_037095675.1 Pseudomonas sp. CCNWLW23 | reverse complement strand
AAAAAACGACCCCGCCCGAGGTTGGCGAGACACTTAATTTTGAGCATTTCGAGCAAGCTCGCAATAAGGCACTTGAATGGCTTGAAAGCAATGGATTCAAAGCAGAAAAGCCAACCATTGGGAAGTTTGGTACGAATGCCGGGAAGGTTGTAGGCATGCAAACCGCTGACGGCAAGACTGGCTATCGAATCGAATATGATGAAAGAAGCGGCGCACATATAAACGTTTGGTCAGGAAAAAAGCCAGCACCACATTACCTTTTCAATGCAAGCGAAAAAACCGTATTAAAATTACTAAAGGCATTTAAAAAATGAGCTACTTCGACGAAGAACTTGAGAAAGAATTGTTAGAATCCAGCATTAACTACATGAAACTTGACAATGATGCACATGACAACGCCGTCTCACATATCAATAGAAATTTTCCGTTTATTGGATCAAAAATCGCTTGGAGCTCACTTCCCAACAGCACATCGCATTCAAAAAACACTATAAACAAAGCCATTGAAGAAATTTCAGAAAAAGCAAAAGATCTCAAAATAACTGAGATTACCTTTATCGGCGACTCGCTCACAGAGAATGCTTATAGATTCCACACCGCCGATCTTAAAAAAATAATAATGACATTTTCTGAAATACCGCAACACACCTATTTTTTCTCCGAGCAGTTTAGTTTGATAGGTTGCATAAGCAGCGAGGGCGAAATCAATTTTAGTGCGACCACTTAAACATGACACATAGCAGAAAAATAGGGAAAATCGATTTTCTATTGAAATAAATCCGCCCCCATTTGCGCCATTCAATCAGAGAAAACAAATATAAAAACAGGATATTCACACTCATCATCGAAGATACTCTGAAAGCACTCGCAAACATTGAATTTACCTTGATTTCTCTATAAAAAATGGGAAGTTACTATAGCGACAAACCGGTTAAAGAATATCAAAAACTTCAACCGAGCTCATTAACGATGATACGTCACTCAGCGACCAATCCAAGATCAAAAAATCATCAGCAAAAAATTTGCCCCAATTCCTGGTGAGGATTCACATGAATGACATAGAGCGTCATGTGGAGGGAATTGAATTCTGGAAGCCTTGAATGATTAGCTGTACGAAGAAATCTGCTGGGCCGCCTGATATGCGTGAAAAACACGTCACTGAAACCTTCAAGGCGACTGTCAACTTAAACTCTCCATTCAAGAATAATGAAAAACAGAAAACTTATGCTCAACGCATAATCACCAGATCAAATCTCTGCGACCACTCTCACGGATTAAATAATCAAAGGACTGTTATCTTGAAACACTTGAGCCGCACTCTCTCCTTGCTTCTAGCCTTTACCTTCTCCCTAAGCGCAAGCGCGCTGTCACTACGATCCGAACAACATCCCGACGGCACAACTGTCTTGTTGCTTACAAACGAAGCCAGTCCAGAACGGGCTCACAAGCTCAACCAAGACCCGGCGGTTCGCTCTGCACTCGTTGATTTTCTTGGCTACCAAACCGGAAGCTACACCAATGACAATACGATGATCGTGCAGCAGGTTCTTGAAGCGCTCGATTCGGAAATGGCGACGTTTGTTGATGGAGTGCCTCCCGGCAGAAAAATGATCACCGCCATGGACGACGGTAACAACGGATTCGAGCGCGGCGCATTGCTGCTGGACGACAAGGGGCAGTTGCTCGCCGTAGGACTGGTCAATGGCCATTGCTCCGTCAAGTCTCGTGACGAGCCATTGACTTGTAACGATGCTCCGGAAACCGTGCTGACCATTTTCCAGCCAGAAGGCGCTAGTGAGGGTGACGCCGACGCTTTGATCACTTGGAGTAAGCAACTGCCTCCTATGATGGCGCTGTGGGCGGAGAGTGACGATCCAGAACGCCGAGCCGCTGCGCAGAAGATTGCCCACGTTGAGTACATCGTGACTCAGCCGAAACAGGGAGCTTGGACTGCGGCTCAATTACCGTCCGATTTTCCAAAAGCGATGCTGCCGTTGCTTCCGCAGCGAGCTCACTTGATTGGCGCCGGCGCTCACGGTGTCTTTACGACACCGGGTATGGAGGGCACGTCAATTGACGGTGACTGGGACAAAATAGCCGGACGCCCTCAGCATGAATATGAGGTCATTCTCAGGACTTTTACCGAATACGCGGATGTTATCGACTTCTATCAGCAACATGCAAAGGACGCCGAAGTCAGCGGCAACGAGCGCAAAGCGCTCGTTGAAGGCCGCATCAATGGTGGTACCTATAAAGTAGAAATCACCAATAGAAAAGAAGCCGGCACAGTGATCACGTTTTCCGCTTGGCGGCAGGAGGTCTAATTCATCTCTGAAGACAGAGCGATCATGTGGTCGCTTTGTCTTCTGAGCAAAAGGGACTGAGTAAAAGAGGACAGTTTTCTTTCTTCAAACTGAATATAAATCTGTCCCCTTTTCTTACTCGCAATTAAAAGCAAAAAAACATGAAATTTGAAAAAATAATACGTCTCGGCGGAAAAGTAATTTTCGACGAACTATCCAACCTAATCGATTACGACATAGCACTCATCTCAGAGAACCTGAAAGAGGATCTCTTACAGGCAGCATTCCCAAACGAACAAATATTAGACATCGGATGGTATCCTGAATTTGACAAAAATGGTGCCTTTAGAATTTCATTAATTGCAGATCGAGATTGGGAATCTCCGATATACACCGACACCGCCAAAACCTGGAGCGACCTTGACAAAATCTTAGATCACACGCTGCATAAAGTTAAACAAATCTGATGCAGGCTTTACATATTAGGAGTATATGGGGAAAGCAGTGGACCTGACATTGGCTAAGCCATAGGGTGTAGCGGCGCTGCCAATCGATGACAAAATTTGTTAGAGCAACCCACTACGCTAAAGCAGCGCAGCCGATGCCGATGCCGATGCCGATGCAATTAATTTGGGAAAAGCCTCAGACCTGTAGTACAAGGGAGTTTTCTTTCGGTAAAAAAATCTCGACAACCAAACCTATAACAGCGAAAGCAAAACCATGATATTTAAGTGCTCGGGCAACGCAGTCAATCCAAGTACCGTATCTTATAGAAGCTTGGGATTCGGAGAGGCGGTCACGATCAAGACTCAGCCCTACATACTGCAAATCAAACCCGGAGACTTTCCAAGAAAGTTCGAAATTATTGCAGATACGTTTATTTCGGAATGCAGGATTGACGATACCGTGCAAGGCTATGCGGACATCCCCGAGCTTGCGACAGTTGATTACCCGACTTTCAATGAACTTCTGAACATCCATTCAAACCTAGCAGCAAGTTTGATCGAAGATTATCTTTACTTCGAACTCTTCTATCATCTTTTTCAAAACCCAACCAACCTACAGCTGGTTATCAACAACATCAACAACGTATATACAGAAAAAGATTCAATAATAATCACGGGAGACACATATCCATTCAAATACTTCTAGCAGAAGGAAACTTGCTCGACGGCAGGCCCGCCGACTCATACCTCAACGGTCGACTGTTGAATAACACCGATCTGGCGACGAAGTCAGTGCGCTAATCACCGATTGCTAGTGATCTATTTGCCAGCTCTATTACGCGGCTAGTACCAAAAATATGCAGAGCCAGCCGCAAGAGCAATGTCCGCCATCGGGACAAAGGTCGATTCAACGCCGTTACGGAAACTACTGAAACGCAGAAAGTCTAGCTAACGTAAAAGGGCAACCGCCTGCTGATGCCCGGCGATCGCCACTACGATTACACGCTATCCGCCCCGGCCAACCGCACCTGCCTCTCCAACTCCACCTTCAACCCCGGCTCCAATTTCAACTGCCGTGCCAGTTCATCCAGATAGCTCTTCTCCATAAAATTCTCCTCATCCACCAGCATCACACTGGCGATGTACATCTCCGCCGCCATTTCCGGCGTGCTCGCCGCGCGGGCGACGTCGGTGGGGTCGAGGGGTTTGTTGAGTTCGGCGTGGAGCCAGTGTTGCAGTTCCTGATCGTTGTCGAGCTTTGTGAATTCGCCCTCGATCAGTTCGCGCTCGCGCTCGTCGATGTGGCCGTCGGCTTTGGCGGCGGCGACCAGGGCTTTGAGGATGGCCTGGCTGTGCTCCTCGACTTGCGCGGGTGGCAGGCGGTCGAGGGTTTGCGGTTCGCGTTGTGGTGCGCTGCCTTTTTGGGCGTTGTAGTTGCCGTAGGCCTTGTAAGCCAGTACGCCCAGCGCGGCGAGGCCGCCGTAGAGGGCGACTTTGCCGCCGACCTTGCGGACCTTTTTATTGCCGAGCAGCAGGCCCATCGCGCCTGCGGCCAATGCGCCGCCACCCGCGCCGGAGAGCAGACCGCCGAGGCCGCTGGAGCCAGACGAGCCACCGAGCAAGCCGCCAAGTCCGCTGGCAGCCGATTTGCTGGAAGCGCCGCCGTCCTTGTTCTGCAGCATTTCCTGCCCGGACTTGAGCAGTTGATCGAGCAATCCACGGGTGTTCATGTTCCGTCTCCAAACAAGGGTTATCCGGATCTAAGGCCCTCAGCCTAGTTCGAAAGTGCCCGGACCCGCCCCGCGAGTGTGCTTCGAGATGTTGCTCGCCACTCAAAAGGGCTCGTTCCGAGCGTTACCCAATGAAAAGGGGCGGGCCTTTCGACCTGCCCCCTTCTCCCCTCCTCTTTAAAACCGCGAAACACTCCGCATCGCATCCACCAGATAGCGCATGGCGATCCGGTCGCTTT
>NZ_JBAWKM010000030.1:0-43050 GCF_037095675.1 Pseudomonas sp. CCNWLW23 | reverse complement strand
CTTCTCCCCTCCTCTTTAAAACCGCGAAACACTCCGCATCGCATCCACCAGATAGCGCATGGCGATCCGGTCGCTTTCCGATAGCTCTCGATAACGTTCCACCAGTTTCAATTCCTCGGAATTGAGACGGCGTCTTCTGCGCCCGCCGCCCAAGCAAGGAAAGATGCCCAACATTTCGGTGATGCCCTGTATTTTTGCCATGGACGATGTCCTTCTCTATTGAGTCAAGAAACTGCTGAACCTCACATCGCCCTGCCTCTTCGAGCAGCGTCGTGTGCCCCGCCGGCACGAAGGCTTGTATCCGGTCTTGCTCATAGAATAGGAATTAAATCGGCGTTGAAAAGTGGTTTTTAGAGTAATTAATCGAAAAAAGCAGATATGCCCTCTAAATCAGAGGGCCCTGTCAGAAAAATTACAGACATGTCTTGTTTCATTGCCAGATGGCGCAACGCAAACAAGCCTTTTTGCCCGACAATCGAACCGATTAAGCTAGCGGGCATCTGTTTATAGTCCGTTGCGTTTGGCCGAAGGCATGACCGAACCGTAATTTCCGATCCGACAGGTGCCAGGAACGGCGCTGGATTGCACACGACAGGTTGTATTTATGCACCGCAGGAATTTGCTCAAAGCGTCCATGGCCATTGCGGCCTATACCGGTCTTTCCGCGTCGGGTCTGTTGGCTGCTCGCGCCTGGGCGGCCAATGGTGGCGCCGCCGATGGCGAGGCCCAGGCTTTCGATTTCGAAGCGTTGAAGCGTCAGGCCAAGCAGCTCGCCGGCAATGCCTATCAGGATACGAAACAGGTGTTGCCGCCAACCCTGGCGACCATGACTCCGCAGAATTTCAACGCGATCCGCTACGACGGCGAGCATTCCTTGTGGAAGGAAAACAAAGGTCAGTTGGACGTGCAGTTCTTCCACGTCGGCATGGGTTTCCGTCAGCCGGTGCGCATGTACAGCGTTGATCCGAAGACGCGCATGGCGCGCGAGGTGCATTTCCGCCCGGCGCTGTTCAATTACGAGAACACTTCGGTCGACACCCAGCAGCTCAAGGGCGATCTGGGTTTTGCCGGCTTCAAACTGTTCAAGGCGCCGGAGCTGGATCGGCATGATGTGGTGTCGTTTCTCGGCGCCAGCTATTTCCGTGCGGTCGATGCTACTGGCCAATATGGCCTCTCCGCGCGCGGCCTGGCCATTGATACCTACGCGAAGAAGCGCGAAGAGTTTCCCGACTTCACCAAGTTCTGGTTCGAGACGCCTGACAAGAACGCCACGCGTTTTGTGGTCTACGCCCTGCTCGACTCGCCGAGCGCCACTGGCGCGTATCGCTTCGACATCGATTGCCAGGCCGAGCGCGTGGTCATGGAAATCGACGCGCACATCAATGCCCGTACCACCATCGAACAACTCGGCGTGGCGCCAATGACGAGCATGTTCAGCTGCGGCACCCACGAACGGCGCATGTGCGACACCATTCATCCGCAAATCCACGACTCCGATCGCTTGGCCATGTGGCGCGGCAATGGCGAGTGGATCTGCCGTCCGTTGAACAATCCGGCAAAGCTGCAATTCAACGCATTTGCCGACAAGGACCCGAAAGGTTTCGGCCTGGTGCAGACCGACCACGAATTCGCCAACTATCAGGACACCGTCGACTGGTACAGCAAGCGCCCGAGCCTGTGGGTAGAACCGACAACCGCATGGGGCGAAGGCTCGATCGATCTGCTGGAAATTCCTACGACCGGCGAGACGCTGGATAACATCGTCGCCTTCTGGACGCCGAAGAAACCCGTGGCTGCCGGTGATTCGCTGAACTACGGGTACAAGCTGTACTGGAGCGCCCTGCCACCGGTCGGCACGCCACTGGCGCGGGTGCACGCGACGCGTTCGGGCATGGGCGGCTTCACCGAAGGTTGGGCGCCGGGTGAACACTACCCGCCAGTCTGGGCGCGGCGCTTCGCCGTGGACTTCACCGGTGGCGGCCTCGAGCGCCTGCCACAGGGCACCGGGATCGAGCCGGTGATTACCTGTTCCAACGGCAAGGTGCAGGACTTCAGCGTGCTGGTGCTGGATGACATCAAGGGTTATCGGATCCTGTTCGACTGGTATCCGACCAATGACAGTGTCGAGCCGGTGGAACTGCGCCTGTTCATTCGCACCAATGACCGCACGCTGAGCGAGACCTGGCTGTACCAGTATTTCCCGCCGGCGCCGGACAAGCGTAAATACCCTTGAGGTTCTAAGGCGGCGGTTCTGGCGTCATTCGCGAGCAGGCTCGCTCCCACAGGGGTCCGCATTCCTACTGTGGGAGCGAGCCTGCTCGCGAAGAGGCCCGCCTGACAACGCAAACTTGTGCCGAATAGAAAAGCCCCGACCATCACTGGTTCGGGGCTTTTGCTTTCCAGCCTTCAATCAATCACGCAAATCCGACTCATGAATGGGCTGATCCCGATGGGTCGCGCGCTGATACTGCGCCGGCCACACTGCTTTGCGTCCGCCCAGATCATCGTCGGCGTGCAGCGGCCAGTACGGATCGCGCAGCAGCTCTCGGGCGAGGAAAATGATATCAGCCTGACAGGTACGCAGAATGTGCTCGGCCTGGGCCGGCTCGGTAATCATTCCGACAGTACCGGTGGCGATGCCTGACTCTTTGCGTACCCGCTCGGCAAAGCGCGTCTGATAACCCGGCCCGACCGGAATTTCCGCGTTTGCAGCTGTCCCTCCTGAAGACACGTCAATGAGATCGGCGCCCAGCGTGTGAAGGCGACGCGCCAGTTCCACGGTCTCATCCGGGTTCCAGCCGTCTTCGACCCAATCAGTCGCCGAGACGCGGACAAACACCGGCAATTCCTCCGGCCAAACCGCCCTCACCGCTTCAGTGACTTGCAGCACCAGACGGATACGATTCTCGAACGAACCACCGTACTGATCGCGGCGTTGATTGCTCAGCGGCGAGAGAAACTGATGCAGCAGATAGCCATGCGCGGCATGCACCTCGACCACGCTGAACCCCGCCGTCAGCGCGCGCTTGGCCGCGTCGACAAAGGCCTGGATCACTTCGGCGATCTGCCCCTCATCCAGCTGCTTCGGTTGAGTGTGTTGCGGATCGAAAGCAATCGGGGATGGCCCGACCGGGGTCCAGCCGCCATCCTCGGGTTTGACGCTGCCATGCTTGCCGATCCACGGCCGATGGGTGCTGGCCTTGCGCCCGGCGTGGGCCAGCTGAATGCCGGCGACCGCGCCCTGGGCGGTGATGAAGCGGGTGATGCGTTGCAGCGGTGCGATCTGTTCGTCGTTCCACAGGCCGAGGTCTTCGGCGGTGATGCGCCCGTCGGCCGTAACCGCCGTGGCTTCGGTGAAAACCAGACCGGCACCGCCCACCGCGCGGCTGCCCAGGTGCACCAGGTGCCAGTCGTTGGCCAGGCCATCGACGCTGGAGTACTGGCACATCGGCGACACGGCGATGCGGTTGGGCAGGGTCAGTTGGCGCAGGGTAAAGGGTTCAAGCAGCAGACTCATGGGGCACCTCTCGAATCAGTGGGCAGGCTCCAGGGTTCTGTTTGAAAAGTCGACGAGTGACAGAAAAAGGGTACAGCGCCCGCCCCCGCGGGCAAGAATTCGACAAGACGTCACAAGGCCAATCAAGCAGTGCTTAGAGCCTAGTCGACAACGGGGGATCTTGGAGGGTTCCAGAAAAGATCGCAGCCTTCGGCAGCTCCAACAGAGGAATGCGAACCCCTGTAGGAGCTGCCGAAGGCTGCGATCTTTTGATCTTCAGCGCGGTTCGATATGAGCAATCATCAACTGCACAGTCTCGTTGCCACGAAACTCGTTGACGTCGAGCTTGTAAGCCAGTTCAACCCATTGAATCGTCGGGTTCGGCCACACATCGCGATCAATGCCAAACGCGATGCCATCGAGCTTCACCGAACCGCATTCGCTTTTCAGCACCACTTTCAAATGCCGTTCGCCAACCACGCGCTGCTCGACCAGTTGAAACACACCGTGAAACAGCGGCTCCGGAAAGTGCTGACCCCATGGCCCGGCGTGGCGCAAGGCGCGGGCCAGTTCGAGGTGGAACTCTTCGACGGCCAGCGTGCCGTCCGACAACATTCGCCCAGTGAGGTCTTCTTCGCGAAGTTGCCTACGTACTTCAGCGTCGAATGCCTCGGCGAACAGCGGAAAATTCTCCTGCGGCAAGGTCAGACCAGCGGCCATCGCGTGGCCACCGTACTTGGCGATCAGGTTCGGATGCTGCGCCGCGACCACGCTCAGCGCATCGCGAATATGGAAGCCCTGCACCGAGCGACCGGAGCCCTTGAGCAGACCATCACCGGCATCGGCGAAGGCAATGGTCGGGCGGAAATAGCGCTCTTTCATCCGCGAGGCGAGGATGCCGATCACGCCCTGATGCCACTCCGGATCGAACAGGCACAGACCGAACGGCATCGACTCGACCGGCAGATCCTTGAGCTGCGCCAGCGCTTCACGCTGCATGCCCTGCTCGATGGATTTGCGATCCTGGTTCATACCGTCCAGTTGCGCAGCCATCTCCCGCGCCAGATTGGCGTCGGCAGTGAGCAGGCATTCGATGCCCAGGCTCATGTCGTCCAGACGCCCGGCGGCGTTCAGGCGCGGGCCGACGATGAAACCCAGGTCGGTGGAAGTGATCCGCGCAGCCTCTCGCTTGGCGACTTCGAGAATCGCCTTGATCCCCGGCCGCGCCCGGCCGGCACGAATCCGCTCCAGCCCTTGATGCACGAGAATGCGGTTGTTGGCATCCAGCGGCACCACGTCGGCGACGCTGCCCAGCGCCACCAGATCGAGCAGTTCGCCGATGTTCGGTTGTGGTTTGCTCTCGTACCAGCCGAGGCTGCGCAGACGCGCGCGCAACGCCATGAGTACGTAAAAGATCACTCCGACGCCGGCCAGCGCTTTGCTCGGAAACTCGCAGCCCGGCTGGTTCGGATTGACCAGCGCATCGGCCTGCGGCAGTTCATCGCCGGGCAAGTGGTGGTCGGTGATCAACACCTTCAGTCCGGCGCGCTTGGCCGCCGCGACGCCTTCGACGCTGGAGATGCCGTTATCGACGGTGATCAATAGTTGCGGTTCACGGGTCAGCGCGACTTCGACGATTTCCGGCGTCAGGCCATAGCCGTATTCGAAACGGTTCGGCACCAGATAATCGACATGCGCAGCGCCCAGCAGGCGCAGGCCGAGCACACCGACAGTGCTGGCGGTGGCGCCGTCCGCGTCGAAGTCGCCGACGATCAAAATGCGCTGGCGTTGCTCCAATGCCGTCACCAGCAGGGCAACCGCCGCCTCAATGCCTTTGAGCTGCTGGAACGGGATCAAGCGCGCCAGACTTTTGTCCAGCTCCGCTTCCGATTGCACGCCCCGCGCCGCGTACAGGCGGGTCAGCAGTGGCGGCAGATCACCAAGAAAAGGCAGCGTGGCAGGCAGTTGACGAGGTTCGATACGCATGGGGCGAAGGAGGCTTCTCTTTGATTCGTGGGAAATATCAGCGGTGTCGCGACCTCAGCCGCGCTCACCTTGCAGCCATTGCAACTGGACTTCGTGCTGACCGCGGTCGTCGGTGACGAAGATCGTGCCTTCGCTGATCATCACGTCCCACTTGATGACGCGCGGCATGTCCTTGGCCAGGGTCTCCAGCACTTCCTGCGGGACGGCGGCGATGTTGACGTTTTTCAGGTTCTTGATCGCCGGGATCACCTTGGTTTCCCAGACACGCAGGCTGCCGTAGGCCAGCAGGCTGGTGCGTTCGGTGCGGCGCGAGCACCAGGTCAGGCGATCGGCATCCGGCTGGCCGACTTCGATCCAGTGCAGGACACGGTCGTCCAGGCTCTTTTCCCACAAGGCCGGTTCATCCACGTCTGACAGACCACGGCCGAACGACAGCTGCTCGTTGTACCAGAGCGCGTAGGCCAGCAGCCGCACAGTCATGCGTTCTTCGGTCTCCGAAGGATGACGGGCGATGGTCTGCTTGACGCTTTCGTAGACGCTGCGGTCGAGGTCGGTGAGGTTCAGTTCGAATTTGTAGGTAGTGGACGGCTGGGCCATGAACGGGCTTCTTGATACGAGGAAAGTCGGCAAGTCTAACCGATGCCACAGGCAATCATCGAATTGATGGCGATCCAGCTGCGGCGTCTGACAGCCGGCTATGTTAAAACCCTGTATCCGTTCAGCCTTGTCCTACAGGATTTCGCATGCCGTTCACCAGCAAACCGCTCTCGGGTCTGAAAGTCATTGAATTGGGTACGCTGATCGCCGGGCCGTTTGCCTCGCGCATTTGCGGCGAATTCGGCGCCGAGGTGATCAAGATCGAGTCGCCGGACGGCGGCGATCCCCTGCGCAAGTGGCGCAAATTGTACGAAGGCACCTCGTTGTGGTGGTTCGTCCAGGCGCGCAACAAGAAGTCGCTGACCCTCAATCTGAAACACCCGGACGGTTTGGCGATCCTGAACCAGCTGCTGGGCGAAGCCGACATCCTCATCGAGAATTTCCGCCCCGGCGTCCTGGAAAAACTCGGCCTGAGCTGGGGAACCCTGCACGCACTGAACCCGAAACTGGTGATGGTGCGCCTGTCCGGTTTTGGTCAGACCGGGCCGATGAAGGACCAGCCGGGTTTCGGTGCGGTCGGCGAATCCATGGGTGGCCTGCGGTACATCACCGGTTTCGAAGATCGGCCACCGGTGCGTACCGGCATTTCCATCGGTGATTCGATTGCCGCGCTGTGGGGCGTGATCGGTGCGCTGATGGCGCTGCGTCATCGCGAGGTCAATGGCGGGCTGGGCCAAGTGGTCGACGTTGCGCTGTATGAAGCTATCTTCGCGATGATGGAAAGCATGGTGCCGGAGTTCGACGTGTTCGGTTTCATTCGTGAGCGCAGCGGCAACATCATGCCGGGCATCACGCCCTCTTCGATCCACACCAGCGCCGACGGCAAGCATGTGCAGATCGGCGCCAATGGTGATGCAATCTTCAAACGCTTCATGCTCGTGATTGGCCGCGAAGATCTTGCCAACGACCCACTGCTGGCCAGTAACGACGGGCGCGACAGTCGCCGGGACGAGTTGTATGGCGTGATTGATCGCTGGGTCAATTCCTTACCACTGCAGACTGTTCTCGACTTGCTCAATCAGGCCGACGTACCGGTCAGCCGGATCTTCAGCGCCGAGGACATGTTCAACGATCCGCAATATCTGGCGCGAGAGATGTTCCTGCACGCCAAGCTGCCGGACGGCAAGGACTTCAAGATGCCCGGCATCGTGCCGAAACTTTCCGAAACCCCAGGTTCATCCGAATGGGTCGGGCCGCAGTTGGGCGAACACAATGCGCAGGTGCTTGGCGATCTGGGCTACGACGCGGCGCAAATCGCTCGGCTGCGCGAAGACGGGGCCATCTGAGCAGCGCCGGGCGCTTCGGTTTTTCAAGCAACAAGCCGCGCACTGGGCAAACGCCGGGCAAAAGAAACCCCGAGAAGTGGGGAGACGACTCGGGGTTAAACGGGGTCTGCTTCGAGACCCGTAGCAGCAAGCGACAAGCACCGGAGCACAATGCTTGATCTCGCTGTTATGGGGTCTGACTGACAGGGATGCAGGAAGGTTCCCACAAAAAATATTTCATCTTTACAGGGCCGGACGCTTGTCCAGAGCTGCATTGCGCAACGCCGCAATCACGCAGGGTTCCAGCCGCCCTTCGGCGATCATCACGTCACGGTGCAGGCCGTCCACCACGTCGGTCAGCAAGCGCTTGTCGCTCAACTGGGCCTGATTGAATTCGCGTTCCACCACAATGGCGCCGCTGCTGTTCTTCAGCGTCACCAGACATTCACCATGGCTGCCGCGAGGGGTCAGCGTCACCTGATACGGGCTCAGAGCCTCACCGAGCAATAGACTGATACTTTCCATCTCGATCTCCACTCAATAGTCCGAAAACACAGTGCCTGGGGCGTGTTCACATTAAATGACCACCGGCCCGAGAAGAAAGTTCTGCCTGTCGCGTCCCAACCTTGCGGGTCCGCGTCTGACAGAGCATGCACGGCGAAGATGACAGAAAAATATTCGCCGGTTTCAGGCCTCGATGAGCTCCTGCGGGGTGATCAGATAACTGTCCAGCAGACCTCTCATCAACACCGCCGAAACCGGCGTTTGCAGCCGTCCCAGCAGGCGCAGGCGTTGCTGGCGGAGCAGCGGCTCCAGATCACTCATCAAACTCTGCGCGACCGAGCCCAGCAGAATCAGGGCACGCGCCTCATGGTGCGCCGCCAGGTGATGAATCAAAGCCAGCCCATCGCCACCCTTGAGCTGCGGATCGCAGATGGCGATATCGACCGCGCCGCGATGCCCCAGTGAACTCAAGGCTGACGCCAGCGAAGGCGCGGTCAATACATCGTAGATGCCGATGGCATTGAGCATTTGATGCAATGCCATCAGCTGGAACGGGTTGAGTTCAAGAATCAGGACTTTAAGCGAGCGCATGGGCGACCTCTGGAGCGATCATCGCGGACTCTCACCGCAGTTGTCGTTCACTCTAGGGCAGGCGTCTTAAGCCTCCCATCAGAAAAGTAGCCGCGTCTTGCAGGACATTTCCCTTCTTTACTGCAGACAGCGACACCCGCTCTCGGTCCTGCGCTGAGTGATATCGGTCCAGCCACCCAACAGGCCGCGCAATTTACCGTCACCGCTGTAAAACGGCACGGTCCACTGATAAACCTCGCGAGACCCGCCCTTGAACAGCAGCTGTCGTTTGCTGAAGCGCGACTTGCGGGTCTGCAACTGGGCGATGAATTCATCGTGGAGCATGCGCGCGGTGGTTTCCGGAAACGCATCGACTTCGATCAGCAGGCGCCCCTGCATCTGGTCCAAGCGCACCGACAGCGCTTCCTCGTAACTGCGATTGCAGATGATCAACCGCCCGTGCAGATCACGGACAAACACCGGATCCGGCATCGAATCGATCAGGGCGTGCTGAAAGGCCAGTTGATCGCCCAACTCCTTTTCCGCCGCGCAGCGCAACTTGATCACGGCCGCTAGGCGTCTGTTCCACACTAGCGACAGCATCCCGAAAACGCCGATTACCCCCATCGCCCAGCATGCCCACTCGACCAGGCGTTCCCAGACGGAGGGCACGGGCGGCGGCGAAACGCCCGCCAGCCACTTGAGACGCATCGCCCGCAACTCCGCCGCAGGGAACGCTTCCAGCGCCTTGTTGAGAATACTCAGTAGTTGCGGCATGCCTTTTCGTACAGCCAGATGATCGGCTTCCCACTTGCCCTCTACCAGGGCACCGACCTTGAGCATGCCCAACGGATAGAGCTGCGCGCCGATTTCGTTTTCGATGGTTGCGTAGGCTTCACCGCTCTCGACCAGCGCCCGCGCTTCGGCGTAGGTTTTCACCGAGCGTATTTCAATCGACGGATAATCGCGGCGAATCGCATCCTCCAGGGCATGACGGGCGGGCAGCACCAGAACGCGCTTGGCCAGTTGCTCGAAAGACTCCACCCGCGGGGTATTGGCATGTCCGACAAAAACCCAGCCTGCCCCTCCAAAAGCATGACTGAAATCGAGAAACGCCTTGCGATCATCACTCATGGCCAAGGTCGTACTGATGTCCGCGACTCCGCTTTGCAGGCGATCGAGCATATGGTCGGTAGAGAACGATTCCTGGTGCTCGAATTGCAGGCCGGTCATTGCGCTGACGCGCTTGAGCACATCGTTGTTCAGACCGCTCCACTGGCCATGTTCGTCCTGAAACAGGTACAACGGATATTGCACCGATGCCACCGTCACTCTGGGGTTGTCACGTATCCATTGCTGCTCGTGCGCATCCAGCTCGATAGCCTGGACACTGGCTGACGCATTGGCCTGATCGAGTGCCATTTGCGCTGCCATGCCGCTGTGTGTCCACCCCAGCACCGCCAACAAAAACAACCAGCCCAGTGCCGGTTTCAAACCTCTGTAAAACAGCATTGCCATTTCCTTCGTGATCGACTCACCCGTCCTTCGTGGGTGAAAACCCGAGCAGTGTGGCAGCAGAAACAAAAAAGCCCGTCAGGAGACGGGCTTCAAAATGTGACAGCTTTTACTGGCTTAGAGTGGCTTGCCGCGGTTGCCATGCTGGCTGACAAAGGCTTGCACGGCTTTCAGGTCGTTTGGCAGAACCGTGCAGCGCTCGTTTCGCTCAAACAAATCAGAAAGATGTGCAGGTAGTTCGAGCGCTTTTCCTACACCCGCTTTCTCCACTGCCTCAGGAAACTTGACCGGATGGGCAGTACCCAGAATGACCATCGGGATATCCAGGCTGCGACGGCATTCGCGCGCGGCTTTCACACCGATGGCAGTGTGCGGGTCGAGCACCTCACCGGTTTGCTCGTAGACGTCGGCGATGGTTTCGCAGGTCTGCGCATCGTCCACCGCCAGGGAATCGAACAGCTTGCGTGCTTCGGTCCAGCGCTCTTGCTCGACGCTGAAACTGCCGTCCTTTTTGAACGAGTCCATCAGGCCGGCAATCGCCGCACCGTTACGGCCGTGCAGGTCGAACAGCAGGCGCTCGAAGTTCGACGACACCATGATGTCCATCGACGGCGACAGCGTTGCGTGCAGGGTTTCCTTGACGTACTGGTTGCCGCTCATGAAGCGGTGCAGGATGTCGTTGCGGTTGGTCGCGACGATCAACTGGTTGATCGGCAGGCCCATGTTGCGCGCCAGGTAACCGGCGAAGATGTCGCCGAAGTTACCGGTCGGTACCGAGAACGACACCGAACGCGCCGGACCGCCCAACTGCAGGGACGCATGGAAGTAGTAAACGATCTGGGCCATGATCCGCGCCCAGTTGATCGAGTTCACCGCCACCAGACGCGTGCCTTTGAGGAAGCTCTGGTCGGCGAAGCTGTTCTTGACCATTTCCTGGCAGTCATCGAAGTTGCCTTCGATGGCGATGTTGTGGATGTTCTCGCCGAAGATCGTCGTCATCTGCCGACGCTGCACTTCCGATACACGCTGATGCGGGTGCAGGATGAAGATGTCGACATTTTCGCAGTGCTTGCAGCCTTCGATGGCCGCAGAACCGGTGTCACCAGAGGTGGCACCGACAATCACCACGCGCTCGCCGCGCTTTTCCAGCACGTAATCGAGCAGGCGACCGAGCAGTTGCAGGGCGAAGTCCTTGAACGCCAGGGTCGGGCCGTGGAACAGCTCAAGCACCCATTCATTACCGTTCAACTGACGCAGTGGCGCCACGGCGCTGTGCGCGAACACGCCGTAGGTTTCTTCGAGAATTTTCTTGAAATCGGCATCCGGAATGCTGCCGGTGACAAACGGGCGCATCACCCGGAAGGCCAGTTCGTGATACGGCAGGCCGGCCCAGGAAGCGATTTCTTCCTGAGTGAAACGTGGCAGGTTTTCCGGGACGTACAGACCGCCGTCGGTCGCCAGACCGGCCAGCAGGACCTCTTCGAAATTCAGGGCCGGGGCCTGGCCGCGAGTACTGATATATCGCATTTTTTTCAAACCTTCGGTTTGAGCTGCAAGCTGCAAGCTGCAAGTCGCAAGTAAAAGCCAGACTGCTTCTCTCTTGCCGCTTGCAGCTCGAAGCTTGCCGCTGCTTTTAGTTCAAATGTTCGACACGGATCCGTACAACCGGGCCGTCGACGCCAGCCAGTGCTTCCAGCGCGGTGATCGCATCGTTGATGCGCTGCTCGACCACGCGGTGGGTCAGCAGGATCATCGGCACCAGGCCGTCATGCTCTTCGACTTCCTTCTGCATGATCGATTCGATATTGATGCCGCGCTCCGACAGGATGCTCGCCACCTGCGCCAGTACGCCCGGATGATCCTTGGCGTGAATGCGCAGGTAGTAAGCGCTTTCGCAGGCTTCGATCGGCAGGATCGGATGCGCCGACAGCGAGTCCGGCTGGAAGGCCAGGTGCGGCACACGGTTTTCCGGGTCGGAAGTCATCGCGCGAACCACGTCGACCAGGTCGGCGATCACCGAGGAAGCGGTCGGCTCCATGCCAGCGCCGGCACCGTAGAACAGCGTCGAACCGGCGGCGTCGCCGTTGACCATCACTGCGTTCATCACGCCGTTGACGTTGGCGATCAGGCGATCGGCCGGAATCAGCGTCGGGTGCACGCGCAACTCGATGCCGGCGTCAGTGCTGCGCGCCACGCCGAGGTGCTTGATGCGATAGCCCAGCGCTTCGGCGTAGTTGACGTCGGCGGTGGTCAGTTTGGTGATGCCTTCGGTGTAAGCCTTGTCGAATTGCAGCGGAATGCCGAAGGCAATCGACGCCAGAATGGTCAGCTTGTGCGCGGCATCGATGCCTTCGACGTCGAAGGTCGGGTCGGCTTCGGCGTAACCCAGCGCTTGCGCTTCGGCGAGTACGTCTTCAAACGTACGGCCCTTCTCGCGCATTTCGGTGAGGATGAAGTTGCCGGTACCGTTGATGATCCCGGCAACCCAGTTGATGCGGTTGGCGGACAGGCCTTCGCGGATCGCCTTGATCACCGGAATGCCACCGGCCACCGCCGCTTCGAATGCCACGATCACGCCTTTCTCGCGTGCCTTGGCGAAAATCTCATTACCGTGAACGGCTATCAGCGCCTTGTTCGCGGTGACCACATGCTTGCCATTCTCGATGGCCTTGAGTACCAGCTCGCGGGCAACGGTGTAGCCGCCCATCAGCTCTATGACGATGTCGATCTCAGGGTTCGTGGCCACTTCGAAGACATCGTTGGTAATCGCAATACCGGTCGTCTGGAACTGAGGCTTTGGCGTGCGCGTGGCAATTTGTGCCACTTCGATTCCACGCCCGGCACGACGAGCAATTTCCTCGGCGTTGCGCTGAAGTACGTTGAAGGTACCGCCACCGACGGTCCCTAACCCACAGATGCCTACTTTGACCGGATTCACTGTGAACTCCCCATGAAACGGCCGACACAGGGTCGGCCGGAAAACAACCGCGTGCTCGCGGCTCTCTGTTGATGGCCCGGCGCTGTTGCCGCCGGACCACGATCGTCAACGGTTGCCCGTGACGATGCGAATTACTTCGCGCCCAGCGCCAGTTTGGCGACTTGTGGCGCCGGCTGGTAGCCCGGAATGACCTGGCCGTCGGCCAAAACGATGGCCGGTGTACCGTTCACGCCGATCGACTGACCGAGGGCGAATTGCTTGGAAACCGGGTTATCGCACTTGGCGGCCTTGATTTCCTTGCCATCGACCATTTTGTCCATGGCGGCTTTCTTGTCTTTCGAGCACCACACTGCTTGCAGCTGCTCGTCACCCGGCGAATTCAGGCCCTGGCGCGGGAACGCCACGTAGCGCACTTCAATGCCGCGCTTGTTCAGCTCCGGCACTTCGGCGTGCAGTTTATGGCAGTACGGACAGGTGGTGTCGGTGAACACGGTGATATGCGATTTGGTCTCGCCCACGGCCGGGTAGACCACGGTTTCGGCCACCGGGATGGCATTGATCAGTTTGGAAATGCCCAGGCGTTCGGTCTTCTCGGTCAGGTTGACCGGTTTGCCATTCGCCAGCTGATACAGGTTGCCCTGCACGATGTACTGGCCATCGGCGCTGGCGTACAGCACGCGGCTGCCTTTGAGTTTGACTTCGTACATGCCAGGCAATGGGCTGGCACTGATGCTCTCGACCGGAACCTCGAGTTCGAGTTTTTCCAGGCTTTGACGAATGGCTTTGTCAGCCGCGTCGTCAGCGACGGCAAAGGTGCTCACCAACGCAATGGCGGCGGCGGCGAAAATCTGGGTCAGACGCATGAGTACTCCTGAGGGCGGGCCAATGAAACGGTCAGAACGCCCGTGCGAAACACCGGGTCATAACCGTCCATCGTGCAAACCGGCAAAGCCTAACACATAAGGTCACGAGGGCCGAATGCGCCTGTCGCCACACACTCATGTGCCACTGACCCACAACCACATGTGGCGGACACACATTATTGTGGCGAGGGGATTTATCCCCGCTGGGTTGCGAAGCAGCCCTAAGCCATCCACCGCGATCTTTCACTCAAAATCGAGCCAGCCGGGTTTGCGACTGCTGCGCAGCCGAACGGGGATAAATCCCCTCGCCACAGGTCAGTGTTTCAACATTATGGGATGTGTCAGCCGCGTGGGTGGTGCTTGGCATGCAAGTCCTGCAAGCGGGCGCGGGCGACATGGGTATAGATCTGCGTCGTAGACAGGTCGCTGTGCCCGAGCAGCATCTGCACCACGCGCAAGTCCGCGCCATGGTTGAGCAGGTGTGTGGCGAACGCGTGGCGCAAGGTGTGCGGCGACAGCGACTTGCTGATCCCGGCGACCTTGGCCTGATGCTTGATGCGATGCCAGAACGTCTGCCGGGTCATCTGCTCGCCGCGCTGGCTGGGGAACAGCACATCGCTGGGGCGGCCACCGAGCAACTCGCCACGACCATCACGCATATAACGCTCGACCCACACAATCGCCTCCTCGCCCATCGGCACCAGACGCTCCTTGCTGCCCTTGCCCATCACCCGCAATACGCCTTGGCGCAGGTTGACCTGCTCCAGCGTCAGGCTGATCAGTTCGGTCACGCGCAGGCCACAGGCATACAGCACTTCCAGCATCGCGCGGTCGCGCTGGCCGATGGCTTCGCTCAGATCCGGCGCCTTGAGCAGTGCTTCGACATCGGCTTCCGACAGCGACTTGGGCAACGGCCGCCCCAGTTGCGGCATGTCGACGCGCAACGTCGGGTCGACGCTGATCAGTTTTTCCCGCAACAGATAGCGATAAAAGCCACGCACCCCGGAGAGAAATCTCGCGGTGGAGCGCGGCTTGTAGTTTTGCTCCAGCCGCCACGCCAGATGATCGAGGATCAATTCGCGGCCGGCATTGATCAGCTCGAGATTTTTCTCCTGCAACCAGCCGTTGAACAGCGCGAGGTCACTGCGATAGGCGTCGCGGGTATTGTCGGACAGGCCTTTCTCCAGCCATAAAGCGTCGAGAAATTGATCAATCAGCGGATGGTCGATGGCAGGCATGGGTGCTCGGGGCAGGCAGTTTTTAACACTGCGCGCAAATAGACAGTGAACGACGGGAATGGCCGCTAGTCTTTCATAGCCAGCCAGATCAAGGAACAGGGAGCATCAATGAACGAGCAGCAAATTCTCTTGGCATTTGGCGGGATCGGCGCGGCGGCGCTGGGTTGTCAGTGGCTGGCATGGCGCCTGAAGCTGCCGGCCATTCTGTTTCTGCTGCTGACCGGCATTTTGGCCGGCCCGCTGCTGGGTTGGCTCGACCCGCAGGAAATGTTCGGCCCGCTGCTGATGCCACTGGTGTCGCTGGCAGTGGCGCTGATTCTGTTCGAAGGCAGCCTGACCCTGCACCTGTCGGAATGGAAAGAGATCGGCAGCGTCGTTCATCGACTGGTGACCCTCGGTGCGATTTCGACCTGGATCGTCATCGCGGTCGCCACGCACTTTCTGCTGGGCTTCGACTGGATGCTGGCGATTCTGTTTGGCAGCCTGACGCTGGTCACCGGTCCGACCGTGATCGTGCCGATGCTGCGGGTGGTGCGGCCAAAAGCTTCGATTGCCAACATCCTGCGCTGGGAAGGCATCGTCATCGATCCGATCGGCGCTCTGCTCGCCGTCGTGGTGTACAGCTTCATCATCGCCAGCGCTGAAGGGCATGGCCTCAAGCAAAGTCTTCTCACCTTCGGCGGGGTGATCCTCTGCGGCGCGGTGTTTGGTGTCGTCGGTGGTTGGCTGCTGGGGACGGTGATCCGACGTCAATGGCTGCCGGAATACCTGCATAACCTGGCCTCCCTGGCAGCCGTGCTGGCGATTTTCATCGGTGCCAACCAAGTGATGCATGAGTCCGGACTGCTGGCGGTGACGCTGATGGGCATGTGGCTGGCCAACATGAAAGGCGTGGACGTGCGGCACATCCTGCACTTCAAAGAAAACCTCAGCGTGTTGCTGATTTCCGGGCTGTTCATCCTGCTCGCGGCGCGCCTGGACCTAGACGCTTTGCTTGGCCTGGGACCGCTGGTGTTGATTCTGCTGTTGGTGATCCAGCTGATCGCTCGCCCATTGAATGTTTTGCTCAGCACCGCCGGTTCCAGTCTGAGCTGGCGCGAACGGGCGTTGCTGTGCTGGATCGCGCCGCGCGGGATCGTCGCTGCGGCTGTCTCGGCGATTTTCGCGATTCGCCTGGATGAATCCGGACATCAAGGCGCCCTGCTCCTGGTGCCGCTGACCTTTGCGGTAATCATCGGCACCGTGGTTTTGCAAAGCGCAACGGCTCGACCGCTGGCACGGCTGTTAAAGGTCGCCGAACCGGCGCCGAGCGGTTTTCTGATCGTTGGAGCCAATGGCCCGGCCCGTGAATTGGGCAAGTCGCTGCAGCAACTGGGCAGCCGCGTGCTGCTGACCGATTCGAGCTGGGAAAATATCCGCGCGGCACGTATGGAAGGCTTGCCGACCTACTTCGGCAACCCGGCGTCGCAGCATGCCGACGCGCATCTGGACCTGGTGGGGTTGGGGCATTTGCTGGCACTGTCACCGTCGGGCGAGCTGAACACATTGGCGGCGATGCGCTTTCGTCATGACTTCGGTCATCAGCGCCTGTTCGGTCTGGCTAGCGGCCATGAAAGCCGCCGCAGCGACAAGCACCGCGCAAGCCTGGAACACCGGGGCAATCAATTGGGCAGTGAGGCACTGACCTATTCGAAACTGGCCGGCCAGATGGGCCAGGGTGCCGAGCTGTACAGCACAACCTTGACGGATGGGTTTGGCTGGGAGGATTACCTAGCGCTGCATGGCAATCGCGCGACGCTGCTGTTCATGCGTGATGACAGCGGCTGGGTGCATGTGGTGACACCGGAAACGGCGTTGAAGCCGGGAGCTGGGTGGACGTTGCTGGCATTGATTCAACCGCAAGGTTCCGGCGCCTGACAGACCGATTCGCGAGCAGGCTCGCTCCCACATTTGAATTCCTGTGGGAGCGAGCCTGCTCGCGAAGGCCGCGACTCGGTCACAGATAGACAGAAGATCCTTGCAGCACGAATCGCAGGCAACAAAAAAGCAGCCCGTAGGCTGCTTTTTTCTGCATCGGAAGCTGGGCTTAAGCCAGTTTTTCCTTGATGCGTGCTGCTTTACCCGACAGGTCGCGCAGGTAGTACAGCTTGGCTTTACGTACGTCACCGCGACGTTTGACAGCCATGCTGTCGATCTGCGGGGAGTAGGTCTGGAAAGTACGTTCTACGCCAACACCGTTGGAGATTTTACGAACGGTGAACGCACTGTTCACGCCGCGGTTACGCTTGGCGATTACAACGCCTTCGAACGCTTGCAGACGGGAACGATCGCCTTCCTTCACTTTCACCTGAACGACAATAGTGTCGCCTGGGGCGAAGGTAGGGATTTCTTTGGTCATCTGCTCTGCTTCGAGTGCAAGGATGATTTTGTTGGTCATGCTGTGCTCCTAAGGTAAATCGTTCGATCTACCATCGATACGTTGTTAACTATCGTCCCGCTCGCGGATGTATTCCTCGAGCAGCTTCTTCTCTTCTCCAGAAAGCGAGCGGCTTTCCAGAAGATCGGCGCGTCGTTCATAGGTCCGACCAAGGGACTGCTGTAAACGCCAACGCCGGATATGCGCGTGATTGCCACTCAGCAACACGTCGGGAACACGCTGATCCGCATACACCTCCGGTCGGGTGTAGTGCGGGCAATCCAGCAGACCATCCGTAAAGGAATCTTCCTCAGCGGAATCCGCATGCCCTAAAGCTCCAGGCAGCAGTCGTGTAACCGCATCGATCAGGACCATGGCCGGCAGCTCGCCGCCAGACAGTACATAGTCGCCAATCGACCACTCTTCATCGACATGAGCCTCAATAAAGCGCTCGTCAATGCCTTCGTAGCGGCCGGCAATCAGGATCAATGCATCCGATTGTGCCAGCTCGCGTACCGCCGACTGAGTCAGTTGACGGCCTTGGGGGGACAGGTAAATCACCTTCGCCGCCTCCCCGGCTGCTGCCTTGGCCTGAGCCAGCGCATCTTCCAGGGGCTTGATCTTCATCACCATGCCCGGACCACCGCCAAACGGGCGATCGTCCACAGTGTGATGCCGATCCGTCGTGTAATCTCGCGGATTCCAACAGGTCAGCTGCAAGAGCCCCTGTTTGACCGCACGACTGGTGATGCCGTAATCGCCAATGGCGGAAAACATCTCGGGAAACAAACTGATCACTTCTACGCGCAAGTTAGCCACGTTCAGAAGTCCGCGTCCCAATCCACCTTCATCTCGCCCGCTTCCAGGTCGACGGCCAACACGCATTGCTCCGTATAGGGCAACAGGCGTTCGCGATCATCCAGGCTGCCAGCGCAAGGCTTGACGACCATTACATCATTGGCGCCGGTTTCCAGAAGATGATCGATTTTCCCGAGCAGTTGCCCAAGGGTGTCGATGACCTTCAGACCTTCCAGCTGGTACCAGTAGTACTCGCCTTCGGTCAATTCAGCGAACAGGTTGCGCGGCACGCAGATCTCATAACCGGCCAGAAGACGAGCTTCTTCACGATCATCGAGACCCTTGAGCTTGGCGACCAGGAACTTGTCGCTCCCGCGTCCACTGACCAGCTCGACCTGTTTGACATTGCCTTCGCGCTTGAGCGTCCAGGTTTTGTACTGCAACAGGTTTTCAGTCGGATCAGTAAAGGAATAAACCTTCACTTCGCCGCGAACGCCATGAACAGAATAAATTTTGCCAATAACGATCAAATCATCGGCAGGGGCTGGCGTCGCGTTCATATTGCTCAGGCCGCAGCCTTGGCAGATTCCTTCAACAACTGAGCAACGCGCTCAGAAGGTTGTGCACCAACGCTCAGCCAGTAGGCAACGCGCTCTTGGTTCACGGACAGACGGATTTCCTGACCACGGGCAACAGGGTTGAAGAAACCAACCTGTTCTTTGTGGGAGCCGTCACGCGGGTTACGCGAGTCGGTTACGGTCAGGTGGTAAAACGGGCGCTTTTTGGAGCCGCCAAGGGCAAGACGGATTGTTAGCATGTGAACATCGTTCCTGTAGTCGGTGCTGCAAATCTAAATGCACAGCGGGCATGGGTGCCCGAAAGGCCGCATATTCTAAGGAATATCCGGACTTTTGCAAATGACTTTTTCCGGCGCCCATGGCATGCCGTGCAGATTTGCATAGAGAGCCGTCGATAAAAACGGCCAGTCAGCTCCCGCCGAGTGCGGGTTTGCTGTTGATCCTGCGTCCTTGCAGGGTCTGCGCCGGTGCGACGACCGGCGAAGTCTTTACATTTTCGGCATGCCGCCGCCGGGCAACATACCGCCCATGCCGCGCATCATTTTTGCCATACCGCCCTTGGCGGTGAATTTCTTCATCATCTTCTGCATCTGCTTGTGCTGCTTGATCAAGCGGCCGATGTCCTGCACCTGCGTGCCGGAACCCATGGCGATCCGGCGCTTGCGCGAACCGCTGATCAGCTCAGGGTCGCGGCGCTCGGCCGGGGTCATGGAATTGATGATGGCTTCCATCTGCTTGAACTGCTTCTCTGCGGCGTTCTGGGCATTGCCCATCTGCGACAGGTTGACGCCGCCGATGCTCGGCAGTTTGTCCATGAGCCCGCCGAGGCCGCCCATGTTCTTCATCTGTTGCAGCTGATCGCGGAAGTCTTCGAGGTCGAAGCCCTTGCCCTTCTTCAGCTTCTTGGCCAGTTTGTCGGCCTTGTCCTTGTCCAGCGTCGCTTCGGCCTGCTCGATCAGGCTGAGCACGTCGCCCATGCCGAGGATCCGCGAGGCGATACGCTCAGGGTGGAACGGATCGAGCGCTTCGCTCTTCTCGCCCATACCGATGAACTTGATCGGCTTGCCGGTGATGGCGCGCACCGACAGCGCGGCACCGCCACGGGCGTCGCCGTCGACCTTGGTCAGGATCACACCGGTCAGCGGCAGCGCATCGCCGAACGCCTTGGCCGTGTTGGCGGCGTCCTGACCGGTCATGGCGTCGACCACGAACAGGGTTTCGACCGGGTTGATCGCGGCGTGCAGCGCCTTGATCTCGCCCATCATCTCTTCGTCGATGTGCAGACGACCGGCGGTATCGACGATGACCACGTCGATGAATTTCAGTTTTGCTTCTTTAATAGCCGCATTGGCGATGTCGACCGGCTTCTGGCTCAGGTCGGACGGGAAGAACGTCACGCCGATGTCGTTGGCCAGGGTTTCCAGCTGCTTGATCGCCGCCGGACGATATATGTCCGCCGAAACAACCATGACCGACTTCTTCTTGCGCTCTTTAAGAAAGCGCGCCAGTTTGCCGGCGGTGGTGGTTTTACCCGCGCCCTGCAGACCGGCCATCAGAATCACGGCTGGCGGAACGGCACTCAGGTTGAGGTCTTCGTTGGCCGCACCCATCAGGCTTTCGAGTTCGGCCTGGACGATCTTCACGAATGCCTGGCCCGGCGTCAGGCTGCGCGACACCTCGGTGCCGACAGCGCGCTCCTTGACCGAATTGACGAAGTCCTTGACCACCGGCAATGCGACGTCAGCTTCGAGCAACGCCATGCGCACTTCACGCAGGGTGTCTTTGATATTGTCCTCGGTCAGCTTGGCCTTGCCGGTGACATGGCGCAGCGTCTGCGAGAGACGGTCGGTTAAGTTTTCAAACATTGCGCGATCCTTTCAGGCCCTGTACGAACCGGGATAATGGCGGCCCAGACCGGAATCAACATGTGCTCGGCGAGCCTGCGGCGTGGGCAGGTCGCGGATTATAGCGAAGACTGCGGCCGGCGGACACCTCGCCGTCAGCTTGCGGAGTCTTTCGTGCCGTGGCGGTTCTATGCCAAACTCAGCGCCTTTCGGGCTCGCCTAACAGGATTTATGCTCCCCTTGTCACCCAGTTTGCTGACCACCCTCGCCGCCGCCCTGCTCTATGCCGCTGCGACCGTCTATCAAAGCACCCGCCTGGCCACCGGCGCCAAGGCGAACAAGCGCCTGCTGGTCAGCCTCGGCGTCTTCGCCGTGCTCGCCCACGGCGCCAGCCTGCTTACACATCTATTGACCCCGATCGGCCTTGGCCTGGACTTCTTCAGTGCGTCCAGTCTGATCGCTGCTGCGGTAATCGCCCTGACCCTGCTCGCCTGTTCGCGGATCCCGGTGGAAAACCTGCTGGTGCTGCTGTTCCCGCTGGGCGCGATCACGATATTGCTGGCGCAGTTCGCTCCGACCGGCACGGTGCAGATCATCGATGAAGAGCCGGGCATTCTCGCGCACATTCTATTGTCGATCCTCGCTTACGGCATGTTCACCATCGCCGTGTTCCAGGCGTTGCTGCTGCTGGTTCAGGACCATCAGCTCAAGCACAAGCACCCGTCCGGGCTGATCAAGAACTTCCCGCCCCTGCAAACCATGGAAAGCCTGCTGTTCGGCTTTCTCTGGGCCGGCTGGACGCTGCTGTCGCTATCGCTGATTTCCGGCTGGCTGTTCGTCGAGAACCTGTTCGCTCAGCACTTGGTGCACAAGACCCTGCTGGCCTGTTTGGCATGGATCGTCTTCAGCGTGCTGTTGTGGGGCCGCAACCGTCTGGGCTGGCGCGGCCACAAGGCGATTCGCTGGACCCTCGCCGGTTTCTGCCTGCTGATGCTGGCGTACTTCGGCAGCAAACTGGTTCGTGAATACATTCTGCACATCTGACGGGCGGCATAAATGGACGGTTTGCCCATAGGGCCGATGCTCGCGGTATTTGTCCTGCTGATTTTATGGTCAGGGCTGTTTACCGCCGTCGAAATCGCGCAGCAACACTTGCTCGCGCAACGTATCGCCTCGCGCGCCAGCGATAAACCGCTAGCGAAGCTGAGCTTCCCGCTCGACAGCCTGATCCTCTGCAACACCCTGTGCCGCGCCCTCGCAGTGATCATCGCGACGTTGCTGGCGATTTTCCTCTGCGAAGAAAACGGCCCGTGGGCGGCCTGCCTTGGCGCCGGTGGCATCCTGCTGGTGTTCGCCGATTATTTCCCGCGCACCGTGGCTCGACGCTATCCCGACGCTGTGCTGGCGTTCGGCAATACCCTGCTGGTCGTGCCGATGAAAATCGTCTACCCGTTCGCGTGGCTGTTCAGCCGGGTCAGCGCTTTGCTGTTGACCCCGTTCACGCGCAAGGCTCAGGTGGTGCAACAGAGCGAGGACGAGTTGCCGGCCGATCACGATGAGGATCACGACCATCCGGTCCGCACCCACCCGGTGTCGGGCATTCATGCGCTGGACAACATCACGGTCAACGACATTCTGGTGCCGCGCAGTGACGTCGACGGCATCAACCTCGACGATTCGATCGAAGAGATCATCGAGCAACTGCGCGAGAACAAGCGCACGCGTCTGCCGGTGTTTCACAGTGACATCAATCAGGTCGAAGCGGTGCTCAACACCCGCCAGATCGGCCATTTGCTGAGCAACGGCGGATTGACCCGCGAGGCACTGCTGGCCGCCAGCTACGAGCCTTACTTCGTCCCGGAAAGCACGCCGCTGCAACTGCAACTGCTGAACTTCCACAAGCAGCAACGCCGTCTCGGCATGGTCGTGGACGAGTACGGTGAAGTGCTGGGCATCGTCACCCTTGAAGACATTCTCGAAGAGATCGTCGGCGAATTCGAAAGCGAGCACAGCCTCGACAACCCGCACATCCATCCCCAGGCCGACGGGCGTATGGTGATTGATGGCGCCGCGTCGATCCGCGACCTGAACAAGTGCCTGGGCTGGCACCTGCCGAGCGACGGGCCGAAAACGCTCAACGGCCTGGTCACCGAAGCGCTGGAAACTATTCCGGAAAGCGCGGTGTGCCTGAAGATCGGGCGTTATCGACTGGAAATCCTCGAGACCGAGGAGAACCGGGTGAGCAAGGTGTTGATCTGGCTGACCTCATCGGTGCCTGCTCTGGTGCCTGCTCGATAAAGCTGCATTGTTTGCGCTTGTTTGATCGTTAGCCCCCTTCCTATAATCGAGGCGCTTACCCAAGCGCCGTCGATCCCTGTGCCTACCCGGCACTGCCCGGATCCTGACTGTTTCCGCTGCAAACCGACGACTGTTCCTACTCGAAACAGCGCTCGCGCCCTACCCCACATCCCTGGGTGTTCGACCATAATAATTCGCTCCACTGGAGCTCATGACTGTCAGGGATCACCGCATGACGACCCATACCGCTTACAGCGAAACCGCGCCTGCCCAGCCGACCAATTCCGCCACTCGCGTGGCCACGGCAAGCTTCATCGGCACCGCCATCGAGTTCTACGACTTCTACGTTTACGCCACTGCTGCGGCGCTGGTGATCGGGCCGGTGTTCTTTCCGCAGACCTCCGGCACGGCGCAGATGCTTTCCGCTTTTCTCACTTTCGGCATTGCCTTCCTCGCCCGACCACTGGGTTCGGCACTGTTTGGCCACTTCGGCGACCGTATCGGTCGTAAATCGACGCTGGTCGCCTCGCTGCTGTTGATGGGCGTGTGCACCACCTTGATTGGCGTGTTGCCGGGCTACGACAGCATTGGGGCCTGGGCGCCGATTCTGCTGTGCGTGCTGCGCTTCGGTCAGGGCCTGGGCCTTGGCGGCGAATGGGGCGGTGCGGCGCTGCTGGCCACGGAAAACGCGCCGAAGGGCAAACGCGCGTGGTTCGGCATGTTCCCGCAGCTCGGGCCATCGATTGGTTTTCTTGCAGCCAACGGCCTGTTCCTGACCTTGGCAATGACCTTGGATGACGAACAGTTCCGCAGTTGGGGCTGGCGTATTCCGTTTCTGCTCAGCGCGGCGCTGGTGATGGTCGGCCTGTATGTGCGCCTGAAATTGCATGAAACGCCAGTGTTCGCCAATGCGATCGCCCGTCAGGAGCGAGTCAAGGTGCCGCTGGTCGAGCTGTTCAGCCAATACTGGGCGCCGACCCTGCTCGGGGCGGCGGCGATGGTGGTCTGCTATGCGCTGTTCTATATCTCGACGGTGTTTTCCCTGAGCTATGGCGTATCGACGCTGGGTTACAGCCGCGAGACTTTCCTTGGCCTGCTGTGCTTTGCCGTGTTGTTCATGGCCGCAGCGACGCCTTTGTCGGCCTGGGCCAGCGACCGTTACGGGCGCAAACCGGTGCTGATCATCGGTGGCGTGCTGGCGATTCTGTCCGGATTTCTCATGGAGCCATTGCTAACGCAGGGCTCGACCTGGGGCGTGGCGCTGTTTCTGTGCATCGAGCTGTTTTTGATGGGCGTGACATTCGCACCGATGGGCGCGCTGTTGCCTGAGCTGTTTCCGACCCACGTGCGTTATACCGGCGCTTCAGCGGCGTACAACCTCGGCGGCATCGTCGGAGCCTCGGCGGCGCCGTTCTTTGCGCAGAAGCTGGTGGCGATGGGCGGGTTGAGCTATGTCGGCGGGTATGTGTCGGCGGCGGCGGTTTTGAGTCTGATTGCGGTGCTGTGCTTGAAGGAGACGCGCAATAACGATCTGAGTCGGGTTGCCTGACGGAAGGTAAAAAGCTTCGCGAGCAGGCTCGCTCCCACAGGGAAATGCATTCCAAATGTGGGAGCGAGCCTGCTCGCGAATGTATGCCGCAACTCGGTTTACAGCTCGACAACAACCGCCTGCGACGCACGGGTCGCCTTGGCACGTGCAGCCTCGATCGACTCATCACGGGCCAGCGCCACGCCCATGCGGCGCTGACCGTTCACTTCCGGCTTGCCGAACAGACGCAGCGCGGTGTCCGGCTCGCTCAACGCAGCGCCCAGGTTGGCAAATGCGGTCTGGGTCGACTGCCCTTCCACCAGAATCACTGCCGACGCCGACGGGCCGAACTGACGGATCAGCGGCACCGGCAGGCCGAGAATGGCGCGGGCATGCAGGGCGAATTGCGACAGGTCCTGGGAAATCAGCGTGACCAGACCGGTGTCATGCGGCCGTGGCGACACTTCGCTGAACCACACCTGATCACCTTTGATGAACAGCTCGACGCCGAACAGACCACGGCCACCCAGCGCTTCAGTGACTGCTTTGGCAACGCGCTCGGATTCAGCCAGAGCAATCGGGCTCATGGCCTGCGGCTGCCAGGATTCCTGATAGTCGCCCTTCTCCTGACGGTGCCCCACCGGTGCGCAGAACGTGGTGCCGCCAATGTGGCGCACGGTCAGCAGGGTGATTTCGTAGTCAAAGTCGATGAAGCCTTCGATGATCACCCGACCTTTGCCGGCGCGACCGCCCTCTTGCGCGTAATCCCAGGCTTTCTGTACGTCATCGGCGCTGCGCAGCAGGCTCTGGCCCTTGCCCGACGAACTCATCACCGGCTTGACCACGCAAGGGAAACCCAGGTCCTGAACGGCTTTGCTGTAGTCCTCGAAGGTGTCGGCGAAGTGGTACGGCGAGGTCGGCAGGTCCAGCTCTTCGGCAGCCAGACGACGAATACCTTCGCGGTTCATGGTCAGCTGCGCCGCACGCGCGGTCGGAATCACGGTGAAGCCTTCGGCTTCCAGCTCGACCAGCGTGGCGGTAGCGATGGCTTCGATTTCCGGCACGATGAAGTGCGGCTTCTCGGCTTCGATCACTGCACGCAGAGCAGCGCCGTCGAGCATGTTGATCACGTGGCTGCGATGGGCGACTTGCATGGCCGGCGCGTTGGCGTAGCGGTCGACGGCAATCACTTCAACGCCCAGGCGCTGCAGTTCGATTACCACTTCCTTGCCCAACTCACCACAGCCACACAGCAATACGCGGGTCGCGGTTGGCGACAATGGAGTTCCGATACGGGTCATCTCAGGTCCTCAAAGGAAGCGGATCATCGAGGAAAGCCACGCAGGTGCGCTTTCCATGGGGAGAAAGCGCGGCATTTTACATGAACCCGAGGGTTTGGCTTCAGCTGGCGACAGCCTGTTTGCGATCACGCCAGGCCATGATCAGCCAGACCGCGGTAACGCCGGCGAACTTGGAGGCCAGCGCGGTGATGATCACCGGCGGCGTCAAGGCGTCGATCATGCCGAAAAAGATGAAGGTATCCAGCGGAATGCTCAGCGCCGAACTGATCCACAGACGATCACGCAACGGCCGCTTGGTGATGCTGAACACCAGCCAGTCGATGCACTCGGAAACCGCGAACGCCGTGGCGCTGGCCAGCGCGATGGAAGGGTCGGACGTGATGTAGGAGAGCACCAGCGCCGCCAGCATCGCCACGATCGCGCCATGACCGAAGCGCGTTTGCACCATGTCGCGCAGCACGAACACCAGCCCGCCCCAGGCCGACCAGATGATGTCCAGGTGCGGTGCGGTGGAAAAGGCGAAGTTGATCAGCACGACGCTGCTGATGTAGGCGATGAGGAAGATCATGGAGGTGGCCTGTAAATGTGGCGCACAGGTTACTTGAGCGCTGGTATTGCGCCAATAGGTGCGGTGACAGGACCGACGTCTTCACGAGCAGGCTCGCTCCCACAGTGGAACGCATTTTCAAGGTGGGAGCGAGCCTGCTCGCGAAAGCGGTGGTTCAGACGCCTGACTTCGCGGGAATCATCCAGACCAATCCACTCGCCTTCGCCCGTTCATGACACAACCCCAGCACGACGCGGCGCTCGTCATTGTTCATGCGGCCCCAGCGGGTGATCTCCGCGACCGTGCGCTGGCACCCGGTGCAAACATCATCTTCGTCCAGCGCGCAGATATTCACGCAGGGAGAGGCGACTGGTCGTTCAACAGTCGTCATTGTTCCTGCTCGACCAGATCGCGGGCGTAACGCTGCGAGTTATGCACATAGTGCGCGGCGCTGGCTTCGAGCATATTCTTTTGCGCCTCGGTCAGTTCACGCACGACCTTGCCCGGCGAGCCCATCACCAGCGAACCGTCGGGAATTTCCTTGCCTTCGCCGATCAGCGAATTGGCGCCGATGATGCAGTTCTTGCCGATCTTCGCGCCGTTGAGAATCACTGCGTTGATACCGATCAGGCTGTAATCGCCGACCGTGCAACCGTGAAGCATCGCGTTGTGGCCGATGGTCACGCCGGTACCGATGGTCAGTGGATAGCCCATGTCGGTGTGCATCACCGTACCGTCCTGCACATTGCTGTTCTTGCCGACGAGGATCAGTTCGTTGTCGCCGCGCAACACAGCGTTGAACCAGACGTTGGCGCCCTCTTCCAGGCGAACCTTGCCCACCAGCACGGCATTGGGCGCGACCCAGCTCTGTGGATGGGTTTCGACACGGGCGTCGCCCAGGCGGTATTTCATTTTGTTTTCCTCAGGGCTCACGGCCGTTCGAACGACGGCTCAGGTATCGATAAAGCTTTTCGGCGGTCGGTGCAGGCTGATTTTGGCGTCATAGAGCAGGTTGATCAACTCGACGATCATGATTGCCGTCAGGCCCCAGATCTTGTACTCGCCGAAGCGATAGCTCGGCACGTACCAACTGCGGCCCTGATAATCGATGCGATGAGTATGCTCACGCGGGTCCTTGCGGAAGAATTCCAGCGGCACGCTGAAGACGGCGGCGATCTCGGCATCATTGGGCTGGTATTCGACAAAGTCGGGAATCACCCCGACATACGGCGTTACCTTGATGCCGTGCAGGGAGATCAGCGGACTCAGCGGGCCGATGACTTCGACCAGGCCCGGTGGCAGGCCGATCTCTTCTTCGGCTTCGCGCAGCGCGGTGAATATGAGGTCCGGATCTTCCGGGTCGCGTCGCCCTCCGGGGAAGGCAACTTCGCCGCCATGGGTCGAAAGCCCGCTGGCGCGCAGGGTCAGGACCAGTTCCGGTTCGTCACTGCGGGTGATCGGCACCAGCACGGCGGCTTCGGGGAAACGTGCGTCGGTCTCCAGCGTACGCGGTGTGTGGTTGCTTACCCTATGCAGTAGCTCGTCCAGCATGAGTGTTCTCGATCGGTGCCTTGCTCCGCATCATGCACCAATCAAAGCAAGCGCCCAAGCCCCCAAAACCCGTCGTGTCGCGAAACGACAACTTGCCGACCGGCCCCGCTGCACGCCAAGATAGGCGCAGCATTCAGGAACCCGAGCATGAAATTTTGCAGCCACTGCGGTAACCCGGTCACCCAGCGCATTCCCGAAGGCGACTCGCGGCTGCGATTTGTCTGCGACAGCTGTCAGACCATTCACTACCAGAACCCCAATATCGTCGCCGGTTGCGTGCCGACCTGGGGGACGAAAGTGCTGCTCTGCCGCCGCGCCATCGAGCCCCGTCTCGGTTACTGGACGCTACCTGCCGGCTTCATGGAAAACGGCGAGACCATCGAGCAGGCCGCCATCCGCGAAACCGCCGAAGAAGCCTGCGCCCGGGTGCGCAACCTGAGCATCTACACGCTGATCGACGTGCCGCATATCAGCCAGGTGCATGTGTTCTTCCGCGCCGAACTGGCCGATCTGCAATACGCGGCCGGGCCGGAAAGCCTTGAAGTGCAGCTGTTCGAAGAAGCCGACATTCCCTGGGACGAGCTGGCTTTCCGCACGGTCGGGCGCACGCTGGAATGTTTCTTTGCCGATCGGCGCAGCGAGGTTTACCCGGTGCGTTCGGAGTCGATTCCGCCACTGGTGCAGCCGGCGATCACTTGAGCTTCGCGGCACCCTGCCGATAACCACACCTGCATCTATCACTATGTGTCTGCGTCATTCTTGGGGAATCGTTTCAATGCGTTGGTTGCTTGCCCTGTTGTGCCTGTCGTTCGTCAGCGTTTCGCAAGCGTCATTCGTGACCACCGTGACGCCCTCGAACACTCCGCTGATCGAAAAAGTCCTGGTACTGAAATCGGCCCACCAACTGCAGTTGATTGCCGACGGCAAGCCGCTGAAGACCTATCGCATCTCCTTGGGCAAGGGTGCAAAGAAAGGCCCGAAACTGATCGAGGGCGACAAACGCACACCCGAAGGTTTCTATTGGATCGACTGGCGCAAGACCAGCGACAAATTCAACCTGTCGATGCACATCTCCTACCCGAACATCAGCGATGCCGCCCGCGCACGCCGTGAAGGTGTCGAGCCCGGCGGGATGATCATGATCCACGGCACCCCGGATTCAGCAGACAATCCGGAGCAGTTATTCCACACCCTCGACTGGACCGATGGCTGCATCGCCATGCGCAACGTCGACATGCGTGAAGTGTGGAATCTGGTACCGGACGGCACGATGATCGAGATTCGTCCGTAAACTCGACCGCTGGTCACCGCAACAAAAATAAATCAAAAGATCGCAGCCTGCGACGGCGCCTACAGGGGTGATACCACTCTCAACTGTAGAAGCTGTCGCAGGCTGCGATCTTTTGCTTTTTATGGTCCACCACTAATACCACTTTAAACATGACCCCTGACAACCGCCAATCCATTGGGCCAGACGCCATTTCATCGCGTTGACATGGTATTCAAGTGGTATTAGCTTCCGTCGCACAAGCGAGCCACAACAATCCTATACTCGCGACGGAAACGACCTACATGAACGACCTTCAAACCCTACGCCCCGATGACTCCCAGCCGACGCCGCTGTACTTGCAACTGGCGCGCAATCTGGAAGCGGCGATTCATGCCGGGCAGTGGAAGGCCGAACAGGCGATGCCGTCCGAGCGCAACCTCAGCGACCAGCTCGGCATCTCCCGGGTCACCGCACGCAAGGCTTTGGAAGTTTTGCTTGAGCAAGGCCTGATCCGCCGCCTGCAAGGCTCGGGCACGTTCATCACCCCACGCCTGGAACAACCGCTGTCGCGTCTGTCCGGCTTCAGCGAAATGCTGCGCTTGAAAGGTTTCGTGCCGAGCTCGAAATGGCTGGAGCGGGAGATCACCCTGCCAACTCACGAAGAACTGATCCGCCTCGGCCTGTCGCCGAACGACAAGGTGGCGCGCATGAAACGCCTGCGCAAAGCCGATGACACGGTCATGGCGATCGAAATGAGCACCCTGCCCGCGTCGATCATGCCCAGGCCGCAAGCGGTGGGCGATTCGCTTTACGAATACCTCGACGGCATCGGCAAACCGATCGTCCGCGCCCTTCAGCACATCCAGGCAATCAACGCCTCGGACGAATTCGCCGCGCTGGTCGGCATCGCCCCCGGCACCGCCATGCTGCTGATGACCCGGGTCGGCTATCTGGAAGACAACACGCCGATCGAAGTCACCGACACCTATTGCCGCAACGACTACTACGACTTTGTTGCAGAGCTGCGCCGCTGAGCGCAACCCCAAGCGAGAACGAAAATGTCCGAAGACAACATCCTCACCGCCAGCGGCTGGGTTCGCGGCCGGCTGATTCACGAACACGGCAAGATCGTGTCGATCGAAGGCGTGCCCTGCGATCCGGCGGCTAACGATCTACCCTATCTGCTGCCGGGTTTCATCGACCTGCATGTGCACGGCGGCGGTGGCAAAGACATTATGGAAGGCGCCGAAGCCTTCGAAACCATCAGCAAAACCCACGTGCGCTTTGGCACCACCTCGCTGTTGGCCACGACCATGACCGCGCCGAGTGCGGAGATTTCCAGCGTCTTGAAAGAGGTAGGAGAATTCTGCAAACAGCGTCCGAAAGGCGCCGCGCGAGTGCTTGGCGTACACCTTGAAGGCCCTTACATCAACCCGGGAAAACTCGGCGCTCAACCGAACTTCGCCCACACCGCGTTGATGGCAGAAGTCGAAGAATATCTGGCGCTGGCACCGATCCGCGTCATCACCATTGCCCCGGAAATCGCCGGTCACGATGCATTGATTCGCGAGCTGAGCAGCCGTGGCATCCGCATGCAGATCGGCCACACCCTCGGCAGCTACGAGGAAGGCGTCGCTGCGCTGGCTGCCGGTGCCAGCAGTTTCACTCACCTCTATAACGCCATGAGCCCGCTGCATCACCGCGAGCCGGGCATCGTCGGCGCAGCACTGGCGCACGCCAAATACGCCGAGCTGATTCCCGATCTGTTGCACGTGCATCCCGGCGCCATTCGCGTGGCCCTGCGTTCGATCCCGTGCCTGTACTGCGTCACTGATTCGACCGCCGCCGCCGGCATGCCCGACGGTGAATACAAGCTTGGCAGCCACACCGTGACCAAATGCCTGGGCGGCGTGCGCCTGCCCGACGGCACGCTGGCCGGCAGCACCCTGACCATGGATCAGGCCCTGCGCAATCTGGTCAAGATCGGTCTGCCGATCGCCGAAGCCTCGCAGCGTCTGTCGCAATTTCCCGCCGACTACCTCGGCATCACCGAACGCGGGCGCCTTGCCCCCGGCGCCTGGGCCGACTGCGTGCGGCTCGATCGCTCACTCACACTGACCGCCGTCATGGTCGAAGGAGAAGACATTGACTTCAAAAATGCTTGAGGAGGCGCTGTCCTCGTTCGAGGCCGTGCAAGCCCAACTGCAACAGCTCGACGCGCCGATGATCGAGATCGCCGGGCGCCTGCGCCGTCAGCCGCCGCAAGTGGCGATGACCGTCGCCCGTGGCAGCTCCGACCACGCGGCGAGCTACTTCGCCTACCTGACCATGCAGCAACTGGGCGTGCCGGTGGCCTCGTTGCCGATGTCGGTGGTGACCATGCAGCAGGCGCCACTGAAAGTCAGCGGTCAGGTCGCCTTTGCGTTTTCGCAGTCGGGGCAGAGCCCGGATCTGGTCAACAGCCTGCGCCTGTTGCGCAAGCGTGGCGCGCTGAGCGTGTCGATGGTTAACGCTGCCGATTCGCCACTCGAAGCGGCCTGTGAATTCAGCCTGCCGCTGCTTGCCGGGACTGAAAGCAGCGTCGCTGCGACCAAAAGCTTTATCGCCACCCTCAGCGCCAGCGCGCGTTTGATCGCGCACTGGAAAGAGGACAGCGAATTGCTGCAAGCCCACGACGCGCTGCCAGAAGGCCTGCGCGAAGCGGCGAAACAGGACTGGAGCGTGGCCATCGAAGCCCTGCGCGATTGCGAGCGCCTGATGGTGATCGGCCGTGGCGCCGGTTTCGCCATTGCTCAGGAAGCCGCGCTGAAGTTCAAGGAAACCTCGGCGATTCAGGCCGAAGCGTTCAGCAGTGCCGAAGTCCGTCACGGCCCGATGGCACTGATCGACGAACACTATCCGCTGCTGGTTTTCGCCCCACGCGGCGCTGAGCAGGCCGGCCTGCTGAGCCTGGCGGCGGAAATGCGCCAGCGCGGCGCCCGGGTCTTGCTCGCCGCGCCGGATGACGTCAGCGAACGCGACCTGACCCTGAGCCGCGCCGAACACCCGGCCCTCGATCCGATTCTGGCGATCCAGAGCTTTTACGTGATGGCCGCAGGCCTGGCCGTGGCGCGGGGCATGGACCCGGATCAGCCGCGCCATTTGAGCAAAGTGACCCGCACGCACTGACAACTGCTGACGGATGTACCCGTGTAGGAGCTGCCGAAGGCTGCGATCTTTTGATCTCGACCCATAAAAACAAGATCAAAAGATCGCAGCCTTCGGCAGCTCCTACAGGGGACATCGAACCGAGATTCAACTGATGAGACCCAGCCATGCCCGACAACAATAAAGAGCTGACCCTCAGCGCCCCGCTCAGCGGCCCGGTGCTGACGCTCGCCAACGTCCCGGACGCGGTATTCGCCAGTGGCGCGATGGGCGACGGCATCGCCATCGACCCGCTCAACGACACGCTGTATTCGCCCTGCGCCGGCGTGGTCATCCACGTTGCGCGCAGCAGCCACGCGGTGACCGTTCGCGCCGACAACGGTGCGGAAATCCTCCTGCATTTGGGCCTCGACACCGTTGAACTGAACGGCGAAGGTTTCGCCATGCTGGTCAAGGAAAGCGATCGCGTCAGCCTTGGCCAGCCGCTGCTGCGCTATGACCTGGACAAGGTCGGTCAGCACTGCAAAAGCCTGGTCAGCCTGTTGATCCTGACCAACAGCGCGGATTTTCAGGTGCGGCCGATCACCCTCAAAGCGGTGAACGTCGGCGAGCCGTTGCTGCACATCATCGCGCGCAATGTTGTCGCGGCGAATACCGATATAAGCGCTGGGCCAGAGGTTCGTGGTCAAGTGCAGGTTGCTCATCGCGGCGGCTTGCATGCGCGCCCCGCTGCGCTGATCCGCCAGACCGCCCAGGGTTTCAGCAGCCACTCACAGCTGCACTTCAACGGCAAATCGGCGCCGTGCAACAGTCTGATCGGTTTGATGGGGCTGGCCATTGGTGAGCAGGATGAAGTGCAGGTCAGTTGTCAGGGGCCGGACGCCGATGCCGCATTGCAAGCTCTGCTCAGCGCATTGGCCACGGCGCTGCCGGACGATCATCACGGGCAAGCGCCGACCACCACCGCCGCGCTGAAACGTCCGGCCGAGGCTGGGGTGTTGCATGGTGTTTGCGCCGCGCCAGGGCTGGTCGCCGGGCCGTTGTTTCGCTTGAACGCGATCACCTTGCCGGCGGATACGGGCCATCACGATCCAGTGCAACAGCAGCAGACGCTTGAAACGGCATTGAACGCGGTGCGCAGCGAAATCGCCGCCACCCTCGCCCAGGCGAAAAAGCACAAGAACGCCGACGAAGAAGCGATCTTCGCTGCACACATGGCGCTGCTCGAAGACCCGGCCCTGCTCGACGCCGCGCATCAATTCATCGCACAAGGCACCGCTGCGACGCACGCCTGGAGTCAGTCGATCGACACCCAGTGCGACATGCTCCAAGGCACCGGCAGTCCGCTGCTGGCCGAACGTGCCAACGATTTGCGCGACCTCAAGCAACGCGTCCTGCGCGCCCTGCTTGGCGAGGCCTGGCAATACCAGGTGCCGGCCGGCGCCATTGTTGCCGCCCACGAACTGACGCCATCGGATCTGCTGCAACTCAGCGCGCAAGGTGTCGCCGGGTTGTGCATGGCCGAGGGCGGCGCGACCTCGCACGTAGCGATTCTGGCGCGCGGCAAAGGCCTGCCGTGCATCGTCGCTTTGGGCGCGCAATTGCTTGAGCAGCCGCAAGATCAGGCCGTGGTGCTCGACGCTGAGGGCGGTCGTCTCGAATTGACGCCAAACGCCGAGCGCCTGGCCGAAGTGCAACAGGCGCAGATCGAGCGTCAGCAGCGTCGCGAAAGCCAACAGGCCAAAGCCCATTTGCCCGCTGAAACGCGCAATGGCGTGCACATCGAAGTGGTCGCCAATGTCGCCTCAAGCAACGAAGCAGCAGACGCTTTTGCCAACGGTGCCGATGGCGTCGGCCTGTTGCGCACCGAGTTTCTCTTCGTTGATCGCCAGACGGCACCGGACGTCGAAGAACAGCGCAGCGCCTATCAAGCGGTGATCGATGCCATGGGCGACAAGTCAGTGATCATCCGCACCATCGACGTCGGCGGCGACAAGCAACTCGACTACCTGCCGCTGCCCGCCGAGGCCAACCCAGTGCTCGGTCTGCGCGGCATTCGGCTGGCCCAGGCGCGCCCGGAAATTCTCGATCAGCAACTGCGCGCGCTGCTGCAGGTCAAGCCGTTGTCGCGTTGCCGGATTCTGTTGCCGATGGTCACCGAGGTCGACGAACTGCTGCACATCCGCCAGCGCGTCGATGCCTTGCGCCTTGAGCTGGGCATTACCGAGCGCCCGGAAATCGGCGTGATGATCGAAGTCCCCGCCGCCGCGCTGCAAGCCGAACAACTGGCCGAACACGCCGACTTTCTCTCGATCGGCACCAACGATCTGTCGCAATACACCCTGGCCATGGACCGCGATCACGCCGGGCTGGCGGCGCGGGTCGATGCCCTGCATCCGGCGTTGCTGCGTCTGATCGCCATGACCTGCGAAGGCGCGGCGGTGCACAAGCGCTGGGTCGGTGTCTGCGGCGCCCTCGCCTCCGACCCGCTGGCCACGCCGGTGCTGATCGGCCTCGGCGTCACCGAACTGTCGGTGAGCCCGGTGCAGATCGGTGAAATCAAGGACCGCGTACGCCAGTTGCATGAAGCCGAATGTCAGCGCCTGAGCCGCGACTTGCTCAAGCTGTCCAGCGCCGCCGCCGTTCGCCACGCCTGTCATCAACATTGGCCTCTGCGCTAACAAAAACAAAAAGGACAAACGCCATGTACCAACTCTTCATCGAAGGCCTGCAACGCCTGGGCCGCGCGCTGATGCTGCCGATCGCGATCCTGCCGATTGCCGGCCTGCTGCTGCGCCTGGGCGACACGGACCTGTTGAACATCGCGATCATTCACGATGCCGGACAAGTGATCTTCGCCAACCTGGCGATGATCTTTGCCATCGGCATCGCCGTCGGTTTCGCCAAGGACAACAACGGCACCGCCGGCCTGGCCGGGGTGATCGGTTATCTGGTGATGATCTCCACGCTCAAGGTGCTCGACTCGACCATCAACATGGGCATGCTCGCCGGGATCGTCAGCGGCCTGATGGCCGGTGCGCTGTACAACCGCTTCAAGGACATCAAGTTGCCGGAGTATCTGGCGTTCTTCGGTGGCCGGCGTTTTGTGCCGATTGTCACCGGGTTCGCGGCGGTGGGTCTGGGCGTGCTGTTCGGCTATATCTGGCCGCCGATCCAGCAGGGCATCAACGCGTTCGGCGCGCTGATGATGGAAAGCGGCAGCATCGGCGCCTTCGTCTTCGGCGTGTTCAACCGCCTGCTGATCGTCACCGGCCTGCACCACATCCTCAACAACATGGCGTGGTTCGTCTTCGGCAACTTCACCGACCCGACCACGGGCGCCTTGGTGACCGGCGATCTGTCGCGGTATTTTGCCGGCGATCCGAAGGGCGGCCAGTTCATGACCGGCATGTTCCCGATGATGATCTTCGGCCTGCCCGCCGCGTGCCTGGCGATGTACCGCAACGCTTTGCCGGAGCGGCGCAAGGTGATGGGCGGGATCTTCCTGTCGATGGCGCTGACATCGTTTCTCACCGGTGTTACCGAGCCAATCGAATTTGCCTTCATGTTTCTCGCGCCGCTGCTGTTCCTCCTGCACGCGCTGCTGACCGGGCTGTCGATGGCGATCACCAACGGCTTGAACATTCATCTGGGCTTCACCTTTTCCGGTGGCTTCATCGACATGATTCTCGGCTGGGGCAAGTCGACCAATGGCTGGCTGGTGGTGCCGGTCGGGCTGGCTTATGCGGTCATCTATTACCTGGTCTTCGACTTCTGTATCCGCCGCTTCAATCTGAAGACACCGGGGCGCGAAGACGTCGCCAGCGCCGAAAAAGCCGTGCTCTCGGAAACCGAACGCGCCAGTGCGTATATCAAAGCCCTGGGCGGCGCAGAGAATCTGCTCACCGTCGGCGCCTGCACGACCCGACTGCGCCTGGAGATGGTCGATCGCAACAAAGCCTCGGATGCCGAACTAAAAGCGCTGGGCGCGATGGCGGTGGTGCGCCCGGGCAAGGGCGGCAGTTTGCAGGTCGTGGTCGGGCCGCTTGCTGACAGCATTGCCGATGAGATTCGCTTGGCCATGCCTGCGCTGGGCCGAACAGCATTGGTGGAAACCGCAGTGGTTGCCGATGAGCCGAAGAGCGTTGCGCTTACCCGCAACGAGGCGCAGCAATGGCTGGATGCACTGGGCGGTCGCGACAATGTGCTGCAACTCGATTGCATCGCCATGACCCGCATTCGCCTGCAACTGGCCGATGCCAAGGCATTGTCCGATGCGCAGCTCAAAGCGCTCGGCTGCTTGGGTGTCAGCCAGTTGGACGGCGGCGTCTGGCATTTGCTGGTGGGGGACAAGGCCGCGAGTTTGAGCGGGGCGATCGAGACATTGCTGAGTCGCGGGGAGGTCAGCGCGCAGGTTTGATCTGCGCCGGTGGCGGGAGGGCTGGAGCGGGCGGGGAAAATCCGGCCCGCGCACGATACATGGATACCACCCTCCTCCACGCCCCGCTCGCCATGCTGGCCCTTCATCCCCAGCATGGAAATCGTGCCCATGAGCACCCCCAACGCACCCACACCCGATGAGATCAAAAACGATCTCAACCAGATCGGGCGTCTGCTCTTCAACACCGAAACCCCGCTGCTGCCCGAGCACAAACCGAGCACCGAGCAGGCTCATCTCAAACGCCTCGAAGAGCAGCTGAAAACCTATCGCGACGGCTACCTGCAACGCAGTCGCGCGCTCTATCAGGCGCTGGCAACCAGCGACCTGCAAAGCGAGGCTGGCAAGCAACTGATCGCCACGCTGAAGGTGCGCCTCAGCACGCAACTGATCAACATGGATCTGCGTGACCAGATCGACGGCAAACCGGCGAAAACCTTCCTTAAATACGACGCCGGTTTCACCGCGCTCGAGGACGAGGCGCAACAAGCCGTCAAGGATCGCCTGTTGCACCCGCAGGCTGGTGAGCTGATGAAGAAACTGGCGCTGGGCCCGCTGTTGCGTCCGGCCATGTATGCGTTGCAGTTCACTTATCAGCAAACCACTGTCGAGCTCGCCGGGACCTTTGTCGTTACGCAAAACGACACCCCGAAAGTCAGCGATCTGCTGACCGACCAGAGCGCGGGTTTCGTCGTGTTGTTCACGCCCGCCAGGGGCCTGGAGCTGTTCAATTCCCTGGCTGATCTCGACGCCCATCTGCTCGAGACCATGAAGCACAGCATCAGCCGTGACGAGTTGATGCAGCTGCTGCCCAGCCGCTACCACGAGATCGGTACAGCAGGAATCTGGCCATTGCAGCTGACGCCCATCGACAGCCAACCGCTGTTCGAACACATCTACGATGCCTTGATCGAAAAACGCACCCTGGATATCGAATATGCACTGAGTTTCGCCGCTAACCCGCAGCAGGATCCCGCTCGCTTGATCGCCGAGCTGGAGCGCGCCATCGGCGCTGCGCTGCCGGATCTCACTCCGCGTCTGGCCCTTCAGGCACAAACGCTGTTCGAACGGCACCTGCGCAACAGCGCCCCGGACTGGTACCGCAGCGCCGACGCCGCCAAGCGGGCCGAACTGGCCTTGCACCTGGGCAACTACAATCAGGCCCGGCAAAACCTGCTTGACCTGATGGGCCCCGCGGTCAGTCTGATGGCCGTGGCCCGCCAGCAATGGCTGGAGCGTCTGAGTGATGATCTGCAAATCGACGATCTGCAACCGGACAACCTGCAAATCACCACCGACCGGCGGGTACCGGGATACGGCGTATATGTGCACAAGCGCAACCTGGTCGAGCTGACCCTGCGCGGCCCGCACACCGGCGATGAGTTGCCAGGCTCGGAGTTTCTCAGCCACACCCGGCTGACTTACAACGACCTGCCGTTATCCGACGAGTACGCGGACGTGACGCCCGCCTGGGTGATCAAGCAGGCACTGGAGCTGGAACCGCGCGTCGACTTCGCACGTTTGCAAACGCAGATGCAGGCAAGCTCCGCAATCAAACCTGCCATTGAGCAGATGCTCGATCAGCGCATCGTCGCGCTCGCCCATACCGCAGCGCTGCAAGGGCACCTGCTCGACAGCGACCTGCAAATGATCCAGCGCCTGCGCAGCGGCAGCGATTCACAGTTACGCGCCGCCACGCTGTGTTTGCACGGTGCGCAACTCCAAGACCTTTGGGTGCTGCGTCAGAACGATCAGTCCGGTGCGGTCAAACGCGTTCTGCTATGCACGCCACAAGCCCCACGCGATCGCCAGTTCGAGGCCTTTGACAGTGAGCGCGAATGTCAGGCCCATGTGTTGTCGTGGGCCAAGCAGGGTGACGCAGCCCAAACCATGGCCGGTTACCTGGTCAGCCGCGCACCGATGCGCTTTCGTCCTGCTCTGCGCAAAGTCTTGTCGGGGCTGAGCTTCAAACCGGAAGCAGCGGAGCACCAGAAGGTGACTTTCGATCACCTCGGCAACCATCTCGATTGCCTCAAAGCGATGGCTGAACACGTGCTTGCCACACGCATCGATGATTATGATTTCAGTACACCGGTGTGGTATCGCTCGACCACTGCGGCCAATCGCCGACAACTGACGACGCTGAGCGACGACGCCGAGGGCGCACTGCTCGCATTCAATCAACATCCGCTGTCGGGCGGGCGTTTCCAGACATTTGACGCCTACGTGCACGAGCAAGCGAAGCTCAGCCTGAACCGCTTGCTCAAACGTGCGGCCAATGACGTCGATCCTGACACCGTCTGGGCCTACTCGCCAAAATCGATCGTGCCCTCATGGACACCAAAGCCGTTGACCTATACCCGGCTGTATCGCGACGGCTATGCCGACGGCGTGGGTTTTCTCGAGCAGAAATTCTCACGCTCGGCGCGCTTCAGAGGTCCGCAAGGCATCGATATCAGCAGCCTGACCGCGCAGAATGTCGCGCGCTCGGTCACAGGGGTGTGGATCGGCCAACGCTATACCGACAAAGTCAAAAAGGAGCTGCAGAATTCCCAGAGCGAAGGCTACGCGTTCCGCCGCAACGCGACACTGGCGATCACTCAGCGCCAGATGCAAAGCGCCGCGCTGGAATGCCAGCTGCAAGGACATATCGCCAGCAGCGACCTGCAATGGCTCCAGCAAAGCATCACCAGCATGGATCAAACGTCGGGGCAGACGCGGACGAAGTACCCGATCCACCGGTTGATGATCGACGGCGAATGGGTGATCGATACCTGGCTGTTCAGCCATGACAGTAATCCGGTTCTGCTGTATACGCCGGACGCGCCGGACGGCGTGCGTTTTCGTGAAGCGCGCCTGTTCAATTATCTGCTGCTGCAATCGGGCATGGTCGAGTACTTCACCTCGCGCGTGGGTATCAGCGCCCAGACCCGGGTCCGCACGCACCTGGACAACATCCGCAAGAAGCTGCCCAAAGACCTCAACAAAACCACCCCCAGCCCCGCCCGCTACGACTCGATGCGACCGGCTGACGCCGTCAGCGACCTGCTCACCGCGCTCTATGACATGAAGCTGCAACGGCGGATCGACAACGTCCACGCGACCACCACCAGTCGTATCGAAATGATCGCCGGCCTGATCTGGACGAGCGTTGAGTGGGTCGCGGCCATCGCCACCGCGCCCTTCCCGCTGTTGAGCCTGAGCACCGGCCTGTTGCTGGCCTTCAAGGACGCGATGCTCGCCCTGCATGCCTATCGTCAGGGCAACAACAACGAAGCGTTCCGGCACTTGCTCGGTTATCTGTTCAACAGTGCCGGCGCGGTGCTGACGGATCTGCGTCCGGCGCTACGGTCACTCAAGCCCGTCCGGCGCCCGTTACGTCAGGCTGTCGCCACTGCCGGCGATGAGCAACAGAGTGCTCTGGCATTGGTCGATCAAATGGCCACTGAACCCGTCTGGGACGATATGCAGGCGGTCGCTTTCAGAGGACAGTCGTATTACGCCAGTAACAACCCGGACGCGCTGGGCCGTTATTTGCTCTATCGCCCGGATCCGAATGGCTCCGGACTGCTTTCGACCGGCATTCTGACCGTGCGTAACTCCGACGGGGTGATGGTGCGCAGCGGCCTGTCCGGCGGGGCACCGAAATACGAAGCTGTACCCGATACACCCGGTCCGCACAAAGATTATGGAGTCGCGATCGACTACCGCGAGCGCGTCGAAACGTTGCTGGTGCCGCAATCGCGCGAGGCATTGCTGCAACTGAGCGACATGGGTATCCCGCGGCAGACCATCATGGCCCGGGTGGTCGATCAGTTGAGCGATGTACGCACAGCCTATCTGGAACAGGTCGAAAAACTCACCAAAGACGCCACGCGCCATTTTGCCCGGCTCGCACCGCTGCCCGCCCGTGCCGAAGTGCCGGCAGTTGCCGCCAATACCTCATTCGCACAGTTGATCGGCAGCGATGCATTCGCCGCAAAAAACCTGGTGATCGGTGCACAACCTGGTTCGATCGCCAGCAAACAGTTATTGATCGAGCATCTCGACGTCCTCGTGGCGAACGGCTACAAGCATCTCTTTCTCGAATACCTGCCGGGTGACGTGTTTCATCTCAAACTGGAAAAGCTCAACAGGAACGGCTCCTGGTTTCATATCAACAAACACCTGAAGGCGCTCGACAAAGCCATGGGGTATGCGCCGGACGCAGCTTTTTCTTACCTGGCGCTGGTGCGCAGGGCCCGGGAAAAAGGCATGAGCATCCATGCGCTAGACGGCTCGGCCAGCTATAAACTCGAAGGGATCATGGTGATGTCCGAGGTCTCGCCGCTGACCCCGCGAAACAACTCCATCAGAAACTTCTATTCGCACAAGGCGCTTGCCAGTGATGTGGCCGACGTCGGCGAAGAGCGCTGGATTGCCCTGACCGAACAGTCGCGCATGACCACGTTCGACAACACGCCGGGCCTGGCCGACCTGCACGAGGCCGTAGCCATACGTGTTGAAGACATCGACCTGTACCAACCGGCACGCATAAGCAGGGATACACCCGGCGCCATCGCCGGCGATGCGACTGCGCAAGGTGATTTCCTGGTACAGATGCCGAGCGCCTACAAGGCACCTCTACCCGTCTCCAGGCCCCCCGCCGCAGCTAGCGCCGTTGATCACTTCAGCGATTTCGATGTGGCTTTGCCGCTGCGTGACGATATTGCTGAAATGTTGCATAAGCCCTACTCCATGGACTCGAATTACACCCCGACGATCTCCAGTGAAAGAACGGCCTACGAGGCTTTCATCGCCCAGCGCAAGCGCCTGGAAAAAACCGCCAGAGACGCTTTCACCGACTACGTCCCTCCCGATGCGCCGATCCTGCCGGTGCTCACCTCCGACTGCACATTCGAGGCTTTTCTGCGGCAGCTGGCCGACGGACGCTTGAATCTGCTGATCGGCGAAGCCCATGCCGATGTAGCGAGCAAAGCGCTGCTGAAAAAGCACATGAAAGCGCTCAAGAAAGCAGGCTATGACACGTTGTATGTCGAGCACCTGTTCACCGATCTGCACCAGGCCGATCTCGACATTTTTTTGCGAACCCAACGTATGCCGCACAGGCTGAAGGCGTACCTGCATCGTCAGGACCGAGGGCACATGATGGCTTACGGTGGGAGCGATACCTACACGGAGCTCTACCAGGCAGCAGCCAAATACAACATCCGCATCAGAGCGATCGATTGCACAGCGTCCTACCACCTCAAGGGCCTGCATGACAAAGCAGTCTCGCGAAACGAGATGTTCAGCTACTTTGCAACCCAAGTAATCGAGGCTGATCAACTGGCCAACGGCCCGCATAAATGGGTGGCCCTCATCGGCAGTGCGCACACCAATTACAACCTCGGCGTGCCAGGTCTGGCCGATACACTTTCAGCCGTCAGCCTGCACGTGCGCGACACCGCCCCTGAGCTGGCCAGGGATATTCATCGCGGTACATGGGAATTTGTCAGCGGCCAGCACGAGACCAACGTGAGGGCCTTGAGCAGCGACTTTGTGATGGAGGTGGCCGTCCCCGGCACGAAAAAGCCTGCTGCGCCGCCTTCCGTCAGTCGCAGCAGACTGACTCGACAGGGCCAATTCCTGATCGAAAATGCAGATACCCGCAAAGCCAGTGTGGTGCATAGATCCAGGTCCGGCGAGATCGTTGAGACGCCGATTCAGATCAATGACAAAGGTCTGTTCTTCATTGATCGCTGGGGGAAAAAAGATGAGAGCTTCCAATACCTGCAAACCTTGGTCGACATGCTTGTAACGGACGTCAAGCTGACACAGGTGACGTGACATCCACGCGATTGCACGTCGTGGAAAACACCGGGCTTAACGGCCCGGTGGTTTTTTTACGCCTACGGATCAACCCGATCCAGCGCACGGTTCACCGCCAGCTCAGCGAGCATGATGATCTGCTGAATCACCAGCGCCGTATTGCGCTGCGGTCGCCCCAACTGATCGGCGAAATCACTGGCCAGGGTGTTGGCTGAAGCGAGGGATTCACAGGCGTGGGCGAGCAGGGTTTCGGTGTCGACGTCGGGCTGGATCAGAAACAGGGTGCCGGGCGGGCGCGCTTTGCTCGGCTGTGGGCACAGGTAAAAATCCAGAGCGCGCTTGATCGCTTCGCGGTTTTTCGCGAGGTCGTCGGCGCGGATGGTTTGTTCGAGGGGGGTGGTGGGTTCGAGGGGTGGGTCGGGGACGATCTTATCCAAAATGCTTCTCCTGCTGATGCTGATGGGCAGCCATCGATCGCCGGATCTCACGCG
>NZ_JBAWKM010000029.1:0-57885 GCF_037095675.1 Pseudomonas sp. CCNWLW23 | reverse complement strand
GCCGCTGTACAGCACGAGGAACAAGGGATGTTCGCGCCGGCCAATGAAACCCACTTTGCCCTGACCATCGAAGGGCTCTCCGCCGATTTCCAGGTGTTTACCCTCACCGGCCGGGAAGCCATCAGCCAGCCTTTTGTTTTCGAGGTGGAGCTGGTCAGTGAGCAGCCGTCGCTGGACCTCGAAACCCTGCTGCACAAGCCGGCCTTCCTGCAGCTGGCGCCTGACGGCAGCGGCATTCATGGGCAGATCTACCGCGCCGCGCAAGGCGATTCCGGCAAACGACTGACCCGTTATTCAGTGACCCTGCACCCGCAGCTTTCGTACTTGGCGCACCGCATCAACCAGCGCATCTTCCAAAACCTCAGCGTGCCGAAAATCATCGGCCAGGTGCTGGAAGAGCACGGCATTCAGAGCAACGCCTACGAATTCAAGACCGGCTCGATCTACCCCGAGCGCATCTACTGCGTGCAATACGACGAGTCGGACCTGCACTTCATCCAGCGCCTGTGCGAAGAAGAAGGCATTCACTTTCACTTCCAGCACACCCCAACAGGTCACAAACTGCTGTTCGGCGATGACCAGACGGTGTTCCCGAAACTCGCCCCTGTGGCCTATCAGCAAGACTCAGGCATGGTCGCCAGCAACCCGGTGATCAAGCGTTTCGACCTGCGCCTGGAAACCCGCACCAGCCGCACCACGCGCCGCGACTACGATTTCGAAAAACCACGCCTGACCCTGGAAAGCGAGAACCGCGGCGACGCCCTGCCCGACCTCGAAGACTACGACTACCCCGGCCGCTTCATTGACCGCGAGCGCGGCAAGCACCTGGCCAAACGCGCCCTCGAACGCCATCGCAGCGACTTCCAGCTCGCCGAAGGTAAGAGTGATCAGCCATTGTTGGTCAGCGGCCATTTCCTCGCTCTGACCGAGCATCCGAAAGCCAAATGGAATGACCTGTGGTTGCTCACCGAAGTGCTGCACGAAGGCAAGCAGCCGCAGGTGCTCGAAGAGTCGGTGACCAGCGACACCACGGCGCTGAAAGACGATTTTCATCAGGGCTACCGCAACCGCTTCCAGGCCACGCCATGGGACGTGCCGAACCGCCCGCCCCTGCGCCACCCGAAACCGCGCATCCTCGGCAGCCAGAGCGCCGTAGTCACCGGCCCGAAAGGCGAAGAGATCCATTGCGACGAATACGGCCGCGTCAAAGTCCAGTTCCACTGGGACCGCGAAGGCGAAGCCGACGACAAAACCAGCTGCTGGCTGCGCGTCTCCAGCGCCTGGGCCGGCGCCCAATACGGCGGCATCGCCATCCCGCGGATCGGCATGGAAGTGCTCGTCACCTTCCTTGAAGGCGACCCCGATCAACCGCTGATCAGCGGCTGCCTGTACCACAAGGAAAACACCGTCCCGTACGAACTGCCGGCGAACAAGACCCGCAGCACCTTCAAGACCCTCAGTTCCATGGGCGGTGGCGGCTACAACGAACTGCGCATCGAAGACAAAAAAGGTCAGGAGCAGATCTATCTGCACGCCCAGCGCGACTGGGACGAAAACATCGAGCACGACCAGAAAATCCGCGTCGGCAACGAACGCCACGACACCGTCGAACAGAACAGCTACAGCGAATTCAAAGCCGAAGAACACCACACCGTCTACGCCGACCGCAAAGTCGAAACCCGCGCCAACGACCACCTCACCGTGGGCGTCAACCAGCACATCAAGATCGGCACCGGCCAGTTCATCGACGCCGGGCAAGAAATCCACCTGAGCAGCGGCATGAAAGTGGTGATGGAAGCCGGCGCGGAGCTGACCCTGGTCGGCGGCGGCAGCTTCATCAAGATCGACGCTGGTGGTGTGACCCTGAGCGGGCCGGTGATCAACATGAATTCCGGCGGCAGTCCGGGCAGCGGCACGCCGGCGGCTCCGCTGATGCCCGGCATCCTCAAACAGGCCGACGCCGACAAGGCCGGCCAGGTCCTGACCCCGGCGCAGATCAACACCCTAAAACGTAACGCGCCGTTCTGCGAAGAATGCGAAAAATGCAAGGCAGGTGCCTGTGCCATCTGAACGAATCACCCCCAAGGACTGGCTGGCGCAACAGCCGCTGCAAAGCGGCGAGCGTTTGTACCTGGTCATCAGCGCCGCCAGCGATGCCGACGCGCTGAAAACCCTGTACCTGACCGAACCCACTGCCCAGCTCCTGCCGATCTGGGGCGGCACGCCCTACTCCACCTGGCAACCGGTGATGCCCTACATCACCGAACTCAAACCGAACTCGGCATTCCTGCCGTGGATCGCTGAAACCGACGCCCTCGACTGGGGCTGGCTGGCCGTCTCACGCGCCGAACCGAACGACGTGTTCGAGCACCTGCGCAGCCTGACACAGGTGAAGATGCCTGACGGGACTGAGGTGTTTTTCCGCTTTTGGGATGGGCGGCACATCTACCCGATTTTGAAGGGGCTTGGGGAGAAGGCTGGGGAAGTACTGCCGGTGTTTGAGCGGTATCTGATTAACGGGCAAACGCTGGAGGTTGGGACACGGGTTTTGCCGAAGGTGCGGGATTGGCCGTGGTGGGAGGTGCCCGAGAAGCTACTCAAACAGCTTGCCGAGGGCGACCTAAACACTGTCATCGACAACCTGATGCAGTGGCTGGGTGAAGACTGTCCTGAGCTGTATTTCGCATTTCCTGAAAACAACCTGCGCCGCAAAGTCGAACGCTTCGTCCGACATCAACCGAATACCGAAGACATGGCAGAGCGCCTCGCCGCGCAGCTGACAAAGGAAGTCAACGCATGATTAGCAGCCCACTGGGAACCTTGGTTCTTCAGGTACTGGACGCCAAAGCTCCCGACGTTAACCTGATCCTTAAAGACTTCAATAATTGCCTGAGCGACTACAAAAATTGGGCGGATGGTTTCTGGACAGGCTGGGCTATGGACGTCGACCAGAAATTCAAGGTTGGCAATGAGGTCAGCGTTACGCAGCGTAGAACCAGGACAGGGGCAGTCGAGACCTTTGCCGTGTGTCCAAAGGATGGCAAGTTTACGCTGATCCATGCATTCGAGACCGCACGCTACGTGCCCATCGGCAATACCCCGGTGCGCATCGAACAGGTCGAAAAGGCAATGATTGGCTACTCCGTGGTAGGAGCCCCGATCAATAAAAAGATTGGCCCCAGTGGTATCGAAACTATCGATAACTGCATCCCAGGGAAACACTATCGCATCACCTTTTTTCCAGACGTCTCCGAAAGCGATGTCAAAGCTCTTTATGGTTCTTATAAAGGTGTGATCAGCGATCTCGACGGCTGGTTGAAAAGCGAGTGGGCGAGCAAGTTCCAAGCGCAGTGGAGCACATACTCCGCGGCGGATCGTGCGGGTCGCGCGATGATTCTGCTGAAAGAAGCGCTCGATAGCTTCGAGCAGGCGCTACTCAGTTTATGGGATGACTTGAAAAACCTTGTCGGTCTTCTGGCCGATCCGATAGGGAATGCCAAAAAGCTTCGCGACTACTTATCAGACCTTGAACTCGAAAAGCTCTACGCGACCTCCAAAGACGCAATTGCCTCTGCCTTGTTGATACTCAACGACGAACCGCTGATGTTTATCTACATCTCGGCAATTGTGGCCTGGGTGGGCATGCTGCCGCCGCAGGTGATCGTCAACGTGATCGCAAGCATAGGCGTCGAGTTCCTGATCAACGTAGTCATCGGTATCTGTCTTACGGGCGGAGCCGGCCTTGCCGTGCGGTTGGGGACCAAGGCCCTGAGCAAAATGAAGCCTGGGGGAGCACTCAAATACCTTGAGGGTTTGGCTGAACAGTTGATGTCGGCTAGCAGCAAACATAGCCTTCCGGCCCATACAGAGCTTTCCAAGCCTGTAATGCTCAAGGCCAAGGATGTTCCACTGGACGCAGGTAAGAAGGCACCTCTTTCCATCGGTGTTACTGATACTGGTGGTGGCCCTGTGCCTCTTCCCAAGACCGCTGATACCCCCACGCTTAAGGAGCCGAACGCCTCGGTATTTGCTCGGAAGAAAACAGAACCGCAAAGCCTGCTGGTGAAAAACGAACCGGTTAATGACGCACCTAAGCAGTCCACGAACCCGGCTAATCAAGCGGCACAGTGCAAATCCAAAACCCGTTGCGAGGGCGACCCCATTTCGATGGTCACCGGTGAGGAACTACTAACCCTCACTGATGGAAAGTTGGACGGCCTGCTACCGCTGGAATGGATACGTCTTTACCGCACCAGCGCGGTAGAGATCGACAACCGTCTAGGCTTCGGCTGGAGCCATCCGCTGTCACATAGTTTACAAATCAGCGATGACGTCGTGCTGTGGACTGACAACGAAAACCGTCGGACCGAGTTCCCTCTACCTAACGAACAGCGTCCTTCCATCACCAATAGCCTTTCCGAGGCGGCGATTTTCATAGGGGATGCGCCGGGCGAATTGATCTTGGCTCAGGCCGGACAGGACACACGTTTTTATCATTTCCGCGCCGGGCGCCTGACTACCATTAGCGATGCCTACGACAACCAATTGCACATCAGCTATGACTTCGTTGATCGCATCCAGCGCATCGATAACGGAGCGGGACGTTCTTTGCTCCTGCGCTATGAAGATCGCCATATTGTCGCCGTTGACTACCAACAATTAGGTCAGGAGTACAACGAACGAAGCGAACGCCAAGACCCGTGGCAGACGGTCAAGACACTGGTTAGCTATAAGTACAACGAGCGTAATCAACTGATAAGCGCCACCAATGCCGTTGGGGAAGTCGAGCACTATCACTATGACGAGCAGCATGTAATCCAACAGCGCCAACTGGCCGGCGGCGCAAGCTTTCACTGGGAGTGGGAACGCGAAGGCAAGTGGGCCCGTTGTACTCGTCAGTGGTCCAATATTGCGCAGATCGATGCGCGTTATGTTTGGGACGATGAAGGCACAGTAACTGTCGCTAATGCAGATGGCAGCGAGCAGATTTACGTCCACGATAAAAACGCTCGACTGGTCAGCCAGACCGGTCCGGATGGTGCAGAAACACAAAGAGCCTATGATGAAAAAGGTCAGCTAATCGCTGAAAAGGACCCTCTTGGCGCCATCACAGAATATCGATACAACGAAGCCGGACGCCTGGTCGCAATCATTCCCCCTGAAGACCAACCGACTACTTACGAGTATCACAACGGTTTCATACGAGTAGTCCGTCGGGGCAAGGCCACTTGGAAATATCAGCGGAACCTTCAGGGCGACATCACCCAGCAGACCGACCCCGACGGCAATGAGACGTGCTACCACTATGACCGCCGAGGCCGCTTGCTGGAAATTACCCACCCCGACGGTAGCCGCCATCAGCTCGACTGGAACGGCCTTGGGCAATTGCTTGAAGAACGTCTGCCCGATGGAGGCCAGCGCAAGTACCGCTACGATTCATTCGGCCGATTGATCACCCGCCAAGACGAGAGCGGCGCCATCACCCAGTATCAATGGGACGCAGCGCAGCGCTTGGCGCAGATCACTTTGCCCGGTGGCACGACACGCACTTTCAGTTACAACGCCTACGGCAAAGTCACCGCCGAACGCGACGAGCTGGGCCGTATCACTCGCTACGAATACGCCGACAACCTGCACTTGGTCAGCCGCCGCATCAATCCGGATGGCAGCCAACTTCGCTACCGCTACGACAACTCGCAACTCAACCTCACCGAGATTGAGAACGAGCGCGGCGAACGCTATCAGCTCGACTACTACTCAAATGGCCTGATCCAGCAAGAAACCGGCTTCGACGGTCGCAGCACTGCCTACGAGTACGACCTCAAAGGCCAGTTGCTGAAGAAAACCGAGTTCGGCGACGACGGCAGCGAACTGGTCACCGAATACCAGCGCGACGCCTCCGGTCGCCTCCTGGTCAAAACCCTGCCCGACAGCGAAGAGATTCACTACAGCTACGACGCACTGGGTCGCTTGGTAAATATTGATGACGGTCATTGGCCGCTGGCATACGAATATGATGTGCAGGACCGACTGATCACTGAACACCAAGGCTGGGGCACCACACGTTACGAATATGACAGCGTCGGCCAATTGAGCCACTGTCGCCTACCCGATGGCAGCACGCTCGACTACCGTTATTTGTCCGGCGGGCGCCTGAACAGTATCGATCTCAACGGTTCTCGCCTGACCACCCACCAATTCAGCGCCGGTCGCGAACAACAACGCCAACAAGGACTGTTGCTCAGCCAATACCAGTACGACGAACAAGGTCGTTTGCAAGCACACAGTGTCAGCCAGCGTGATAAGAATCTGTTCCAGCGTCGCTATAAATACGACGCAATTGGCAACCTTTCCGGCGTCGACGACAGCCGCAAAGGCAATCGCAGCTATCACTACGACCCGCTCGATCGTCTGATCAGCGTGCGCGGCGCCACACCGGAAAGCTTCGCTCACGACCCGGCGGGTAACCTGCTTGGCCAAACCAACGAAGGCACCGCCAAGCTCGCCAACGTCAAAGGCAACCGCCTGTTGATGCAGGGTGACCGCCATTACGACTACGATGCCTACGGCAACCTGATACGCGAACGCCGTGGTGCCGGCCAGAAACTCGTCACCGAATACCGCTACGACTGCCAGCACCGCCTCATCGGCGTCAGCCTGCCAGGAGGGAGCACAGCCAGGTACAAGTACGATGCCTTCGGCCGCCGTATCGAGAAAACGGTCGACGGCCATACCACCGAGTTCTTGTGGCAAGGCGAACGTCTGAGCGCAGAAAGCGCAGAAAACCGGTATCGCAGCTATATCTACGAACCTGGCAGTTTCCGTCCTCTGGCAATGCTCGACGGCGAAGGCCCCCTGAAGGCAACGCCGTTCTATTACCAACTTGACCACCTCGGTACCCCTCAAGAACTCACCGACTACAGCGGCGAAATCATGTGGTCGGCGAAGTACCGTGCCTATGGCAACCTCGTGGCATTGGATGTCAGTGAAATCGACAACCCGCTGCGGTTCCAAGGTCAGTACTTCGATGCGGAGACGGGCCTCCATTACAACCGCCATCGTTACTACAACCCAGGAACTGGGCGGTTTCTGACACCAGATCCGATCAAACTCGCAGGAGGGTTGAATAACTACCAATACGTGCCTAACCCCACTGTGTGGGTGGATCCATTGGGATTGGAGTGTCTAGAGGCGGATGGAGGCAAGGCAGAAACTGGCGGAGCAGTCGATCCAGTTGCAGCAAACCGTAACGAAGCACTAAGCGGTATGGCGACGCCATTGGATCCCCACGCATATAGCGTTTTATACGAGACCAAAATTGGCCCGGATGTGCTAGCCATTCCAAACCGTGCAGAACATTTTAAGGTTGCGAACGAGAGCCTCTTAAAGTCAGCCGATACTGATGCAGATTTCAATAAAATAATGGAAACCATGGTGCCAGGATTCAGACGTATAAAGGGCACCAAGATACCTACCAGAGGCATTAGCCCTAGCCAGGAAGTCACATGGCATCACGTACCGGGAACGGATACACTCCAGCTGGTATGGCGCTATCAACATGAACAATCGAAAGGCCCTCAATGGAATGCTCTTTGGCAGAAGATGTTCCACCCCGGAAACAAAGGGGGCTTTGCAGATGGAAAGAAATAATTATGGAGGCTGATATGAAGTTTGACTGGAGTTCTTATGGGATTGAACAGGGATCCTCAGTGGATACCAATACGATCTCCGAAGTAGAAAAACTACTTAGCGTAAGCTTTCCAAAGTCGTACTTGGATTTGGTCATATATTCCGACGAGGCCTCTCCAGAGATATCTTCATTTCCATATGGCAACGAAGGTACTTGCATAAGCGAATTCTTTTCTTTCTCGCCTGATGTGGCCCCGTACACCATCTCATGGTACTCAGGGGCGGGAAAACCCCCAGGGCTTCCCAAACAAATGATCCCTATAGCAAGGGATGCGGGTGGTTATCTGATTTGCCTAAATTTCAACACACCCTCGGTCGCTGTTGAAATATTTGATCCGAACTCAAGTAAAACCAACTTCGTTGCTAACAATTTTGATGATTTTGTGAATTTGTGGAGTGAGTAAAACAACCAGTGTTGCCGCTGATGCTATTTTGACCCAGGCTGCCTGAATTCATTGACCTATCCAAATATTCAGCAAACGATGTGTTTACGCGGGGTTTCAAAGGCCGCATATAGTCAGTCAAAATCAGCAACCTGGGTCAAAATCTTATCAGCGCCAATAACAAGTAGTACAATAGGCAATTAGCCATTCCCACGCTTCGCGTTGGAATGCAGCCTTTGACACTGCTAGGTTCTTCAGGAAATCCATTAAACTCGCCTACTTACCCAGACTTCTCATTAACGGCGCCCTCATAGCATTTTAGCTTTGGAGAAGCCATCAAGCGCGCCTTCGAGCCACGTATCGAAACCTTAGAGAATTTAAATTATGACTCCAACGTTGATGAATTTTTCACGAGCCTATTCATTCATTGACAATGTTGTATCGATTGTGATGAACCCGAGCTTATTGGGCGGCGAAGATGTAGTACGTGACTTCTTTGACTTCAAATCCGCTAGTTTCTTTAATCAAATATCTCGCCCACAAAAACACACAATCCTTCATAGCTTCATATTTAATGTAAACAACTTCGAAGCACAACACTATCTCAACAAGGTTGATGGCGAAACCATAATCAGTGATTACTCACAAATATTTAGTGGCGCAGATATAATTCCACCTACGTGGTTTAACGCCGAAGAAGTTACAAGCCACATTCATCAGTTAAGATCTATCATATCTAAAGCCACTACCATAATAACAGAAAGCTCCTTTCAAATTTTATTTGCAGATAGAACATTTCTGTTTGAATTCAATAAACTAATATCTTCTTGTATAAAATCTCTTGAACCCCAAGATCATGACTGCATTTTAAAGCCAGGCGTAATAGAAAGGCCCTATATACCAGCATGGCTGAGAGCCGCTATATATCATAGGGACAAGGGACGCTGTCAGATTTGCGGCTTAGACATGACTAATTATTTTGTGCCGATAAATCAAAGACACCTAGACCACATGGTTCCGCTTAAGTCTTCGGGCATTAATGACCCTACAAACTTTCAATTATTATGTCATGACTGCAATTCAAAAAAAGGGGCAAAAATATATGCAACTAAACATTTAACTTTCCCGTATTGGACATAACCTTAAGTTTTGAGCCTTTCTCGCTTATCCCTACACCAGTCTCTGACCGTCAAGAAGCCTAACCCATTGCGAAGGAGAGGTGCAGTTACGAGCTTTTACGAGACAACCGCAATTGCAATTAAACTGAACTCAGCGAAAGCGCCTGTCAGAACATAGACGCAATACTTGGGAATATGCCGGACAGCCGTAAGACCGGTAACATCAAAAAGGATGCTGCTATAGGAACCTTTAGCACACGAAATGGCAGCTCTCGACTCGTATAGCTGAGTCGAAGCCCGTCACTCTAGGCTCGAAAAAAGGCGAAATTTACTTTCGAAAGATCCGTATGGCGCAGGCTAGAGGTTCGTTTTCCGCCCCGGAGCGTCGGGGCGGCAGCGAATACTGCTGCACTTACCTAAGCACCGAATACCTCGTCCAACAACAAAAGGTTCAGTATCTTCAAGGTCACCATGGATACGCGAAGAAAGCCCAAGGGGTAATGCCCCGTGGAGGTACGGAATCGGAAGAAGCCGCAAAAGTGAGATGCCAGAAAAGGCGAATCCCACTCTGGGCGGGATTCTCAGCCGTCGACTGCATGCGTTCGACAGGGCAGGTCGCTGTTACCTGACACTGGGCCATCTGACTTTCATCAGAAGCGGGGTGCGATCCGAAGATCCCTGAAACCACCCGGTGGTTCACGCCTAGGCGCTTATCAACAATAGTCAATCGACAAGCACTATGTCAATCATGACGCCACATCTTGGATCACCACCGCTCATCCATCACTGACACAAAAAAACTGCGACCGCAAAGCGTCGGAAGTAAAAAATAAATTCATTAGTACTTGCAACTTACCCAAGCGTAACAGCTAATCATCAGAACCGCCTTCAAACACTAAAATCTCACTTGATTCTATACGATCCGAAATACAGCCAGCTCCGGCGGAAATATAGCACCCTCCCCCCAAAACCCTATAAACATAGTAGCAATCACCAGAAACAAACTTACCCTTCGAGATACTCAATAATTTCTCCATCAACCAAGACCCGCTTTTATTAAAGTATCCAGGACTGACCAATTGTACTTCTTCAACTTTCACCAACTCACTTCGAGATAAAACCAAACGTTCAAGACTAAAAACGTCAGATAGCATCAACATATCTCGATATTTACCGTCTTTAGTTATTTTCGCCACCGTCACATAGAACCAGGGCTGATGAAGTCCATGCTCAATAAATCGCCACAAGTGACAATCTGATCCGAAAGCCCCGCCAATCTGAATTTCAGCATCTGCGTAGGTACGAAACATCGCATCACTCCATTGTATACTCTATCGAGTATAGCACTTTCATTCCTGTGAAGGCCTTATCGTTCCTTTTGCGAGTAATGCACATTGGAACTGAAATACGCATTTGGGCAGGCCCTGCGAGAACTCAGAATGAGCAAGGATCTGTCGCAGGAAAGCATAGGTGCAAGTCAAAGCTACGTGAGTGACGTCGAGCGCGGCCTGAAGACCCCCTCTATCGAGAAGCTGGATGAATTCGCCTCAACCCTTGGCATTCATCCCGTGACGATTCTTGCAAAAAGCTACCTTGTTAAAGATAGATCCCTGTCGGCGGAAGACCTGATGGCACTGGTGCGCAAAGAGCTCGGGATGTGATAGGTGGCCCGCAAAAAGATAGAAAACGCAGCGCTCTCGCCTTCATCTCTCAATATTGGGTAATGGCGCATCAAGCTTGTCTTTCGACAAACCATGCTTATACGCATTGTATTGCCACCGGATAAACTGCTCGAGCAATCTAGAGCTCTCAGCGCGAAGTCGATCATTTTCATTTTCGAGACGCTTGATTCGTTGCTCGGCAATACTCAAGCTTGCTGGCCTTTTCCCAGCAACAATGCCTGTTTTTTGCTGCTCTTTCTTATGCGAGAACGCCGTCTTAACCTGGCCATGCGAGCTGAGTGTCTGTCGAGTCGGTCGCCCACCAATGAGAGGTGCGACGGCATCGCACAGCGCGTCCCAACTCAACTTCCCTTCCCACACATCGATGATATTGACCAGGATTTCGATGTCCCTGCGGGTCAAATGCCTAGCCATCATTCCTCCTAAGCAGCGCTCGCATATCATCAAGCGAAGGCAGTCCTGACGTGACTGTCGGAACGTTATCTGAGGTCTTAGATCGGGCATCCAGTTCGCGCTTAAGCGGGCTGAACTCCTGATCATCGCTCAAGCAAATCACTGATCCTATCGGCGTTTCCAGCGATTCAAGTATCTCGATGAGCTGAGTGACCCGCTCCAAGGTTTTATGTTGATGTTGACTCCACCGATCTGCGCCGTACAAGCCGTCCTCACTTGCCCCTCGTGCCTTTTCTAGCTGATGGAAAATTCCATCGCGTTGCTGCTTCAAGCGCTCTAATCTTTCATCGTCTCCCTTGATACAAACCTGTTCGGTGCAGTTCAAGCAATCGCGGTGCTTCTGGCATGGCAACATTGAGAAGTCATGGACGCAGAACCCATACTCGGTTACGTGAGCGACCCCATCACCTATGGCATTTAGGTCAGTAAGAGTCACCGGTGTGTTCGCTTTAATTTTACCGAGAACGCCACCTACTCCAGCCTGCCTAGCCAGATCAACGTACTCAACGTCGCTCATGTGGTTGTAGGTAGCGTTCTGATGGATATTCGCGCGACCTGACCACTTAGCGAGATCTAGCTGACCGAGATCACCTCTTTGCGCAACCGTGTTCAAAAAGTGTCGCAACTGATGCGAAGTCATTGAAATTTCGTTGCCATCCAGATTGGCGTAGCCATGACGACGCCAGATATTGCTCTCTTGACCGGAAATGTAATTTAGGTCGGTCGTGAAGGTGCTTTTACCCGGAGTCCAAAGCAGTAAAGGACTGGTCGCACGATCGAGGTGGAACTGGTGAAGGCGGAAGCAGCAAAGTGCTTGCGAATACCTGATATGCCGATCCTTGTTCTTCCAAGGCCAGCCTTCCGGTAGCTGGCTATGAGCAAATGTGTTCAGGAATGCCAAGGTCAACCGTTCTCCCTTCGCCTTGAGCTCCTGATAGGGCTCGTAACCTTTGAAATAAGGATCGACATTTAGATGCTGTAGGGATAAACCGAGCGCCATGGCAGCCTGTTCATCCGATAGCGGCTCCAGCTCGCCAACATTTGGGCAGCCAGCATGCCGATAAAACTTATCGGGATGTGTTTCATACCAGGTAGCTAACCTTCGGCCTTCTTCAGACATCTCAGCCAAACGACGCACAGCTTCGACGGCTATATCCTTTGTGACGGTCGAAACCCACTTGATATCAGCGCCATAACCTTTACCAGCGTAGAAGCGCAGACCAAGGCGCTCGACACCTTTGCTGTCGACCTCTAAGTGCAAGCAGTTAATCGGTAAATCCTGAACTTCACTAATACGTGATGGAGCGCACATCAATAGGGCGAATATCGAAGTCGTGAAGCGATCACGAGGAGCCTGAAGATTGTTTGCAAACATTTCGCCCATATACTCAAGCAAGTGCTGTTCGGGCATTTTTTCAGCTCGCTTCTTTTTCGCCTCCATGTCTGTTCGGTGTATTTCCTTAGGCTTAGAGATCGGATTTCTCCAATTGATAGGCCTTGGAATGATTTTACTTTCGTTGAGAAAATTCATGAGGTGCACCAAGCTACTACCCGCTTGATATGCAGTCGACTTGTATTCTCGGGCAACCTCAGCGGCTACATCCATAACTTGAATATCTGTTAACGTGATATCCGCTCGCCCTTTGACTTGCAAAAGCGCCTTCTCGATGCAGCGAATCGCTTTAAACTCATTCTTGAGCTTGTTGGGTTTATGCCCCTGCTGGTACCGCACATACGCCTTGGCGAAAGGGACGATTTCGAAATTTAGTAGCTGCCTGTCGGTAAATCCACGAGCGGGGGCCCCCATAACGGTGAAGTTGCCCACCCCTGGCCAGGTGTCGCGCTCCCACTCAAGATCAGCCCCGAATACCGTAAGCCTGTCACGACACATTTCAATGAAATCACTGAGATTGCTTTTGGCATCGATTACATTCTTCGGTCTGAACAGGAGGATTTCAGCCACGACCAACCTCCTTTTTCATCGAATTGCAGCGGTTAACCACATCGCTTACGGCAAGAATCAATCGGTCGTTTACGGAAGCGATTTTCCTGTCTTCCGTCCGTTCCATGACCTTGTCGCGCTCATTGATCAAGCCCTCCAGGACAGCTTCATGGGGACCGTCCAACCACGGCTGGAAGTGACTGCAGGTGTAACAAGCAATGGGGGCAAGGGCGCCGCAAAAACCGTAGCTACCGCAGGTGCCAAGATTTACAACTCCATTGGAAATTCTGCTACTTGGGTCCTCTCCGCGCTTCGCGTCTCTCTCAGACACGACAAGCACGCCTTGAAACGCTTGCGCGATGGGCGCTAATTGCAACGCAACCGCTTTATCAATTCGTTCAACAATCTCAGGAATGTTCCGGACGTACACTCCAGCGTTTTGAGTATCGGAATGATCAAGTGCTTCCGCAATGACAAGTTCGCCCCTGCCTTCTCTGGCTAAATTGGTGCCCAGCGTGTAACGAAAGCGGGTCGGATTTAGGTGCAGCAAGCCCCCTGTGCGCTCACTGAAAACGCTCGTCGTTTTTGACACCAGATCCATCGACTCCTTCACTGAGGCGCTGGGTGCGTGCAAACGATCTCCAACCAATTGGCTTCTGAGTTCGGATCGCGCATCTAACGCACCGATTGCTGGAAATAGCGGCAGCTCCCCCACCAAGTCCAGCGGAACCTCTCTTCCCAGCATGCGGGAAAATGTACGCCGAACTTCTACGGCCTGCTGCTGAAGAATTAGCCAGAGGTCTTCGACTATCGCGAATTCTTTGAAAGATGTACGCCAAGACTGATTACGCTGCTTGGCACGTGGAAAACTGATGAAGTATCTGTCTGATCGACTAATAAGATCGCGCAATTTCAATCCGGTAATCTGACTAGGTCGCCGCCCTGTCATGGCCAAAGTCAGTGCATAACACGCATCAATCAGCGCCAATCGATTCGCCACGTAGTCCCTGATGACTGCTGCTGTAACGCCCTGCATTTCGATATCTGTCAGCGGTCCGCGATCGGGGCACATCGATTGAACCGCATAGCCTTTTTCATTTCCTTTGAGCGTCCATTTGTCTAGCAGAAATAGTGTCTCTTTAGGAATACCTTCATACCCGAGTCTGTCCCACTGCCTGATGAGTCCACGCAGTGTCGCCAAATACCACTCCAGTTTCGCGTCCAGCGAAGAGCGGTACGAAATCAAAGACTCGACACTGAAAATTGGATGTTCCAGCGTTGACTCAAGATAGTGTTTGTATCGCTCAAACAGGTTCCGCGTGTGCGAAGGCGCGCTTGTCTGCGCATAAAAAGCTAGCACATGTCTTAAGGAGAGAAACATTTCAGCATTCAGAAGTTTTGCCATTGCAAAAATTGGGATGTCTATATCCCGGTTCAGCTTCCATCGCTCTCCATCGAGCCTTAGTAGATAACCGTCCCTTGAGTAAAACTCTGCATTTGCAGATGCGTACAATTTGAGCACGCTCATACAGAAGCTCCCTTAAGAGTCTTAGCAAGATACTTATATTGAAGTCCAATAACAGCTTCACTTGCTTGTTCTTTGGTATGCCTACGGTTGTAGGTCGCCGCAGTGCCAGAAGTTTCACTCCACCCCATCAGATATGAACGAATCTTTTCTTCACGCTGAGGTGTGACGCCTTGGACTTCGCAGATCTTCGAGAAAGAATAGTTCCAATGATGGCGTAGGGAATGAGCGTGGATATCGCTATTACCTTCGACGACATTTTTCAGCACACCCATGAATTTACCAAACCCGGCATTCGATAACGGTAGCCCCTGCGAAACTCCCGATTTATGCGTTATGAAGAGATAGCCGTGCTTTTTGGCGCCAGGTACTTTATTTCTGAGCCTGACTACATAGTTATAAATCTGATCTGCAAGTTCAGGTATCAACGGGAAGACACGCTCCCGCGTCTTTACGACTGGCTGATAGGCTCTCGCATCCCCCTTTGAATCGGGGCGCCTGACGACCTGCATTGTATTCATTCCAAAGTCTATATCTTCGACTTTTAGATTTAACAGCTCGCCTCGGCGCAGCCCAGTGATACGGAGAATGGCAAACATCAGCGCGTTACGTACCTGGACGGCATACTCCCGCACCGGGTTGTTAGCTGAGCCTGGCCTCAACGTAATTTCGAGCGTATCAAGCACCGCGTCATCCAGATATTTGTCTTCTCGACTCACATTGGATTTATCCGACGTCTTCGGACGGTTGGCCTTTATCTGCGACACCATTCGCCCAACACCATCATGGCTCGAAATAGAGGCCGGTAGATTCTGGTCTGCGAGAAAACCCAGATAGTCCGCAATGACAGACATCCGCGCGTACTGATTGCCCTTACTTACGGTTCGCACCCTGCGGGAAATTGAAACGACACTTCCCCCATCCTCATCGGCCAAAGGCTTCTGCATGAAATCACGCAGCGAATGAATTTCGTGACTTAGCAGCAGCTCACCAGACGAAAAACGCGATTCGACATCAATGTTGTAATAACGCTGCCATGCATACATGGCTTTGAGGGCACTGAGTGCGCTTTGAATTGTATTCAGAGCTAATGAGCGTCCGCGCATGTGCACGGTTACGTAAAGCGCAGGGTAAAACAAAGGCATCCCAAGCTCATCGACGAGAACGATGAGCCGCTCACCATTTGAGGACTTAACCCTACGAAGAGAGAGGTTCATAGCAGCCACCTATTCTTTACATTTTTACAGGGTAGTACCTCACAGGAATTTGCTCAGAATATTTTTAACGCTCAGAAAAAACGAAGCCCCCGCATGGCGGGGGCTTCGTGGCTAAACTTTACAAAAAAGTCTAAGGTATGCGCTAGAACGGAATATCGTCATCGAAGCTGTCGAAATCCGGAGCCGGTTGCGGTGCGGCCTGCTGAGGCGCCGGAGCCGAACGCTGCTGTGGAGCCGACTGCTGCGGGCGTGGAGGCTGCTGACGTGGCGCCTGCTGCTGGTAGTTGTTGCCGCCGCCTTGCTGATCGCCCTGTTGTGGACGGCCGCCGAGCAGTTGCATGGTGCCTTGCATGTCGACCACGATTTCAGTGGTGTAACGCTTGATGCCGTCCTTTTCCCACTCGCGGGTCTGCAGCTTGCCTTCGATGTAGACCTGCGAACCCTTGCGCAGGTATTCACCGGCAATCTCGGCCACCTTGCCGAACATCGACACACGGTGCCACTCGGTCTTCTCGACCTTCTGACCGGTCTGCTTGTCGGTCCATTGTTCGCTGGTGGCCAGACTCAGGTTGGTCACGGCGTTACCGTTAGGCAGGTAGCGAACTTCGGGATCCTGGCCGCAAGTGCCGACCAATATGACTTTGTTAACCCCACGGGCCATAACGTTCTCCTAAGCGTCGCACGCAGCCCCGGCCGGGTTGTTGACCAGGCGTTCGAGGGTGGTGCGATCCACTAATTCTTTGTCCAGTTTGATGTAAACAGCCGCCTCTTCGGCGACTATCACTGCATCTGTTACCCCTACCAGGGCCTTGAGGCGCTCGACCAGACCCGCTTCGCGGATCGCTTCGGGCGACAACGGCAAGCGCAGGCTCGTCACGTAGGGAGGTTCGCGCATGGTAACAGCAAAGGCCAGCCAAAGTGCAGCCAGCGCGGCGCATCCGAGGAACACAACCGACAGACCGCCATGCTGGAACAACCAGCCGCCGAGTATCCCGCCGAGTGCCGAACCGAGGAACTGGCTGGTGGAGTACACGCCCATGGCCGTGCCCTTGCCGCCTGCCGGTGAAACCTTGCTGATCAGCGACGGCAACGATGCCTCGAGCAGATTGAACGCGGTGAAAAACACCACCGTACCGATCACCAGAGCACGCAGGCTGTCGCCGAACTGCCAGAAGAATAGTTCAGTCAGCATCAATGTCATGACGGCGCCGAGCAAAACTCGTTTCATTTTGCGTTTCTTCTCGCCGTAGATAATGAACGGGATCATGGCGAAGAACGAAATCAGCAACGCGGTGAGGTAGACCCACCAGTGCTGTTCCTTGGGCAGACCGGCTTTTTCCACCAGTGCCAGCGGCAAGGCGACGAAGCTCGACATCAACATGGCATGTAACACAAAGATGCCCAGATCCAGGCGCAGCAGGTCCGGGTGCTTGAGCGTCGGCATCAGCGCCTGCCGGGCCACTCCGGATTCCCGGTGCTGCAACGGCCCGGTGGATTGCGGCACCATGAACATGATGATCAGGATGCCGAGCAGCGCCATGGCGCCAGTGGCGAGGAACAGCCCGGACAGCCCGAACGCACTGGTCAGTAACGGCCCGACCACCATGGCCACGGCGAACGACAGGCCGATGGTCATGCCGATCATCGCCATGGCTTTGGTCCGATGCTGCTCGCGGGTCAGGTCGGAAAGCAGCGCCATCACCGCTGCGGAAATCGCCCCGGCGCCTTGCAGGATCCGCCCGGCGATCACACCCCAGATCGAATCGGCCTGGGAAGCCAGAACACTGCCGAGAGCGAAGACGATCAGGCCGAGGTAGATCACCGGCCGGCGACCGATGCGGTCGGAAATGATCCCGAACGGAATCTGGAAGATTGCCTGGGTCAGACCGTAAGCGCCAATCGCCAGCCCGATCAGGGCCGGGGTCGCTCCCGCCAGATCCATGCCATAGGTCGCCAGCACCGGCAACACCATGAACATGCCAAGCATACGGAAGGCGAACACCAGGGCCAGACCGCTCGCCGCGCGGGTCTCGCTGCCACTCATGCGTTCGCTGTGGGGATCGTGCATGGAAAAACCTCGTGTGAACCGGCGGCGATTCTACCAGTCCCATCGGAAGACGGGGTATATCGCGACGCTATGACGCGTATAGATGAAACTCTCTTCATGAACGGCAAAACGCCCTTCGTTGGATAGTGTGCATCCATCCAGTATTTGCCCGTATACTCCTACGTTTTCGACGCCCGCCAAGCGAGGCCACTTTGGACAAGATCCTGATACGTGGGGCCCGTACCCACAACCTGAAGAACATCGACCTGACCCTGCCACGGGACAAACTGATCGTCATCACCGGCCTGTCCGGATCCGGCAAGTCGTCCCTGGCGTTCGACACGCTGTATGCCGAAGGTCAGCGCCGCTATGTCGAATCGCTGTCGGCCTATGCCCGGCAGTTCCTGTCGATGATGGAGAAACCCGACGTCGACACCATCGAAGGCCTGTCGCCGGCGATCTCCATCGAACAGAAGTCGACCTCGCACAACCCGCGCTCCACGGTCGGCACCATCACCGAAATCTACGACTACCTGCGCTTGCTCTATGCCCGCGTCGGTACGCCGCGTTGCCCGGATCACGACATTCCACTGGAAGCGCAGACCGTCAGCCAGATGGTCGATCTGGTGCTGGCGCAGCCGGAAGGCAGCAAACTCATGCTGCTGGCGCCGGTGATCCGCGAGCGCAAGGGCGAACACCTGTCGGTCTTCGAAGAATTGCGTGCGCAAGGTTTCGTCCGCGCCCGGGTCAACGGGCGGATCTGCGAGCTCGACGAGCTGCCGAAGCTGGATAAACAGAAGAAGCATTCGATCGATGTGATCGTCGACCGCTTCAAGGTCCGCGCCGATCTGCAGCAACGTCTGGCCGAATCCTTCGAAACCGCGCTGAAACTGGCCGACGGCATTGCCCTGGTCGCGCCGATGGACGACGAGCCGGGCGAAGAAATGATCTTCTCCGCACGCTTCGCCTGCCCGATCTGCGGCCATGCGATCAGCGAGCTGGAACCCAAGCTGTTTTCCTTCAACAACCCGGCCGGCGCCTGCCCGACCTGTGATGGCCTGGGTGTGAAGCAGTTCTTCGACATCAAGCGTCTGGTCAATGGCGAGCTGACCCTGGCTGAAGGTGCAATACGCGGCTGGGACAGGCGCAACGTTTATTACTTCCAGATGCTCGGCTCACTCGCCTCGCACTACAAGTTCAGCCTGGATAAACCCTTCAACGAGCTGAGCGCCGAGCAGCAGAAGTTCATCCTGCACGGTAGCGGCTCGCAGAACGTCGACTTCAAATACCTCAACGACCGTGGCGACATCGTCAAACGCTCGCACCCGTTCGAAGGTATCGTGCCGAATCTTGAGCGTCGCTATCGCGAAACCGAATCGGCGAGCGTGCGCGAAGAGCTGGCCAAGTTCCTCAGTCATCAGGCCTGCCCGGATTGCCGTGGCACGCGTCTGCGCCGTGAAGCGCGGCACGTCTGGGTCGGCGAGAAAACCTTGCCGGCAGTGACCAATCTGCCGATCGGCGATGCCTGCGAATATTTCGGCGCGCTGAAGATGACCGGTCGCCGCGGCGAGATCGCCGACAAGATCCTCAAGGAAATCCGCGAGCGTCTGCAATTCCTGGTCAACGTCGGCCTCGACTATCTGTCGCTGGATCGCAGCGCGGACACGCTCTCCGGTGGCGAGGCGCAGCGGATTCGTCTGGCCAGCCAGATTGGCGCCGGCCTGGTCGGTGTTCTGTATATCCTCGATGAACCATCCATTGGCCTGCATCAGCGCGACAACGACCGGCTGCTCGGTACGCTCAAGCATTTGCGCGATATCGGCAACACGGTGATCGTGGTCGAGCATGATGAAGACGCGATTCGTCTGGCTGACTATGTCGTCGATATCGGCCCGGGCGCAGGTGTACACGGCGGGCGGATCGTTGCCGAGGGCACGCCGGATGAAGTCATGGCGCACCCGGATTCGCTGACTGGCAAATACCTGTCCGGCCGGGTGAAGATCGAAGTGCCGGCCAAACGCACGCCGCGCAACAAGAAGCTCAACCTGTCGCTCAAAGGTGCGCGTGGCAACAACCTGCGCAACGTCGATCTGGACATCCCGATCGGCCTGCTGACTTGCGTGACTGGCGTATCCGGTTCGGGCAAATCGACCCTGATCAACAACACGCTGTTCCCGCTCAGCGCCACTGCACTGAATGGCGCGACCACGCTGGAAGCGGCTGCGCATGACAGCATCAAAGGTCTGGAACATCTCGACAAAGTCGTCGATATCGACCAGAGCCCGATCGGCCGTACGCCGCGCTCCAACCCGGCGACCTACACCGGGCTGTTCACACCGATCCGCGAACTGTTTGCCGGCGTGCCCGAGTCGCGCTCCCGTGGTTACGGCCCGGGGCGTTTCTCGTTCAACGTCAAGGGCGGTCGCTGCGAAGCGTGCCAGGGCGATGGCCTGATCAAGGTGGAAATGCACTTCCTGCCGGACATCTACGTGCCCTGCGATGTGTGCAAGAGCAAGCGCTACAACCGCGAAACCCTTGAGATCAAATACAAGGGCAAGAGCATCCATGAAACCCTCGAAATGACCATCGAGGAAGCACGGGAGTTCTTCGATGCGGTGCCGGCACTGGCGCGCAAGCTGCAAACGCTGATGGATGTCGGCCTGTCCTACATCAAGCTGGGGCAGTCGGCGACGACCCTGTCCGGCGGTGAAGCACAGCGGGTCAAGTTGTCGCGCGAGCTGTCCAAACGCGATACGGGCAAAACCCTGTATATCCTCGATGAGCCAACCACCGGCCTGCACTTCGCCGATATCCAGCAGTTACTCGATGTTCTGCATCGTCTGCGCGATCACGGCAACACCGTGGTGGTGATCGAGCATAACCTCGATGTGATCAAGACCGCTGACTGGTTGGTGGACCTCGGTCCTGAAGGCGGTTCCAAGGGCGGGCAGATCATTGCCACCGGTACGCCGGAGGAAGTTGCCGAGATGAAGCAATCTCACACCGGCCATTACCTCAAGCCGTTGCTGATCCGCGATCGGGCTTAACTGCCAGGCATGAAAAAGCCCCTGTCACCGTTGAAGTGACAGGGGCTTTTTTGTAGCCGTGCAATCAGGACGCGTGGGATTGCAGGTAGTTCTCGAGACCGATCAGCTTGATCAGGCCCAGCTGCTTTTCCAGCCAGTAGGTGTGATCTTCTTCGGTGTCGTTGAGCTGAACCCGCAGAATTTCGCGGCTGACATAGTCCTTGTGTTGCTCGCAAAGTTCGATGCCTTTGCACAGCGCAGCGCGGACTTTGTATTCGAGGCGCAGATCAGCTTCGAGCATCGTAGGCACCGTGGTGCCGACATCCAGATCATCCGGACGCATGCGCGGCGTGCCTTCGAGCATCAGAATCCGCCGCATCAACGCATCGGCGTGGCCGGCTTCTTCTTCCATCTCGTGGTTGATGCGCTCGTAGAGCTTGGTGAACCCCCAGTCCTCATACATCCGCGAATGAACGAAATATTGGTCACGCGCGGCCAGCTCGCCGGTCAGCAACGTATTGAGGTAATCGATTACATCTGGGTGGCCTTGCATCGCCCTACATCTCCCTTCCTGAAAGTCTGTAGTTTGAACCAACCTGACCGGAAGGTCACTCGCTTCACGCAATAAAAGCGAAGATATTCTGAGAAAAGCGGGCCAAATAACGCAAAAACCGCCCAAATGAGGGCGGTTCTGCTTCTCGTTTAGACTACGTTAAGCTGTCAGTTGAGCAGCTTTGCGATTGCTTCTCCATACGCCGGATCGGCTTTGTAAAAATGCTGCAACTGACGATCCACGACGTCGCTGGAAACACCCGCCATTGCGCCGGCAATGTTGCTGACCAGCAATGCTTTCTGCTCGTCGCTCATCAAGCGGAACAAGGCACCGGCATGGCTGTAGTAGTCGGTGTCTTCGCGGTGATCATAACGATCAGCAGCACCGCTCAAGGCCAGCGCTGGCTCAGCGTAATGTGGCGCTTGTTTCGGCGACTCAACGTAGCTGTTCGGTTCATAGTTCGGCGCCGCGCCGCCATTGCTGCCGAACGCCATGGAGCCGTCACGCTGATAAGTATTCACCGGACTGCGCGGAGCGTTCACCGGCAATTGCTGGTGATTGGTACCTACGCGATAGCGGTGTGCGTCAGCGTAGGCGAATACGCGACCTTGCAGCATGCGGTCTGGCGACAGACCGACGCCTGGCACCATGTTGCTCGGGCCAAACGCAGCCTGTTCAACTTCAGCGAAGTAGTTCAGCGGGTTGCGGTTCAGCTCCAGCTCACCGACTTCGATCAATGGAAACTCTTTCTGCGACCAGGTCTTGGTCACGTCGAACGGATTCTCGTAATGAGCCGCCGCTTGCGCTTCGGTCATGATCTGAATGCACACGCGCCATTTCGGGAATTCACCGCGCTCGATGGCCTCGAACAGGTCACGCTGCGCATAGTCCGGGTCGGTACCGGCCAAACGGGCGGCCTCGGCTGGCGCCAGGTTCTTGATGCCCTGCTGGGTCTTGTAGTGCCACTTCACCCAGTGACGCTCACCTTTGCCGTTGATCAGGCTGTAGGTGTGGCTACCGAAGCCGTGCATGTGACGGTAGCCGTCAGGGATGCCACGATCAGAAAACAGGATGGTGACCTGGTGCAGCGCTTCAGGCGAATGCGACCAGAAATCCCACATCATCTGCGCGCTTTTCAGGTTGCTTTGCGGCAGACGCTTTTGCGTGTGGATAAAGTCAGGAAATTTCAGCGGATCGCGGATGAAGAACACTGGCGTGTTGTTGCCGACGATGTCCCAATTGCCTTCCTCGGTGTAGAACTTCAAGGCGAAGCCGCGCGGATCGCGCTCAGTGTCGGCCGAACCACGCTCGCCACCTACGGTGGAAAAGCGCAGAAAGGTTGGCGTTTGTTTGCCTACCGATTCGAACAACTTTGCACTGGTGTATTCGGTGATGTCACGGGTGACGGTGAACGTACCGTAAGCGCCCGAGCCCTTAGCGTGGACACGGCGTTCTGGAATGTTTTCACGGTTGAAGTGCGCAAGTTTTTCGATCAGATGGAAATCGTCGAGAAGCAGCGGACCGCGTGGGCCGGCGGAACGGGAATTCTGGTTGTCAGCGACTGGCGCGCCACTGGCGGTTGTAAGCGTCTTGGTCTGGCTCATGCGGTCTTCTTCCTCTGTCAGTCTTGAACTGCCGGCTAATGGGCTTGGCGGGAAGTATTGATCATCGACGTTACAGCTACAAATTCATTAACTTGCAGGCATCGATAGATAATTACTAATTATGTTTTCCCGGCACATAGTGGCAGTTCAACCATGTCAGAAACTTGTACGGACGACGCATTTCTTACAGGCACAAAAAACCGGGCACTAGGCCCGGTTCTTTGTTTCAGACTGACGTCTTACTCGGCGGATACAGCTTCGCCAGCAGTAGCACGATCAACCAACTCGACGTACGCCATAGGCGCGTTGTCGCCAGCGCGGAAACCGCACTTGAGGATGCGCAGGTAGCCACCCTCACGGGTAGCGTAACGCTTGCCCAGGTCGTTGAAGAGCTTACCAACGATAGCTTTCGAACGAGTACGGTCGAAAGCCAGACGGCGGTTAGCCAGGCTGTCTGTCTTGGCCAGAGTGATCAGCGGCTCGGCAACGCGGCGCAGTTCTTTGGCTTTTGGCAGAGTAGTTTTGATCAGCTCGTGCTCGAACAGCGACACCGCCATGTTTTGGAACATGGCCTTGCGGTGCGAGCTGGTGCGGCTCAGGTGACGACCACTTTTACGATGACGCATGGTTCATTCCTTACCAAACACTACGTTCGGTGATTACGACGATCAGGCAGTCGCCTTGTCGTCCTTCTTAAGACTTGCAGGCGGCCAGTTGTCGAGGCGCATGCCGAGGGACAGACCGCGGGAGGCCAGAACGTCCTTGATTTCAGTCAAGGATTTCTTGCCCAGGTTCGGAGTCTTCAACAGCTCTACTTCGGTACGCTGAATCAGGTCGCCGATGTAGTAGATGTTTTCCGCCTTAAGGCAGTTAGCCGAACGTACAGTCAGTTCCAGATCGTCAACCGGGCGAAGCAGGATCGGATCGATCTCGTCTTCCTGCTCGACAACCAGCGGCTCACTTTCACCTTTGAGGTCGACGAACGCAGCCAGCTGCTGTTGCAGGATGGTTGCAGCGCGACGGATAGCCTCTTCAGGATCCAGGGTACCGTTGGTTTCCAGATCAATAACCAGCTTGTCCAGGTTGGTACGCTGTTCGACACGGGCGTTTTCCACCACGTAAGCGATACGGCGAACCGGGCTGAACGAAGAGTCAAGCTGCAAGCGACCGATGCTGCGGCTTTCGTCTTCATCGCTCTGACGCGAGTCGGCTGGTTCATAACCACGACCACGAGCTACGGTGAGCTTCATGTTCAGGGCGCCGTTAGACGCCAGGTTAGCGATTACGTGATCGGGATTAACGATCTCGACATCATGATCCAGCTGAATATCGGCAGCGGTAACCACCCCCGAACCCTTCTTCGACAAGGTCAGCGTAACTTCGTCACGACCGTGCAGCTTGATGGCCAGACCTTTAAGGTTCAACAGGATTTCAATTACGTCTTCCTGTACACCTTCGATGGCGCTGTACTCGTGGAGCACACCGTCAATCTCGGCCTCGACTACTGCGCAGCCGGGCATTGAGGACAACAGGATGCGGCGCAGCGCGTTGCCCAGGGTGTGGCCAAAACCACGCTCGAGAGGCTCGAGAGTGATCTTGGCGCGGGTTGGACTGACAACCTGCACATCAATGTGGCGGGGTGTCAGGAACTCATTTACCGAAATCTGCATGGATGCACCTATTTTCTAGCCCTTACTTGGAGTAGAGCTCGACAATCAGGCTTTCGTTGATGTCGGCGGACAGATCACTGCGAGCAGGAACGTTCTTGAAAACGCCCGACTTCTTCTCAGTGTCTACTTCTACCCATTCTACGCGGCCACGTTGGGCACACAGATCGAGAGCTTGGACAATGCGAAGCTGGTTTTTTGCTTTCTCGCGAACTGCAACCACGTCACCAGCACGAACCTGATACGACGGAACGTTTACGGTCTGACCGTTTACGCTGATCGACTTGTGCGATACCAGCTGGCGGGATTCGGCACGAGTCGAACCAAAGCCCATACGGTATACAACGTTGTCCAGACGGCATTCGAGCAGTTGCAGCAGGTTTTCACCGGTTGCACCTTTCTTGCCAGCAGCTTCTTTGTAGTAGCCGCTGAACTGACGCTCGAGAACGCCGTAGATACGACGGACCTTCTGCTTTTCACGCAGTTGGGTGCCGTAGTCGGACTGGCGACCGCGGCGTTGGCCGTGGATACCAGGTGCTGCTTCAATGTTGCACTTCGATTCGATCGCGCGCACGCCGCTCTTCAGGAAGAGATCGGTGCCTTCGCGACGAGCGAGTTTGCATTTTGGACCAATGTAACGAGCCATTCTTTACAATCTCCTGGATTACACGCGGCGCTTCTTCGGCGGACGGCACCCGTTGTGCGGGATTGGCGTCACGTCGGTGATGCTGGCGATCTTGTAGCCACAGCCGTTCAAAGCGCGGACTGCGGATTCACGACCTGGACCTGGACCCTTGACGTTTACGTCGAGGTTTTTCAGGCCGTATTCCAGCGCAGCTTGACCAGCACGCTCAGCAGCTACTTGAGCAGCGAACGGGGTGGACTTGCGGGAACCGCGGAAACCCGAACCACCGGAGGTAGCCCAGGAAAGAGCGTTACCTTGACGGTCGGTGATGGTCACGATGGTGTTGTTAAAAGATGCATGGATGTGGGCGATGCCATCAACCACTGTCTTTTTAACTTTTTTACGAGGACGAGCAGCAGGTTTTGCCATGATTAAATTCCTGTCGATTCGCTGGGGCGATTACTTGCGGATCGGCTTACGCGGACCTTTACGGGTACGCGCGTTGGTCTTGGTACGCTGACCGCGTACTGGCAGACCACGACGATGACGCAGACCGCGATAGCAACCGAGGTCCATCAAGCGCTTGATTTTCATGTTGATTTCGCGACGCAGGTCACCTTCAGTGGTGAACTTCGCCACTTCGCCACGCAGCTGTTCAATTTGCTCGTCGCTCAGATCTTTGATCTTTGCTGCTGGGTTTACCCCAGTCACTGCACAGATCTTCTGCGCAGTAGTGCGACCAACACCATAGATGTAGGTCAGCGAGATAACAGTATGCTTGTTATCTGGAATGTTAACGCCTGCAATACGGGCCATTCAGTGGGACTCCAATTGACAGCTACCTACGCCCCGGAAGCCAAGAAATAGGGCGCGAGATAATATCGCTGTAATAACAAATAATCAACCCGGTAGCGCACTAGCTACCGGGCTTGAAGCACAATCACACTCAGCCTTGGCGCTGTTTGTGACGCGGTTCCGCGCTGCAAATTACTCGAACAACACCTTCGCGGCGAATAATCTTGCAGTTACGGCACAGCTTTTTCACCGATGCACGAACTTTCATCACCAACTCCTCGAACCTTATGGGTACTCAGCGCAACATGCCGCTGCCGTAACCCTTCAGGTTGGCTTTCTTCATCAGGGATTCGTACTGGTGCGAAACGAGGTGCGATTGTACTTGGGACATGAAGTCCATCACAACCACGACCACGATCAGCAACGAGGTCCCGCCAAGGTAGAACGGAACGTTTGCTGCAACCACCAGGAATTGGGGCAACAGGCACACGGCCGTCATGTAAAGAGCACCGAACAGGGTCAAGCGGGTCAGAACGCCATCAATATAGCGCGCAGACTGCTCACCTGGACGAATGCCCGGAATAAAGGCACCGGACTTCTTCAGGTTTTCCGCTACGTCTTTCGGATTGAACATCAACGCCGTATAGAAGAAGCAGAAGAAAATAATCCCTGCACTAAACAGCAGAATATTCAACGGCTGACCAGGAGCGATCGACTGCGAGATGTCCTGCAACCAGCCCATACCTTCAGACTGACCGAACCAGGCACCCAACGAAGCCGGAAACAGCAAGATGCTGCTCGCGAAAATAGCCGGAATAACACCGGCCATGTTCACCTTCAGCGGCAAGTGGCTTGTCTGCGCAGCAAAAACCTTGCGGCCCTGCTGACGCTTGGCGTAGTGAACAGCGATACGACGCTGGCCACGCTCAATGAAAACCACGAAACCGATAATCGCTACTGCCAGCAAACCGATGGCAACCAGGGCGAAGATGTTGATATCACCCTGACGCGCAGACTCGAAAGACTGCCCGATTGCTCTCGGAAGACCGGCGACGATACCCGAAAAAATCAACATCGAGATACCGTTGCCAACACCACGCTCAGTAATCTGCTCACCCAGCCACATCATGAACATCGCACCAGCCACAAATGTGGTTACCGCGACGAAATGGAAGCCAAAGTCACCAGTGAACGCGACGCCCTGCCCCGCCAGACCAATGGACATGCCAATAGCCTGGACCAGAGCGAGAGCGACGGTGAGGTAGCGGGTGTACTGGCTAATCTTGCGACGGCCAGCTTCACCTTCCTTCTTCAACTGCTCCAGCTGCGGGCTGACGGCGGTCATCAGTTGCATGATGATCGATGCCGAAATGTACGGCATGATCCCCAGTGCAAAGATGCTCATCCGTTCCAGCGCGCCGCCGGAGAACATGTTGAACAAGCTAAGAATGGTCCCCTCATTCTGTCGAAACAGGTCTGCGAGTCGGTCCGGGTTGATACCTGGAACCGGGATGTGTGCGCCTATTCGGTAGACGATAATCGCCAGGAACAGAAAACGCAGACGAGCCCAGAGTTCAGACATACCGCCTTTGCCGAGCGCAGAGAGAGCACCTTGCTTAGCCATTTATTCCTCGAACTTGCCGCCAGCTGCTTCGATAGCCGCACGCGCACCTTTGGTGGCGCCGATTCCCTTGCCGATAGTGACAGCGCGAGCCACTTCACCGGACAGCATGATTTTCACACGCTGTACGTTGACGTTGATCACGTTGGCATCTTTCAGGGACTGCACAGTAACGATGTCGCCTTCCACTTTGGCCAGCTCGGACAAACGCACTTCTGCGCGATCCATGGCTTTCAGGGAAACGAAACCGAACTTAGGCAGGCGACGATGCAGCGGCTGTTGACCGCCTTCAAAGCCTGGAGCGATGGTGCCACCGGAGCGGGAGGTCTGACCTTTGTGACCACGGCCACCAGTCTTGCCCAAACCACTACCGATACCACGGCCCGGACGATGCTTTTCGCGACGGGAACCCGGCGCTGGACTCAGATCATTGAGTTTCATCGATTAACCCTCGACACGCAGCATGTAGTAAGCCTTGTTGATCATCCCGCGATTCTCGGGAGTATCCTGGACTTCTACAGTGTGACCGATGCGACGCAGACCCAGACCCTTAACGCACAGTTTGTGGTTAGGGATGCGGCCGGTCATGCTTTTGATCAGCGTAACTTTAACGGTAGCCATGATTACTTGATCTCCTCAACACGCAGGCCACGCTTGGCAGCGATGGACTCAGGAGACTGCATAGCCTTCAGACCCTTGAAAGTGGCGTGAACCACGTTTACCGGGTTAGTCGAGCCGTAGCACTTGGCCAGAACGTTCTGAACGCCAGCAACTTCGAGGACAGCACGCATAGCGCCGCCAGCGATGATACCGGTACCTTCAGAAGCAGGCTGCATGTACACCTTCGAAGCGCCGTGAGCGGACTTCATTGCGTACTGCAGAGTGGTGCCGTTCAGGTCAACTTGAATCATGTTGCGGCGAGCAGCTTCCATTGCCTTCTGGATCGCAGCAGGCACTTCACGCGACTTGCCACGGCCGAAGCCAACACGCCCTTTACCATCACCAACCACGGTCAACGCGGTGAAAGTGAAGATACGGCCGCCTTTAACGGTTTTGGCTACGCGGTTAACTTGAACCAGCTTCTCGATGTAGCCTTCGTCGCGCTTTTGGTCGTTATTTGACATAACTTAGAACTCCAGCCCAGCTTCACGAGCAGCATCAGCCAGCGCTTTAACGCGGCCGTGGTACTTGAAGCCAGAGCGGTCGAAAGCCACTTGCGATACGCCAGCGGCCTTAGCACGCGTAGCGACCAGCTGGCCAACCTTTGTGGCCGCGTCGATGTTGCCAGTGGCACCATCACGCAGTTCTTTATCCAAAGTCGAGGCACTTGCCAGGACTTTGTTGCCGTCGGCCGAGATGACCTGGGCGTAGATGTGCTGCGACGAGCGGAACACGCAGAGACGCACGACTTCGAGTTCGTGCATTTTCAGGCGTGCTTTGCGAGCGCGACGCAGTCGAGTAACTTTTTTGTCGGTCATTTGCTATGCCCTACTTCTTCTTGGCTTCTTTACGACGGACGACTTCGTCCGCGTAGCGCACACCTTTGCCTTTGTATGGCTCTGGTGGACGGAAGTCGCGGATCTCGGCGGCCACTTGACCTACCAGCTGCTTGTCGATGCCCTTGATCAGGATATCGGTCTGGCTAGGAGTCTCAGCGGTGATGCCTTCCGGCAGTTCGTAATCCACTGGGTGCGAGAAGCCAAGAGCCAGGTTCAGAACCTGACCTTTTGCTTGCGCTTTGTAACCAACACCGACCAGCTGGAGCTTGCGCTCGAAGCCTTGGCTTACGCCCTGGACCATGTTGTTTACCAACGCACGCGTGGTACCGGCCATTGCGCGAGTTTGTTGATCGCCATTGCGAGCAGCGAAACGCAGCTCACCAGCTTCTTCAACGATCTCAACGGACGAATGGATGTTCAGTTCAAGAGTACCCTTGGCACCCTTCACCGAAAGCTGTTGGCCTGCGAATTTGACTTCGACACCGGCTGGCAGCTTAACGGGGTTCTTAGCGACGCGAGACATGCTTATCCCCCCTTAGAACACAGTGCAAAGAACTTCGCCGCCGACACCGGCAGCGCGCGCAGCACGATCCGTCATCACACCTTTGTTGGTGGAGACGATAGACACGCCAAGACCGCCACGAACTTTCGGCAGATCTTCAACGGACTTGTACTGACGCAGGCCTGGACGACTAACGCGCTTCACTTCTTCGATAACCGGACGGCCTTCGAAGTACTTCAGCGAGATGGACAGCGACGGCTTGGCGTCGGTGGTGATCTGAAAATCCGCGATGTAACCTTCGTCCTTCAGGACTTTTGCTACAGCTGCCTTCAACGTGGAAGACGGCATGCTTACGACAGACTTTTCAGCCATCTGGGCATTACGGATTCGAGTTAGCATGTCCGCTAACGGGTCCTGCATACTCATGGGCTAGACGCTCCTAATACAAAAAAATTAGCCTTGCGGCTACTACTTGTCGCCGAGAACTTCCGGGCAGAAAAACACGGGCTCAGGCGAGCCGGTCATTCTAGACACACCCCAGAAATGAATCAAGCCCCAAAAGGGGCTTGATTCAGATTCAAGGCCACCGATGGTCAGGTTCTTGCGAACCCGAACACCGAGACTTTGACAACTATTACCAGCTGGCTTTAACCAGACCTGGCACGTCACCACGCATTGCAGCTTGACGCAGCATGTTACGGCCGAGGCCGAACTTGCGGTACACGCCGTGCGGACGACCAGTCAGGCGGCAACGGTTACGCATGCGCGAAGCGCTTGCGTCACGTGGTTGCTTCTGCAGAGCTACGGTAGCTTCCCAACGCGCTTCTGGACTTGCGTTCAGATCAACGATGATAGCTTTCAGCGCTGCACGCTTGGTGGCGTACTTGGCAACGGTGAGCTGACGCTTCAGCTCACGGTTCTTCATGCTCTTCTTGGCCATTTTCCTACTCCAATCAGTTGCGGAACGGGAATTTGAAAGCACGCAGCAGAGCGCGGCCTTCATCATCGTTCTTGGCAGTGGTGGTCAGGGTAATGTCCAGACCGCGGAGAGCATCGATCTTGTCGTAGTCGATTTCCGGGAAGATGATCTGCTCTTTCACGCCCATGCTGTAGTTGCCACGACCATCGAAGGACTTGGCATTCAGGCCGCGGAAGTCGCGAACCCGAGGCAGGGAGATCGACAGCAGACGATCCAGGAACTCGTACATACGCTCACGGCGCAGGGTCACTTTGACGCCGATCGGCCATCCTTCGCGGACTTTGAAGCCAGCGATGGATTTACGAGCGTAGGTCACAACGACTTTCTGGCCGGTGATCTTTTCCAGGTCAGCAACAGCGTGCTCGATGACTTTTTTGTCGCCGATCGCTTCGCCCAGACCCATGTTCAGGGTGATTTTGGTAACGCGCGGAACTTCCATCACGTTCGAAAGCTTAAGTTCTTCCTTAAGTTTCGGAGCGATTTCCTTCCGGTAAATCTCTTTTAGTCGTGCCATGGTCTTCTACCTAGCAGTGTTCAAGCATCAACCGCTTTTTGGGTCGACTTGAAGACACGAATTTTCTTACCGTCTTCTACTTTGAAACCAACGCGGTCAGCCTTGTTGGTTTCGCCGTTGAAGATGGCGACGTTGGAAGCGTGCAGTGGCGCTTCTTTCTCGACGATACCGCCCTGTACGCCCGACATCGGGTTAGGCTTGGTATGACGCTTGACCAGGTTCAGACCACCAACAACCAGACGGTTGTCAGCAAGAACCTTCAGCACCTTACCGCGCTTACCTTTGTCTTTGCCGGCGATCACGATGATCTCGTCGTCACGACGAATCTTTTGCATGTCGGATCTCCTTACAGCACTTCTGGGGCGAGCGAGACGATCTTCATGAACTTCTCAGTACGAAGTTCACGGGTCACTGGCCCAAAGATACGGGTGCCGATCGGCTCTTGCTTGTTGTTCAGAAGAACAGCAGCGTTGCCATCAAAGCGGATAATGGAGCCATCAGCACGACGTACGCCGTGACGAGTGCGGACTACAACAGCAGTCATCACTTGGCCTTTTTTCACCTTACCGCGAGGAATTGCTTCCTTCACGGTAACTTTGATGATGTCACCGATACCAGCGTAACGACGATGGGAGCCACCCAGCACCTTGATGCACATAACACGGCGAGCGCCGCTGTTATCGGCCACATCGAGCATGGATTGAGTCTGAATCATATAATTTCTCCGACCCCTAGCCCTTAGACTTCCACAGCGCGTTCGAGAACATCAACCAGCGCCCAAGACTTGGTCTTGGCCATCGGACGAGTTTCACGAATAGTGACTTTGTCGCCGATGTGGCACTGATTGGTTTCGTCGTGCGCGTGCAGCTTAGTCGAACGCTTAACGTATTTACCGTAGATCGGGTGCTTTACGCGACGCTCGATCAGAACGGTGATGGTTTTGTCCATCTTGTCGCTGACAACACGGCCAGTCAGCGTACGGACAGTTTTTTCGGCTTCAGCCATGATCACTTACCTGCCTGCTGGTTGAGCACAGTCTTCACGCGAGCGATGTCACGCTTAACTTGCGAGAGCAGATGAGACTGCCCCAACTGGCCAGTTGCTTTCTGCATGCGCAGATTGAACTGGTCGCGCAGCAAGCCGAGCAGTTGCTCGTTCAGCTGCTGTGCGGATTTTTCACGAAGTTCATTCGCTTTCATCACATCACCGTCCGTTTAACAAAGGAGGTGGCGAGCGGCAGCTTTGCAGCAGCCAGGGCGAAAGCCTCACGCGCCAGCTCTTCAGAAACACCCTCGATTTCATACAGGACTTTGCCTGGCTGAATCTGGGCAACCCAGTACTCCACGTTACCCTTACCTTTACCCATACGAACCTCGAGAGGTTTCTTGGAGATCGGCTTGTCCGGGAATACACGGATCCAGATCTTGCCGCCACGTTTTACGTGACGGGTCAGAGCACGACGCGCTGACTCGATCTGACGAGCGGTGAGACGACCACGAGCAACAGACTTCAGCGCGAACTCGCCGAAGCTGACTTTGCTACCGCGCAGTGCCAGACCACGGTTGTGGCCGGTCATCTGCTTGCGGAACTTCGTACGCTTTGGTTGCAACATTTGGCGTACCCCTTACTTAGCAGCTTTTTTACGAGGCGCTGGTGCTTGTGGTTTCAGTTCTTCTTGGCGACCACCAATAACTTCGCCTTTGAAGATCCAAACCTTTACACCGATCACACCGTAAGTGGTGTGAGCTTCGTAGTTGGCATAGTCGATGTCGGCACGCAGGGTGTGCAGTGGCACACGACCTTCGCGATACCATTCAGTACGTGCGATTTCAGCACCGCCGAGACGACCGCTCACTTGGATTTTGATGCCTTTGGCACCAATGCGCATGGCGTTCTGTACAGCGCGCTTCATAGCGCGACGGAACATTACACGACGCTCCAGCTGCTGAGCTACGCTCTGCGCAACCAGCATACCGTCGAGCTCCGGCTTGCGGATCTCTTCGATATTGATGTGCACAGGCACACCCATTTGCTTGGTCAGGTCCTGACGCAGTTTCTCAACATCTTCACCTTTCTTCCCGATAACGATACCTGGACGAGCGGTGTGGATGGTGATGCGTGCAGTTTGGGCCGGACGATGGATATCGATACGGCTTACGGACGCGCTTTTTAGTTTGTCTTGGAGATACTCACGCACTTTCAGATCTGCGAACAAGTAGTCCGCATAAGTCCGACCGTCTGCGTACCAGACGGAGGTGTGCTCCTTGACGATTCCCAGGCGAATGCCAATGGGATGTACTTTCTGACCCATCTCTTCGACTCCGTTACTTGTCAGCAACCTTGACAGTGATATGGCAAGACCGCTTGACGATGCGATCAGCACGGCCTTTGGCACGTGGCATGATGCGCTTCAGCGAACGCCCTTCGTTGACGAAAACGGTGCTGACCTTCAGGTCATCAACGTCTGCGCCTTCGTTATGCTCGGCGTTGGCTACGGCCGACTCCAGCACTTTCTTCATGATCTCGGCGGCTTTCTTACTGCTGAAAGCCAACAGGTTGAGCGCTTCGCCCACCTTCTTCCCGCGGATCTGGTCGGCGACCAAGCGGGCTTTCTGGGCGGAGATTCGAGCGCCCGACAACTTAGCGGCTACTTCCATTTCCTTACCCCTTAACGCTTGGCTTTCTTGTCAGCCACGTGCCCGCGATAGTTGCGGGTACCGGCGAACTCGCCCAATTTGTGGCCGACCATGTCTTCGTTAACGAGAACTGGGACGTGCTGACGACCGTTGTGTACTGCGATGGTCAGACCGACCATTTGTGGCAGGATCATCGAACGACGCGACCAGGTTTTAATTGGTTTGCGATCGTTCTTTTCCGCCGCCACTTCGATCTTCTTCAGTAGGTGAAGATCAATAAAAGGACCTTTTTTCAGAGAACGTGGCACTGTCGTATCCCTCTATTTACTTGCGACGACGGACGATCATTTTGTCGGTACGCTTATTACCACGAGTCTTCGCGCCCTTAGTCGGGAAGCCCCATGGCGATACCGGATGACGACCACCAGAGGTACGACCTTCACCACCACCATGTGGGTGGTCAACCGGGTTCATGGCAACACCACGAACGGTTGGGCGAACGCCACGCCAGCGTTTGGCACCAGCTTTACCCAGCGAACGCAGGCTGTGCTCGGAGTTCGAGACTTCACCCAGGGTCGCACGGCATTCAGCCAGGACTTTACGCATTTCACCGGAACGCAGACGCAGGGTCACGTAGACACCTTCACGAGCGATCAGCTGAGCCGAAGCACCAGCGGAACGAGCGATCTGTGCACCTTTACCTGGCTTCAATTCGATGCCGTGTACGGTAGAACCGACTGGAATGTTGCGCAGTTGCAGAGCGTTGCCTGGCTTGATTGGAGCCAGAGCGCCTGCGATCAGCTGGTCGCCAGCACTCACGCCTTTAGGGGCGATGATGTAGCGGCGCTCGCCGTCTGCGTAGCAGAGCAGTGCGATGTGAGCAGTACGGTTTGGATCGTATTCGATACGCTCGACAGTGGCGACGATGCCATCTTTGTCGTTGCGACGGAAATCGACCATACGGTAATGCTGCTTATGACCACCACCGATGTGACGAGTGGTAATACGGCCATTGTTGTTACGACCACCAGACTTCGATTTTTTCTCGAGCAGCGGTGCGTGAGGAGCGCCTTTATGCAGCTCCTGGTTGACCACCTTGACCACAAAACGGCGGCCAGGGGAAGTCGGTTTGCATTTAACGATTGCCATGATGCACCCCTTCCTTACTCAGCACTGCTGCTGAAATCGAGATCTTGGCCTGGCTGAAGGGAGATAACTGCCTTCTTCCAGTCATTACGCTTGCCCAGACCGCGAGCAGTGCGCTTGCTCTTACCCAGAACGTTCAGGGTAGTGACGCGCTCTACTTTCACGCTGAACAGGCTTTCGACGGCCTTCTTGATTTCCAGCTTGGTTGCATCAGTAGCAACCTTGAAAACGAACTGGCCTTTCTTGTCTGCCAGAACCGTAGCCTTCTCGGAAACGTGCGGGCCAAGCAGAACTTTAAATACGCGTTCCTGGTTCATCCCAGCAGCTCCTCGAATTTCTTCACGGCCGACACGGTGATCAACACCTTGTCGTATGCGATCAGACTAACTGGATCGGAACCTTGCACATCACGTACATCTACGTGCGGCAGGTTGCGAGCAGCCAGGTACAGGTTCTGATCAACAGCGTCCGACACGATCAGAACGTCGGTCAGGCTCATGTTGTTCAGTTTGCCCAGCAGATCTTTGGTTTTCGGAGTTTCAACAGCGAAATCCTGAACCACGACCAGACGATCAGTACGCACCAGCTCAGCAAGGATGGAACGCATTGCTGCGCGATACATCTTCTTGTTCAGCTTCTGGGAGTGATCCTGTGGACGAGCTGCGAAAGTGGTACCGCCGCCACGCCAGATTGGGCTACGGATAGTACCAGCACGAGCACGGCCAGTACCTTTCTGACGCCATGGGCGCTTGCCGCCACCACGAACGTCGGAACGGGTCTTCTGCTGCTTGCTACCTTGACGGCCGCCGGCCATGTAGGCCACGACTGCTTGGTGAACCAGCGTCTCGTTGAATTCGCCGCCAAATGTCAGTTCGGAAACTTCGATCGCTTGAGCGTCATTTACATTTAATTGCATGTCAGCTTCCCCTTAACCGCGAGCCTTGGCTGCTGGACGTACAACCAGGTTGCCGCCAGTAGCGCCAGGAACAGCACCCTTGACCAACAACAGATTGCGTTCAGCGTCCACGCGCACTACTTCCAGGGACTGCACGGTCACGCGCTCAGCGCCCATATGACCGGACATTTTTTTGCCCTTGAATACACGACCAGGAGTCTGGCACTGGCCGATAGAGCCTGGGACGCGGTGGGATACGGAGTTACCGTGGGTGTTATCTTGCCCGCGGAAATTCCAACGCTTGATCGTACCCTGAAAGCCTTTACCCTTGGACTGACCGGTTACATCAACCAGTTGACCAGCGGCGAAGATTTCAGCGTTGATCAGATCGCCAGCCTGGTACTCGCCTTCTTCAAGGCGGAATTCCATGGTGGTGCGACCAGCGGCAACGTTCGCTTTAGCGAAGTGGCCAGCCTGAGCTGCTGTTACACGCGAAGCGCGACGCTCGCCGACAGTGACTTGCACTGCACGATAGCCATCGGTCTCTTCAGTTTTGAACTGGGTGACGCGATTCGGCTCGATCTCAATGACCGTGACCGGAATGGAGACACCTTCTTCGGTGAAAATACGGGTCATACCGCATTTACGACCGACTACACCAATAGTCATGTTGTAAACCTCATGAGTGTACGGGGCTTTCACCCGCTATGGCCGCCCATTTCAGAGCGTTACACGACCAAGACCGAGTCTTAGCCGAGGCTGATCTGCACTTCCACACCGGCCGCAAGATCAAGCTTCATCAGCGCATCAACGGTTTTATCCGTTGGCTGGACGATGTCCAGAACACGCTTATGAGTGCGGATCTCGTACTGGTCACGCGCGTCTTTGTTGACGTGCGGGGAAACCAGAACGGTGAACCGCTCTTTACGGGTAGGCAGTGGAATTGGACCACGCACTTGAGCACCAGTACGTTTCGCGGTTTCCACGATTTCCTGGGTTGATTGGTCGATCAGGCGATGGTCAAAAGCCTTCAACCTGATACGGATTTGCTGATTTTGCATTGGATTTCAGACTCCGGCTGCTATTCCCACCGGGCGCAATACGCCCGTTAAAAGGAGGCGCAATTCTATAGACGCCCCTGATAGGTGTCAACCCAATAAAAAAGCCCCCGCTGAGCGGGGGCTTTTTCAATCCATCAAGCTGACTTTAAAAGTCTTACTCGATGATTTTGGCTACGACGCCAGCGCCGACGGTACGACCGCCTTCACGGATAGCGAAACGCAGACCGTCTTCCATCGCGATGGTTTTGATCAGGGTAACAGTCATCTGAATGTTGTCACCTGGCATTACCATTTCAACGCCTTCTGGCAGCTCGCAGTTACCAGTCACGTCAGTAGTACGGAAGTAGAACTGTGGACGGTAGCCTTTGAAGAACGGAGTGTGACGACCGCCTTCTTCCTTGCTCAGAACGTAAACTTCTGCGGTGAACTTGGTGTGCGGCTTGACCGAACCTGGCTTGACCAGAACCTGGCCACGCTCAACGTCGTCACGCTTGGTACCACGCAGCAGAACGCCGCAGTTCTCGCCAGCACGACCTTCGTCGAGCAGCTTGCGGAACATTTCAACACCGGTGCAAGTAGTAACGGTGGTGTCACGCAGACCAACGATTTCCAGCGGATCCTGAACGCGAACGATACCGCGCTCGATACGACCAGTCACAACAGTACCGCGACCCGAGATCGAGAATACGTCTTCGATTGGCATCAGGAATGGCTTGTCGATCATACGAACTGGTTCTGGGATGTAGGCATCCAGAGTTTCAACCAGTTTCTTGACGGCAGTGGTGCCCATCTCGTTGTCGTCTTTGCCTTCCAGCGCCATACGAGCCGAACCGATGATGATCGGAGTGTCGTCGCCCGGGAAGTCGTAAGTCGACAGCAGGTCACGAACTTCCATCTCAACCAGTTCCAGCAGCTCAGCGTCGTCTACCAGGTCAGCCTTGTTCAGGAAGACCACGATGTACGGAACGCCAACCTGACGGGACAGCAGGATGTGCTCACGGGTTTGCGGCATCGGACCATCAGCGGCCGAGCAAACCAGGATAGCGCCGTCCATCTGAGCAGCACCGGTGATCATGTTCTTCACGTAGTCAGCGTGACCTGGGCAGTCAACGTGAGCGTAGTGACGGATCTTCGAGTTGTACTCAACGTGCGCGGTGTTGATGGTGATACCGCGAGCTTTTTCTTCTGGTGCGCTGTCGATCTTGTCGAAGTCAACGATTGCAGAACCGAAAACTTCGGAGCAAACGCGAGTCAGAGCAGCAGTCAGAGTGGTTTTACCGTGGTCAACGTGACCAATGGTGCCAACGTTGACGTGCGGTAGGGAACGATCAAATTTTTCTTTAGCCACGACAATTAACTCCTAGCCTAAAGGGGCTGAATCAGCCTTGTTTTTTGGTTACGGATTCGACGATGTGCGACGGAGCCGTATCGTATTTTTTGAATTCCATAGAGTAGCTTGCGCGACCCTGGGACATGGAACGAACGTCGGTCGCATAACCGAACATCTCACCCAGTGGAACCTCGGCACGGATAACCTTGCCGGACACTGTGTCTTCCATACCCTGGATCATGCCGCGACGACGGTTAAGGTCGCCCATCACATCACCCATATAGTCTTCAGGCGTAACAACCTCTACCGCCATGATCGGCTCGAGCAACTCACCACCACCCTTCTGGGCCAGTTGCTTGGTCGCCATGGAAGCAGCCACCTTGAACGCCATCTCGTTGGAGTCGACGTCGTGGTAAGAACCATCGAACACGGTAGCCTTCAGGCCGATCAGCGGATAGCCGGCAACAACGCCGTTCTTCATCTGCTCTTCGATACCCTTCTGGATAGCCGGGATGTATTCCTTAGGAACCACACCACCTACAACTTCGTTCACGAATTGCAGACCTTCCTGACCTTCGTCAGCAGGAGCAAAACGGATCCAGCAGTGACCGAACTGGCCGCGACCACCGGACTGACGAACGAACTTGCCTTCGATTTCACAGTTCTTCGTGATGCGCTCACGATACGAAACCTGAGGCTTGCCGATGTTGGCTTCGACGTTGAACTCACGGCGCATCCGGTCAACCAGGATGTCCAGGTGCAGCTCGCCCATGCCGGAGATGATCGTCTGACCAGTCTCTTCATCAGTTTTAACGCGGAAAGACGGGTCTTCCTGAGCAAGCTTGCCCAGAGCGATACCCATTTTTTCCTGGTCATCCTTGGTCTTAGGCTCTACGGCAACCGAAATAACCGGCTCCGGGAAGTCCATGCGAACCAGGATGATTGGCTTGTCAGCGTTGCAGAGGGTTTCACCAGTGGTGACGTCCTTCATGCCGATCAGGGCCGCGATGTCACCAGCGCGTACTTCCTTGATCTCTTCACGGGCGTTTGCGTGCATTTGCACCATACGACCCACGCGCTCTTTCTTGCCTTTGACCGAGTTGATCACGCCGTCGCCGGAGTTCAACACGCCCGAGTAAACGCGGACGAAGGTCAGGGTACCCACGAATGGGTCGGTAGCGATCTTGAACGCCAGAGCCGCGAAAGGCTCGTTGTCGTCTGCATGACGCTCCATCTCTTCTTCCTCGTTATCAGGGTTGGAACCCTTGATAGCAGGAATGTCGGTCGGAGCAGGCAGGTAGTCGATAACGGCGTCGAGAACCAGGGGAACGCCCTTGTTCTTGAACGAAGAACCGCAAACGGCCAGAACGATTTCGCCGGCGATAGTACGCTGACGCAAAGCAGCCTTGATCTCTTCGATCGACAGCTCTTCGCCTTCCAGGTACTTGTTCATCAGCTCTTCGTTGGCTTCGGCAGCAGCTTCAACCATGTTGTTGCGCCACTCTTCAGCCAGCTCTTGGAGCTCGGCAGGAATGTCCTTGCGAACAGGGACCATACCTTTATCGGAGTCGTTCCAGTAGACAGCTTGCATGTTGATCAGATCGATCTGACCCTGGAAGTTGTCTTCGGAGCCGATGGCCAACTGGATCGGCACCGGAGTGTGACCCAGACGCTGCTTGATCTGACCGATCACGCGCAGGAAGTTGGCGCCGGCACGGTCCATCTTGTTTACGTAAACAAGACGTGGAACGCCGTATTTGTTGGCTTGACGCCATACGGTTTCCGACTGCGGCTCAACACCCGAAGTACCGCAGAACACAACGACAGCGCCGTCGAGTACGCGCAGGGAACGCTCAACTTCAATGGTGAAGTCAACGTGGCCCGGGGTATCGATTACGTTGAAACGGTGCTCGTGAGAGTACTGCTTCTCGGAACCTTTCCAGAAGGCGGTAATGGCAGCAGAAGTAATGGTAATACCACGCTCCTGCTCCTGAACCATCCAGTCTGTGGTCGCGGCGCCATCATGCACCTCGCCCATTTTGTGACTTTTGCCGGTGTAAAACAGTACGCGCTCGGTGGTTGTGGTTTTACCAGCATCCACGTGAGCGACGATACCGATGTTACGGTAGCGGCTAATCGGAGTAGTACGAGCCATAAAGCCCTCGCAAAATTAGTGAAGCTAAAATTAGAAGCGGTAGTGCGAGAAAGCTTTGTTAGCTTCGGCCATACGGTGCACGTCTTCACGCTTCTTAACAGCAGCACCTTTACCTTCAGCAGCATCCAGCAGTTCGCCAGCCAAACGCAGAGCCATAGACTTCTCGCCGCGCTTACGGGCGAAGTCTACCAACCAGCGCATTGCCAGAGCGTTACGACGGGAAGGACGAACCTCGACCGGAACCTGGTAAGTAGCACCACCAACGCGGCGCGACTTCACTTCGACCAGCGGAGCGATGGCGTCGAGTGCTTTTTCGAAGAGTTCCAGGGGATCGGTGCCAGCCTTACGGGCCGCAACGGTTTCCAGGGCACCATAAACGATACGCTCGGCAACGGCTTTCTTGCCGCTTTCCATAACGTGGTTCATGAATTTGGCGAGGATCTGGCTTCCGTATTTCGGATCGTCCAGAATCTCACGCTTTGCTGCTACGCGACGTCTTGGCATGATAAGCCCTCAAGCGGTCTTCAGGTTAGCTCGGGACAGATCCAGAGGATGCGTGCCCGACCTTACTCTTATCGACTCAATAAAATAAAAATCTGCAAAACGGCCGATTACTTCGGACGCTTGGTACCGTACTTCGAACGACCCTGGTTACGGCCTTTAACGCCGGAAGTATCCAAGGAGCCGCGAACGGTGTGGTAACGAACACCTGGCAAGTCTTTTACACGACCGCCGCGGATCAGTACCACGCTGTGCTCTTGCAGGTTGTGGCCTTCACCACCGATGTACGAGGAAACCTCGAAACCGTTGGTCAGACGCACACGGCATACTTTACGCAGTGCCGAGTTAGGTTTTTTCGGCGTGGTGGTGTACACACGGGTGCACACGCCACGACGTTGCGGGCAGTTCTGCAGCGCAGGTACGTCGGATTTCTCGACGATACGCTTACGCGGCTGACGTACCAGCTGGTTGATAGTTGCCATCTACTAGCTCCACTGTTGTCTTGCGACGCTATTGTCTTGCAAGAAAAGCAAAATGGCAGGAACGAATTCCCGCCAAATTTAGGGGATCAAGAGTCTAAAGAGGATCTTGATTCCAGTCAAGGCAAGGCCCCGACCTCCCCGCCCATCGAACCTTGACTTAATGTCTCGATTCGACGAACGGAGCGATCAGGGCCTCACGCTCGTTTATCGCAGAACTCAGTTACCGCTCGAGTTCAGCGCTTCGGTCAGTGCAGCTTCCACTTCACTGGCGCTTACGCGCAACGGCTTGTCGGCATCACGGCGGCGCTTGCGCTCGCTGTGATAGGCAAGACCGGTACCGGCCGGGATCAGACGACCCACGACTACGTTTTCTTTCAGGCCGCGCAGGTAATCGCGCTTGCCGGTGACTGCCGCTTCGGTCAGTACGCGGGTGGTTTCCTGGAAGGAAGCCGCCGAGATGAACGATTCGGTGGACAACGACGCCTTGGTGATACCCAGCAGAACGCGAGTGAACTTGGAGACAAACTTGTCTTCCGCGCCCAGGCGCTCGTTCTCTACCAGTACGTGAGTCAGTTCCATCTGGTCGCCCTTGATGAAGCTGGAATCGCCGGACTCGGAGATCTCAACTTTACGCAGCATCTGACGCAGGATGGTCTCGATGTGCTTGTCGTTGATCTTCACGCCTTGCAGACGATAAACGTCCTGGATCTCGTTGACGATGTACTTGGCCAGCGCGCTTACACCCAGCAGACGCAGGATGTCGTGCGGATCGCTTGGACCGTCGGAGATAACTTCGCCGCGGTTTACCTGTTCGCCTTCGAAGACGTTCAGGTGACGCCACTTCGGAATCAGCTCTTCGTACGGATCGCTACCGTCGTTCGGGGTAATGACCAGACGGCGCTTGCCTTTGGTCTCTTTACCGAACGCGATGGTGCCGCTGACTTCAGCCAGAATCGACGCTTCTTTCGGACGACGGGCTTCGAACAGGTCGGCAACACGCGGCAGACCACCGGTGATGTCACGGGTCTTCGAAGTTTCCTGCGGGATACGAGCGATAACGTCACCGATCGCAATCTTCGCACCGTCAGCCACACCGACCAGGGCGTTGGCTGGCAGGAAGTACTGAGCGATAACGTCAGTGCCTGGCAGCAACAGATCCTTGCCGTTGTCGTCGACCATCTTCACTGCTGGACGGATTTCCTTACCGGCAGCTGGACGATCTTTCGCGTCAAGTACTTCAATGTTGGTCATACCGGTCAATTCGTCAGTCTGACGCTTGATCGTGATGCCTTCTTCCATGCCCACGTAGGTCACGGTACCTTTCATTTCGGTAACGATCGGGTGAGTGTGCGGATCCCACTTGGCCACGATTGCGCCAGCGTCGACCTTGTCACCTTCTTTAACCGAAATCACAGCACCGTACGGCAGCTTGTAACGCTCGCGCTCACGACCGAAGTCATCCGCGATTGCCAGCTCACCGGAACGGGACACAGCAACCAGATGGCCATCCACTCGCTCAACGTGCTTCAGGTTGTGCAGACGGACGGTACCGCCATTCTTCACCTGAACGCTGTCGGCTGCGGAAGTACGGCTTGCCGCACCACCGATGTGGAACGTACGCATGGTCAGCTGGGTACCCGGCTCACCGATAGACTGGGCAGCGATAACGCCGACCGCTTCACCGATGTTCACCTGGTGACCACGAGCCAGATCACGGCCGTAGCACTTGGCGCAGATGCCGTAGCGGGTTTCGCAGCTGATCGGCGAACGCACGATCACTTCGTCGATGCTGTTCAGCTCGATGAACTCGACCCACTTCTCGTCAACCAGAGTGCCGGCAGGAACGATAACGTCCTCGGTACCCGGCTTGAATACGTCACGGGCAATGACACGACCCAGTACGCGCTCACCCAACGGTTCTACAACGTCACCGCCTTCAATGTGCGGAGTCATCAGCAGACCGTGTTCGGTGCCGCAATCGATCTCGGTTACTACCAGATCCTGCGCCACGTCTACCAGACGACGAGTCAGGTAACCGGAGTTAGCGGTTTTCAACGCGGTATCCGCCAGACCTTTACGAGCACCGTGCGTCGAGATGAAGTACTGAAGTACGCTCAGACCTTCACGGAAGTTCGCAGTAATCGGCGTTTCAATGATGGAACCGTCCGGCTTGGCCATCAGACCACGCATACCGGCCAGCTGACGAATCTGTGCTGCGGAACCCCGCGCACCCGAGTCGGCCATCATGTACATCGAGTTGAAAGACTCTTGGTCGACTTCGTCGCCGTGACGGTCGATGACTTTCTCTTTCGAGAGGTTGGCCATCATCGCCTTGGAAACTTCGTCGTTCGCTTTCGACCAGAGGTCGATCACTTTGTTGTACTTCTCGCCCTGGGTTACCAGGCCGGAGGCGTACTGGCTCTCGATCTCTTTCACTTCGTCGGTGGCCGCACCGATGATGCGGGCTTTTTCATCCGGGATAACGAAGTCGTTAACACCGATGGAAACGCCGGAGATGGTCGAGTAAGCGAAACCGGTGTACATCAACTGGTCAGCGAAGATCACGGTCTCTTTCAGACCAACCACGCGGTAGCACTGGTTGATCAGCTTGGAGATCGCCTTTTTCTTCATCGGCAGGTTGACGACGTCGAACGACAGACCTTTTGGCACAACCTGGAACAGCAGCGCACGGCCGACAGTGGTGTCGACGATACGGGTACCGCTCACGCTGTTGCCGTCACGGTCGTTGACGGTTTCGTTGATACGAACCTTGACCTTGGCGTGCAGTGCGGCTTCGCCGGCACGGAACACACGGTCGACTTCCTGCAGATCCGCGAACACACGACCTTCGCCCTTGGCGTTGATCGCTTCACGAGTCATGTAGTACAGACCCAATACAACGTCCTGCGACGGAACGATGATTGGCTCACCGTTGGCTGGCGACAGAATGTTGTTGGTCGACATCATCAATGCACGCGCTTCGAGCTGGGCTTCCAGCGTCAGCGGTACGTGCACGGCCATCTGGTCGCCGTCGAAGTCGGCGTTGTACGCGGCGCAGACCAGAGGGTGCAGCTGGATAGCCTTACCTTCGATCAGTACCGGTTCAAACGCCTGGATACCCAGACGGTGAAGGGTCGGCGCACGGTTGAGCAGAACCGGGTGTTCGCGAATCACTTCAGCGAGAACGTCCCAAACCTCTGGCAACTCGCGCTCGACCATTTTCTTGGCCGCTTTGATGGTGGTCGCCAGACCACGCATTTCCAGCTTGCCGAAAATGAACGGCTTGAACAGCTCGAGAGCCATCTTCTTCGGCAGACCGCACTGGTGCAGACGCAGGGTCGGGCCTACAGTAATTACCGAACGACCGGAGTAGTCAACACGCTTACCGAGCAAGTTCTGACGGAAACGACCTTGCTTACCCTTGATCATGTCAGCCAGGGATTTCAGAGGACGCTTGTTGGAACCAGTGATAGCGCGGCCACGACGACCGTTGTCGAGCAGTGCATCGACCGCTTCCTGCAACATACGCTTTTCGTTGCGCACGATGATGTCCGGCGCGGACAGATCCAGCAGGCGCTTCAAACGGTTGTTACGGTTGATCACTCGACGATACAGATCGTTGAGGTCGGAGGTCGCGAAACGACCGCCATCCAGCGGGACCAGTGGACGCAGATCTGGCGGCAGAACCGGCAAAACGGTCAGCACCATCCACTCTGGCAGGTTGCCGGAACCCTGGAAGGCTTCCATCAACTTCAGACGCTTGGACAGCTTCTTGATCTTGGTTTCCGAGTTGGTTTGCGGAATCTCTTCGCGCAGACGGCCAATCTCGTGCTCCAGGTCGATAGCGTGCAGCAGTTCACGGACAGCTTCGGCACCCATGCGGGCGTCGAAATCGTCACCGAACTCTTCCAGCGCTTCGAAATACTGCTCGTCGTTCAGCAGCTGACCTTTTTCAAGGGTGGTCATGCCTGGATCGATAACGACATAGCTCTCGAAGTAGAGAACGCGTTCGATATCACGCAGGGTCATGTCCATCAGCAGGCCGATACGCGACGGCAGCGATTTCAGGAACCAGATGTGGGCAACCGGCGAAGCCAGTTCGATGTGCGCCATGCGCTCACGACGAACCTTGGCCAGTGCAACTTCAACGCCGCACTTCTCGCAGATCACACCACGGTGCTTCAAGCGCTTGTACTTACCGCACAGGCACTCGTAATCCTTTACCGGACCAAAGATCTTGGCGCAGAACAGGCCGTCACGCTCGGGTTTGAACGTACGGTAGTTGATGGTTTCCGGCTTTTTAACTTCACCGAACGACCACGAACGGATCATCTCCGGCGAGGCCAATCCGATGCGGATGGCGTCGAACTCTTCGACTTGACCCTGGTTTTTCAGCAAATTCAGTAGGTCTTTCAAGGCCTTTCCTCCTGGCGGAGCAGAGAGCGGGCATTCCTGCCCCGCTCTCGATTCGCGTCACGTGTTATTCGGTTTCCAGATCGATATCGATGCCGAGGGAACGAATTTCCTTGATCAACACGTTGAAGGACTCGGGCATGCCCGGCTCCATACGGTGATCGCCATCCACGATGTTCTTGTACATCTTGGTACGGCCGTTCACATCGTCCGACTTCACTGTGAGCATTTCTTGCAGAGTGTAAGCAGCACCGTATGCTTCCAGTGCCCAGACCTCCATCTCCCCGAAACGCTGACCACCGAACTGCGCCTTACCACCCAGCGGCTGCTGGGTAACCAGGCTGTAAGAACCGGTAGAACGCGCGTGCATCTTGTCGTCTACCAAGTGGTTCAGCTTCAGCATGTACATGTAGCCAACGGTAACTGGACGCTCGAACTTGTTGCCGGTGCGGCCGTCGGTCAGTTGCATCTGGCCGCTTTCCGGCAGGTCTGCCAGTTTCAGCATGGCCTTGATTTCGCTTTCCTTGGCGCCGTCGAACACTGGAGTGGCCATTGGAACGCCGCCACGCAGGTTGTTCGCCAGATCGAGGATTTCCTGATCGGAGAAGCTGTCCAGATCTTCGTTACGACCGCCGATCTGGTTGTAGATCTCGTCCAGGAAGGTGCGCAGTTCAGCGACTTTACGCTGCTCTTCGACCATCCGGTTGATCTTCTCGCCCAGACCTTTGGCCGCGAGGCCCAGGTGGGTTTCGAGGATCTGACCAACGTTCATACGCGAAGGTACGCCCAGCGGGTTGAGGACCACGTCGACCGGGGTGCCATTGGCATCGTGCGGCATGTCTTCAACCGGCATGATCACGGAGACCACACCCTTGTTACCGTGACGACCGGCCATCTTGTCGCCCGGCTGGATGCGGCGACGGATTGCCAGGTAAACCTTGACGATTTTCAGCACGCCTGGAGCCAGGTCATCGCCCTGCTGCAGTTTGCGCTTCTTGTCTTCGAACTTGTCGTCCAGCAGACGGCGACGATCTACGATGTAAGCCTGAGCCTTCTCGAGCTGCTCGTTCAGCGCATCTTCAGCCATGCGCAGTTTGAACCACTGGCCGTGCTCAAGACCGTCGAGTACTTCGTCGGTGATGTCCTGACCTTTCTTCAGGCCGGCGCCGCCTTCGGCCTTGTGGCCTACCAGTGCGGAACGCAGACGTTCGAAAGTCGCGCCTTCAACGATGCGGAACTCTTCGTTCAGATCCTTGCGAATCTCGTCCAGCTGGGACTTCTCGATCGACAGTGCACGAGCATCACGCTCAACGCCGTCGCGGGTGAAGACCTGTACGTCGATGACAGTACCTTTGGTGCCGGTCGGCACGCGCAGGGAGGTGTCTTTAACGTCGCTGGCTTTTTCACCGAAGATTGCACGCAGCAGTTTTTCTTCCGGAGTCAGTTGGGTCTCGCCTTTCGGAGTGACCTTACCCACCAGGATGTCGCCTGCGCCTACTTCAGCACCTACGTAAACGATACCGGCTTCGTCCAGCTTGTTCAGTGCAGCTTCACCCACGTTCGGGATGTCCGCAGTGATTTCCTCTGGGCCAAGCTTGGTGTCACGGGCCACACAGGTCAGTTCCTGAATGTGGATCGTGGTGAAACGGTCTTCCTGAACCACACGCTCGGACAGGCAGATGGAGTCTTCGAAGTTGAAGCCGTTCCATGCCATGAACGCGATGCGCATGTTCTGACCCAGCGCCAGTTCACCCATGTCGGTGGACGGGCCGTCGGCCATGATGTCGCTACGCTGAACGCGATCACCTTTACGCACCAGCGGACGCTGGTTGATGCAGGTGTTCTGGTTCGAGCGGGTGTATTTGGTCAGGTTGTAGATGTCGACACCGGCTTCACCGGTTTCAACTTCGTCATCGGCAACACGAACCACGATACGGCTGGCGTCTACGGAGTCGATCACGCCACCACGACGAGCCACGACGCAAACGCCGGAGTCACGGGCTACGTTACGCTCCATGCCGGTACCTACCAGCGGCTTGTCAGCGCGCAGAGTCGGTACAGCCTGACGCTGCATGTTCGAACCCATCAACGCACGGTTGGCGTCGTCGTGCTCGAGGAACGGAATCAGCGACGCTGCAACCGATACAACCTGCTTCGGCGAAACGTCCATCAGGGTGACGTCTTCCGGCGCCTTGACGGTGAATTCGTTCAGGTGACGTACGGCAACCAGTTCGTCGATCAGGACTTTCTGCTCGTTCATGGTCGCCGAAGCCTGCGCGATCACGTGATCGGCTTCTTCAATAGCGGACAGGAACACGATCTCGTCGGTGACCACACCCTCTTTCACCACGCGGTACGGGCTTTCCAGGAAGCCGTACTGGTTGGTGCGAGCGTACGCAGCCAGGGAGTTGATCAGGCCGATGTTCGGACCTTCCGGCGTTTCAATCGGGCAGACACGACCGTAGTGAGTCGGGTGTACGTCACGGACTTCGAAGCCTGCGCGCTCACGAGTCAGACCGCCAGGGCCGAGTGCAGAGACACGACGCTTGTGGGTGATCTCGGACAGCGGGTTGTTCTGGTCCATGAACTGCGACAGCTGGCTGGAACCGAAGAACTCTTTCACCGCCGCAGCCACTGGCTTGGCGTTGATCAGGTCTTGCGGCATCAGGCCTTCGCTTTCTGCCATCGACAGACGCTCTTTGACCGCACGCTCAACACGTACCAGGCCAACGCGGAACTGGTTCTCGGCCATTTCGCCTACGCAGCGAACACGACGGTTACCCAGGTGGTCGATGTCATCGACGATGCCTTTACCGTTGCGGATGTCGACCAGAGTCTTCAGGACCGCGACGATGTCTTCCTTGCACAGCACGCCCGAACCTTCGATCTCGGTACGACCGATACGACGGTTGAACTTCATCCGGCCGACCGCAGACAGGTCATAGCGCTCAGGGCTGAAGAACAGGTTGTTGAACAGGGTTTCGGCAGCGTCTTTGGTTGGCGGCTCGCCTGGACGCATCATGCGATAGATCTCGACCAGCGCTTCCAATTGGTTGCTGGTGGAGTCGATCTTCAGCGTGTCGGAGACGAACGGACCGCAGTCGATGTCGTTGGTGTACAGGGTCTCGATGCGAACGACCTGAGCCTTGGCGATTTTAGCCAGGACTTCAGTGTTCAGCTCGGTGTTGCATTCGGCCAGGATTTCGCCGGTAGCCGGGTGCACGATAGCCTTGGCGGTGGTGCGACCAAGGACGTAGTCCAGTGGCACGTCCAGCGTCTTGATACCGGCTTTTTCGATCTGGTTGATGTGGCGCGCGGTAATACGGCGGCCTTGCTCAACGATGACCTTGCCCTTCTCGTCCTGGATGTCCAGAACCGCAACTTCACCACGCAGGCGCGACGGCACCAGTTCCAGGCTGAGGGTTTCGCCGCTCAGGTGGAATACGTTGGTGGTGTAGAACGCGTCCAGCACTTCTTCGGTGGTGTAACCGAGTGCGCGCAGCAGTACCGAAGCCGGCAGTTTGCGACGACGGTCGATACGCACGAAGACGCAGTCTTTCGGGTCGAATTCGAAGTCCAGCCACGAACCGCGGTAAGGAATGATGCGAGCCGAGTACAGCAGTTTGCCGGAGCTGTGCGTCTTGCCGCGGTCGTGGTCGAAGAACACGCCCGGGGAACGGTGCAGCTGGGAAACGATAACACGCTCGGTACCGTTGATTACGAAGGTACCGTTCTCAGTCATCAGGGGGATTTCACCCATGTAGACTTCTTGCTCTTTGATGTCCTTGATCGCTTTGTTCGACGATTCTTTGTCGAAAATGATCAGGCGCACTTTTACCCGCAAAGGTACGGCGAAAGTTACACCGCGCAATACGCATTCTTTGACATCAAATGCCGGTTCGCCCAGGCGATAACCGACGTACTCCAGCGCAGCATTGCCGGAGTAGCTGATGATCGGGAAAACGGATTTGAAGGCCGCATGCAGGCCCACGTCGCGGAACTGATCTTTAGTCGCTCCCGCTTGCAAGAATTCACGATACGAATCCAGCTGGATGGCCAGGAGGTAAGGCACATCCATGACGTCCGGCAACTTGCTAAAGTCCTTGCGGATACGTTTTTTCTCAGTATATGAGTAAGCCATCAGCGTTCCCCAGCTTGGTCACCTGCTTGTTTGGCCCCTCCCGACGGGAGCAGCCAGAAAATCGTGCAAACCCCATGGTTTGCGCCACCGCATCGGGTGGTTACAGCGCCTTTATCAGCACCGACCCAGTCGGCTGCCAATAACGGAAAAAGGCCGGTGGCAAGAGCCACCAGCCATCAGCCTGTCGCTTGACGCTCGGGCTGGAGGAGCAAAGTCGATGCTTACTTCAGCTCGACTTTAGCGCCTGCTTCTTCCAGCTTCTTCTTGGCGTCTTCAGCCGCTTCTTTCGAAACGCCTTCAGCTACAACCTGAGGAGCGCCGTCTACTTTCTCTTTGGCTTCTTTCAGGCCCAGACCGGTCAGTTCACGAACTGCCTTGATCACGTTAACCTTCTTCTCGCCAGCTTCCAGCAGAACAACGTTGAACTCGGTTTGCTCTTCAACAGCAGCAGCAGCTACAGCTGGGCCAGCCGAAGCGGCAGCAGCGGTAACACCGAAGGTTTCTTCCATCGCTTTGATCAGCTCAACGATTTCCACTACGGATTTCTGGCCGATTGCTTCGATGATTTGTTCGTTAGTCAGAGACATGACTCAATTCCTGAATTGGGGGACGGCCTACGCGACCATCGAAATAAACAAAAAACGCGAGAAGTGACGAGCCTTAGGCTGCGGCAGCTTCTTTCTGGTCGCGAATTGCCGCCAGAGTACGAGCCAATTTGCTGGTTGCGCCTTGAATCACGCTCATCAGCTGAGAAATTGCTTCGTCACGGGTCGGCAGAGTTGCCAGTACGTCGATCTGATTAGCTGCGAGGAACTTGCCCTCGAACGCAGCTGCCTTGATCTCGAACTTGTCCTGACCCTTGGCAAACTCTTTGAAGATACGGGCAGCAGCGCCCGGATGTTCGTTCGAGAATGCAATCAGGGTCGGGCCGGTGAACACGTCGTTGAGGACACTGTATTGAGTGTCAGCAACAGCGCGCTTGAGCAGGGTGTTACGTACAACACGTACGTAAACGCCAGCTTCACGAGCCTCTTTACGGAGTCCGGTCATTGCGCCTACTGTTACGCCACGTGCATCAACCACGACAGCGGACAGAGCGACTTTGGCAGCCTCGTTGACTTCAGCGACGATGGCCTTCTTGTCTTCGAGATTAATTGCCACGGGTTTAACTCCTGCTTGTTACCGTTTCATTCGATCGGAACCGAATGTCGTTTTGGTGTCTGATTCGGTAAGGAACCGGGAGCACCATCTGCGTAGGCTTGAGGTTTAAGGCTTGCGCCGCCTACGGTCTTGGATAGCCCCCGCCAGGCAGGGACCCCAATCTTTCAATTGGCGCGGCAAACCGCGCCAACCTTTGTCTTACGCGTCGAGCGAGCTCTGGTCGATAACCAGACCTGGGCCCATGGTGGTGCTCAGGGTAACGCGCTTGACGTAAATGCCTTTCGAGGAAGCTGGCTTGATACGCTTCAGATCAGCGATCAGGGCTTCAACGTTTTCCTTCAGCTTGACGGCGTCGAAGCCGATCTTGCCAACGGAAGTGTGGATGATGCCGTTTTTGTCGGTGCGATAACGAACCTGACCAGCTTTGGCGTTCTTGACCGCGTTGGCTACGTCTGGAGTTACGGTGCCTACTTTCGGGTTAGGCATCAGGCCGCGTGGACCGAGGATCTGACCCAACTGACCTACAACGCGCATGGCATCCGGGGATGCGATCACTACGTCATAGTTCAGGTCGCCGCCTTTCATTTCGGCAGCCAGGTCGTCCATACCTACACGGTCAGCGCCGGCAGCCAGAGCGGCCTCAGCAGCTGGACCCTGGGTGAACACAGCAACGCGAACGGTCTTGCCAGTGCCGTGTGGCAGCACAGTAGCGCTACGAACAACCTGGTCAGATTTACGCGGGTCTACACCCAGGTTTACAGCAACGTCGAACGACTCGCTGAACTTGACAGTCGACAGCTCGGCCAGCAGAGCAGCGGCGTCTACAATGTTGTAGGCCTTGCCTGCTTCGATTTTGCCGGCGATAGCCTTTTGACGCTTGGTCAGCTTAGCCATTACACACCCTCCACGTTAAGGCCCATGCTACGAGCAGAACCGGCGATAGTACGCACGGCTGCATCCATATCAGCTGCAGTCAGATCCGCGTTTTTGGTTTTCGCGATTTCTTCCAGCTGAGCACGGGTAACAGTGCCAACCTTAACGGTGTTCGGACGAGCGGAACCGCTGGTCAGACCGGCCGCCTTCTTCAGCAGAACCGAAGCAGGGGTGGATTTGGTTTCGAAAGTGAAGCTACGGTCGCTGTAGACAGTGATGATCACTGGAGTCGGCAAACCTGGCTCAAGACCCTGAGTACGGGCGTTGAAAGCCTTGCAGAATTCCATGATGTTCACGCCGTGCTGACCCAGAGCAGGACCAACCGGTGGACTTGGGTTAGCCTGAGCGGCCTTCACTTGCAGCTTGATGTAAGCGGTAATCTTCTTGGCCATGAGGCACTCCAATTACGGGTTCGAACGCCTCGAAAGGCTCCCCGGTTACTTGCGCGTTTATCCCAGTGACGACAAAACCCCACAGCCTAAGGCTGCGGGGTTGGGATTGCTTGTCCAGTTAGACCTTCTCGACCTGACTGAACTCGAGCTCCACCGGAGTAGAGCGACCGAAAATGAGCACTGCCACTTGGATCCGGCTCTTTTCGTAGTTAACTTCTTCCACAACGCCATTGAAATCAGCGAATGGACCGTCATTGACACGCACCGTCTCGCCTGGCTCGAACAACGTCTTCGGCTTCGGCTTGTCGCTACCATCAGCAACGCGACGCAGAATCGCTTCTGCCTCTTTATCGGTAATTGGTGCAGGCTTGTCAGCGGTACCGCCGATGAAACCCATCACCCGAGGAGTATCCTTGACCAAGTGCCAAGTACCCTCGTTCATATCCATCTGGACCAGCACATAGCCTGGGAAGAACTTCCGTTCGCTTTTGCGCTTCTGGCCGTTACGCATCTCAACCACTTCTTCAGTGGGAACCAGAATCTCGCCGAAGCCATCTTCCATGCCAGCCAGCTTTACGCGCTCGATCAGCGAGCGCATCACATGCTTCTCGTAACCCGAGTAAGCATGCACAACATACCAACGCTTAGCCACGGGACACCCTTAGCCGACAATCAAGGAAACAAGCCAGCCGAGCAGGGAATCGAGACCCCACAACAGCAACGCCATAACCAGAACAACAGCCACGACAATCAGCGTGGTCTGCGTGGTTTCTTGGCGAGTTGGCCACACGACTTTACGAATCTCGGTGCGAGCTTCCTTAACCAGTACAAAGAAAGACTTGCCCTTCGCGGTCTGCAGGCCTACAAAGGCAGCTACAGCAGCAATGGCAAGCAAAGCGAGTACACGGTACAGGATCGGCGAAGCAGCGTAATACTGATTGCCAACAACGCCAACAACCACCAAAGCGACTACTACAAGCCACTTGAGCAGATCGAAGCGAGAGCCTTGAGCTTCAGCTTTAGGAGTCATCTATGAAGATCCTGTGAAAAGAAAGCCAGACACACCGAGTGAATCTGGCAGGTCAGGAGGGAATCGAACCCCCAACCTACGGTTTTGGAGACCGTCGCTCTGCCAATTGAGCTACTGACCTAAAACAAAATCAGGCCGACCATTATGCCGGCCCGAAAAATACATTACAACCGCTTATTCGATGATTTTGGCTACGACGCCAGCGCCAACGGTACGACCGCCTTCACGGATAGCGAAACGCAGACCGTCTTCCATCGCGATGGTTTTGATCAGGGTAACAGTCATCTGAATGTTGTCACCTGGCATTACCATTTCAACGCCTTCTGGCAGCTCGCAGTTACCAGTCACGTCAGTAGTACGGAAGTAGAACTGTGGACGGTAGCCTTTGAAGAACGGAGTGTGACGACCGCCTTCTTCCTTGCTCAGAACGTAAACTTCTGCGGTGAACTTGGTGTGCGGCTTGACCGAACCTGGCTTGACCAGAACCTGGCCACGCTCAACGTCGTCACGCTTGGTACCACGCAGCAGAACGCCGCAGTTCTCGCCAGCACGACCTTCGTCGAGCAGCTTGCGGAACATTTCAACACCAGTGCAAGTAGTAACGGTGGTGTCACGCAGACCAACGATTTCCAGCGGATCCTGAACGCGAACGATACCGCGCTCGATACGACCAGTCACAACAGTACCGCGACCCGAGATCGAGAATACGTCTTCGATTGGCATCAGGAATGGCTTGTCGATCATACGAACTGGTTCTGGGATGTAGGCATCCAGAGTTTCAACCAGTTTCTTGACGGCAGTGGTGCCCATCTCGTTGTCGTCTTTGCCTTCCAGCGCCATACGAGCCGAACCGATGATGATCGGAGTGTCGTCGCCCGGGAAGTCGTAAGTCGACAGCAGGTCACGAACTTCCATCTCAACCAGTTCCAGCAGCTCAGCGTCGTCTACCAGGTCAGCCTTGTTCAGGAAGACCACGATGTACGGAACGCCAACCTGACGGGACAGCAGGATGTGCTCACGGGTTTGCGGCATCGGACCATCAGCGGCCGAGCAAACCAGGATAGCGCCGTCCATCTGAGCAGCACCGGTGATCATGTTCTTCACGTAGTCAGCGTGACCCGGGCAGTCAACGTGAGCGTAGTGACGGATCTTCGAGTTGTACTCAACGTGCGCGGTGTTGATGGTGATACCGCGAGCTTTTTCTTCTGGTGCGCTGTCGATCTTGTCGAAGTCAACGATTGCAGAACCGAAAACTTCGGAGCAAACGCGAGTCAGAGCAGCAGTCAGAGTGGTTTTACCGTGGTCAACGTGACCAATGGTCCCAACGTTGACGTGGGGCAGGGAACGATCAAATTTTTCCTTAGCCATCGATATCACCCTCTACAGAAGAAATTAGACAAACAATATCAACCATTAAAACAAAGGCAGATATTTTCATATCTGCCTTGTTATATGGAGCTCTTGAGCGGATTTGAACCGCTGACCTCACCCTTACCAAGGGTGTGCTCTACCAACTGAGCTACAAGAGCAAAACCCTTTTGCACAACCTGCAAACTTGGAGCGGGTAGCGGGAATCGAACCCGCATCATCAGCTTGGAAGGCTGAGGTTCTACCACTAAACTATACCCGCGGAGCCTGCAGCTCACGCTTAAATCTGGTGGAGGGAGAAGGATTCGAACCTTCGAAGTCGTAGACGTCAGATTTACAGTCTGATCCCTTTGGCCGCTCGGGAACCCCTCCTAATCAGGCCGGCATTCTATATCATGCCAAACCCCTGTCAAGCATTTTCTCATTTAAAAACCTGAGGTTAGCTGCGTTGACACGCTTCACTTCGAATCCCGTTTAAGGTGTTCGCTGTGGAGCGGGCGCCATTCTATGCAAACTATTGAGCAGGTGCAACCCCTTCGCACAGCATTATTTTATGTTTTAACTCATTGAATTCCTTGGAAAGGTTTTGCAACTGCTGATCGCCCAACAAACGCTGGCCATCCGGCGCAACTGCAAGCCAGTAACCGCTTCCTGCAGCATCTTTCGGCACGGATTGAGCATTGACCCTCATCGCCACCAGGCGCTGTTGCAGCTTGGCAATTGAATCCTCTTCAGAAAATCCACCAAGGAAAAGACACTGCTGACGCGGCACCACCTGCCCTCTCCCGCCTTCACCAGCAGTTTCGCTCAGTAGACGGATATCCTGCTGCGAACCGCGATACAGACTAAGGGGCGTTACATCTTTGGCTCGCAAGGGCGCTTCCTGCTGATGCCAGACATAGTAAAAAACATTGAGAACCACTAGGAGCAGGAACAACCAACGCATATAAACCTCAGGACAAGGGACACGCCATCGCCAAGCCGACAAAAACCAGGTCGGGCACAACCCTGGCGTCAGGCGCGACGCCTTTAACCAACTCGGCATCCCCTCCCGTAATAAAGACGGTGAATTGCTCTCCCCAGTACGCTCGAGCCAGCTCTAATTGAGTGAGAACAAAGCCCCTCAGCATCAAAGAACAACCGCGCTCCACCGCTTCCACGGTGGTACGCCCCGGGACATGACTGGAAAGGGCGCGCTCTGCCGCCTCATCACCATAACGAATTTTACGGGTATGGGTGCGAAGCTGGTTTCGCATCAAAGGCATGCCTGGACAAATGAACCCACCGAGATGCTCACCGTCAGGCCCGACAAAATCGGCAGTAACCGCGGTACCGAAGTCGAGAACCAGACAAGCACTCCCGGCAGCCAGGTGAAAGCCGCCAAGCATCGCCAGCCAGCGATCAAGCCCCAGACGCTCATAGTCTTCGTAGCCGTTTCGAACACCAGACATCTCGCGAGCGGGCTTCGCACACGAGATAGGAATACCGAACTCGCGCTCAAGCATTTCGGTTAAAGCGCTAGTTTCCTCGTTAGTCCTGACGCTTACCAAACGACACTTGCGCAGCGAGAGTGACTTTATGATCCGTAGGCTCTCAAGCAAAGCCTGATTGGAATCCACAACTCCTTCCGAGACCAGCTCGCTCGCCGACGCATCCAGCACGCGCCATTTTATAAAGCTATTGCCGCAGTCAAGCTCAAGAATCATCACGCAACCTCAGGCTGAGCTCTCCGCCACTAAAGGCCTTTTCGACACCATCTACAATCAAGCGCAACCCGCCTTGGTTATCAATCCCGAGCACTACTCCATCGATACGGCTGTTACCCGCGATCAACGACACGGAGCGCCCCTGCCACAGATGATTTTCCGCCCATTCTGCCTGCAGACTTGCGAACCCGTTGAGCTGGTGTTTATGGATATAAATCTTGAGTTGATTACTCAATTCAACCACCAGAGCATTGCGATCGCAGGCTTTGCCTGACTCCAGTTTTATAGAAGTCCATTGCTGGTCGACCTCATCGGCAACCTGCATATTCACGTTGATTCCTATACCCAACACAACATGACACACATCCGCCGGATCGCCGACGAGTTCGAGCAGAATGCCAGCTATTTTCTTGTTACCCACCAAAACATCATTGGGCCACTTCAAACCGGCATTGGGCACACCGGTGTTTCGCAAGGCCTGCATCACCGCCAAGCCAACAACAAGGCTCAATCCCTCAAGCTGACGCATGCCGCCTTCGATGCGGAGTACAAGGCTGTAATAAAGATTTTCTGCAAATGGGCTTACCCACTTACGACCTCGACGACCACGGCCTGCCAATTGTCGCTCCGCGAGCACCAAAAACGGCGCGGCGGCGCCGTCACTGATGGAGCGAAGAGCTTCGGCATTTGTCGAGTCAACAGAGTCGAACACACGCACCGGCCATTGAGGCATCTTCCTGGTTATTTCCAGAAGATCAAGGAGCGTCAGAGGCGTCGACAATTGATATCCGCGACCGCGAACTTTATGGATCGACAGACCAAGTTCAGCTTCAAGCTGTTGTAGCTGCTTCCATACAGCACTTCGGCTTATTCCCAGGGCAACGCCCAGGTCCTGTCCGGAATGGAATCGTCCATCCTTCAGTAGATTCAACAACGTCAGCATGCAGGTATCGCCTCACAATGAGGCCCGCATAATAGCCATGCCCCGGGCCGTTGCATAGAAATCAAGCGGACACATTTCTCGCAGGCAAAACAAAACCCCAACTGCTTTCGCAATTGGGGTTTCGGAATTTAATCTTGACGATGACCTACTC
>NZ_JBAWKM010000028.1:0-64840 GCF_037095675.1 Pseudomonas sp. CCNWLW23 | reverse complement strand
GTAAGTCGCCGTCAGGCGAAACCGCCAGCCGCCGCACCGAAACCTTCGGATATTCACACCAGACAAACCAAGGCATGGTCGGCCCAGAGGCCGCCAAGACAACCCGAGCGAGAAAATGTTAGCGTGCTTGCAATCAAGCCCCGACGAGCCCAAGCCCAATGAAAAAAACAGTCCTGGCCTTCAGCCGCATCACCCCGCCCATGATCGAACGCCTGCAAGAAGAATTCGACGTCATCGTCCCCAACCCCAAGACCGGTGACATCAACGCCCAGTTCAACGAAGCCCTGCCCCACGCCCACGGCCTCATCGGCGTCGGCCGCAAACTCGGCCGCGCACAACTGGAAAGCGCAACAAAACTCGAAGTGGTTTCGAGCGTCTCGGTCGGCTACGACAACTACGACCTCGACTACTTCAACGAACGCGGGATCATGCTCACCAACACCCCCGACGTGCTCACCGAAAGCACCGCCGACCTCGCTTTCGCCCTGATCATGAGCAGCGCCCGCCGCGTCGCCGAACTCGACGCCTGGACCAAGGCCGGCCAATGGCAGGCCAGCGTCGGCGCCCCGCTGTTCGGCACTGATGTGCACGGCAAGACCCTCGGCATCGTCGGCATGGGCAACATTGGCGCCGCCGTCGCCCGCCGTGGTCGTTTCGGCTTCAACATGCCGATCATCTACAGCGGCAACAGCCGCAAGACCGAACTGGAACAGGAGCTCGGCGCACAGTTCCGCAGCCTCGATGAGCTGCTGGCCGAAGCCGATTTTGTCTGCCTGGTAGTGCCACTGAGCGACAAGACCCGTCACCTGATCAGCCATCGCGAACTGGCGCTGATGAAGCCGAGCGCGATCCTGGTCAACATCTCGCGCGGCCCGGTGGTCGACGAACCGGCACTGATCGAAGCCCTGCAAAACAACCGCATCCGTGGCGCCGGGCTGGACGTCTATGAAAAAGAACCGCTGGCCGAATCGCCGCTGTTCCAATTGAAGAACGCCGTGACCCTGCCGCACATCGGCTCGGCCACCACCGAGACCCGCGAAGCCATGGCCAATCGCGCCCTGGCCAACCTGCGCAGCGCCCTCCTCGGCGAACGGCCGCAGGATCTGGTCAACCCGCAAGTCTGGCGCGGCTGAAAAAAAGGCCGGCGCAACATTGCGCCGGCCTTCACCTTACATAACTTGCAACCGAACAAAAACGCCGGACCCAGCAACAGCAATATAAGCTCTCGCAACTTATCAACTTATTGATTAATTGCCATGGAGAGCCAATCCCGTGAAAACCCTGACCACCGACAAACTCATTCGTTACAGCAAAGTCATCTTGATGGCTTATATAAGTTTCTTTGGCTTGCTGGTGATGATTCATAACTTCACTGACTATGAGTCCAACTACACTTACGTTGCACATATCCTGAGCATGGACACCACCAACGCCAGTGAAAACATCATGTACCGCGCGATCGATTCGCCGATGATCCATCACCGGATCTACTGGTTCATCATCACCATGGAAGTCACCTATACCGTGCTTTGCCTGATCGGTACTTACCAGTTGTATCGCTACATCGATGCATCGCCAGCGGCATTCCATGAAGCCAAGAAGTTTTCGATCATGGGCATATTGGTCGCCATCTTCATTTATTACGTTTGTCTACAAACTGTAGGTGTCGAGTGGTTCGATATGGACACTTCGCTATCATGGAATGCCAAGGACTGGGCGAGGCATATTGTCGACTTCATCTTCCCGGTGATGATCTACATCACTTTGAAAGTTGAGCGCTGAAACCCAGCGCTCGCTTTATCAAGCCAACTTCCCTTGACCCGCAGACAACAGCACTTTCGGTTTACGAAACACCAACACGTTGCCCAACATCACCAAGACCAGCCCGACCAGCGCCGGTGCGGTCCATTGATAACCTTCGGCAAACGCCGACACGTTCAGGGCCACCACAGGGAACAGCACCGTGCAGTAAGCCGCCCGCTCCGGGCCCATGCGCCCGACCAGCGTCAGGTACGCAGTGAAGCCAATCACCGAGCCGGGAATCACTAGATACAACAGCGCACCGACATAACGCGGCGACCAGTCCATGGCGAAGGGGATGCCGTTGAACAGACACCACACCGTCAGCATCGCCGCGCCGTAGGCCATGCCCCAGGCGTTGGTGGTCAGCGGTCGCAATCCCGCTTTCTGTTGCAGACTCGAGAGCATATTGCCGGCGGAAAAACACAATGTGCCGCATAACGCCAATCCAAGGCCGAGCAGGGTTTGCGGGCTGGCTTGATGCCCGGCCAGTTCCGGCCAGAACAACAGCCCCAGACCCGACAGCCCCAACGCACCGCCCAGCAACACATTGCGCGCAATGCGCTGGCCGAAGAACACCCGCGCATTCAGCGCGTTCCACAACGTTGCCGTAGAAAACACCACCGCCACCAGACCGCTGGGTATCCACTGGCTGGCCGTCAGAAAGCACATGAAGTTCACACAGAACAGACAGAGTCCTTGGGCCACACAGATCAAGTGGCCTCGGCGGTTCATCGGTTGCAGGCGTCGGCTGAGCAGCAACAACGCAAACAACACCAACGCGGCGAGGCCGAAGCGATAGACAATCGACACCGGGATTTCGACCACGCCCAATTGCCATTTCAAGGCAATCCAGGTGGTGCCCCAGATCAGCACGGTCAGCAGGTACAACGACAGGTTCATGGCACACACTCCTTAAACAGGCCTTGAGTGTCTGCCTCGGGCAGCCTTCGACGCTTGCACAATCTTGCGCTTTTGTCTGGCGGCAGGCTGGCAGGGCGGCGTCTACGGAGTAGGATGCAAGGCGTTGGAGAGAACCGAACATGGCCGCTATCGATACCCTGCAAGTCTTTCAAGCCCTCAACCGCTCGCCGAATGCACGCCTTGTGCACAGCGCCGAGCTCGGTGACGGCATGTCTGCGGCCTTGTGGACCAACCACCACGATGCCCAGGAATACGAAGCGCCAAGTCATCACACGCTGTCGTGCTACGTCGCCGGCGGCACCGGCACATTCCGTCGTGGCCAGCCGGGCCGCAAAGGCGGGCCGGACAAGCTGTGCATCCTGCCGGCCGATCATGAATCGGGCTGGGTGATCAATGGCGATATCCGTCTGGCGCACCTGTATTTCAGCGCCGAACAATTCGCCCTCGGTTGCGTCACTTTGCTCGATCGCGAACCGCGCGAGATGCAATTACGCGAGCAGACCTTTCTCGAAGATCCGCAGCAGGCGCAGCGCTTCCGGCAATTGCTGAATCTGAACTGGCAAGAGCCGGCCGAGCGCTTGCTGACCAGCAGCCTCGCCCATGAATTGATCAGCCACACCTTGCTCAGCCAAGTCGGTGCGCGCCAGGGCCTGCGCCTCAAGGGCGGGCTGGCGCCGCACCAGCGCCGACAACTGGTGGAGTTCATCGACAACCAGTTGGCCGAGCCGATCAGCCTCGGGCAACTGGCCGGGCTGTGTGCGCTTTCGGAATATCACTTTGCGCGGATGTTCCGCGTCAGCTTCGGGCTACCGCCGCACCAGTACGTGCTGGCGCGGCGCTTGAGCCGGGCGCGGGAATTGTTGCGCGGCACGGCGCTGCCGCTGGGCGAGATCGCGCTGGCGTGCGGGTTTGCCAGTGCGAGCCATTTTACTAATCGGTTCAGGCAGGTTTTGGGTGGGACGCCGGGCGAGTATCGGCAGGCTTTTTTGCGTTGAGCCCTCTTCCCCTCACCCCAGCCCTCTCCCAGAGGGAGAGGGGGCCGACCGAGGTGTCTCGCACTGTACGTCGACCTGAAACACCGAATCGATTATAGATTCAAAGCAACACGTTCAAGTCGGTGTACCTCTGGAATATCCCACGGTCAGTCCCCTCTCCCTCCGGGAGAGGGAGAGGGGGCCGACCGAGGTGTCTTGCGGTGTACATCGACCTGAAAAATCGCATCGATTATGGATTCCAAGCATTACTTTCAGGTCGGTGTATCTCTCGAATATCCCACGGTCAGTCCCCTCTCCCTCCGGGAGAGGGCTAGGGTGAGGGGCTTTTGATCTTGCCTCAAAACTCCAGAGTGCTGGAAAGCGAAACCTGCCGCGAATCCCCCATCGACACAAAGAAGCGGCTCGCCGACGAGGTGTAATAGGTGCGATCAAACAGGTTCTTCACGTTCAACTGAAACTTGACCTTCTGCCCTTCAACCATGGTGTCGTAAGTGGCAAACGCATCCGCCACGGTGTAGCTCGGCAGGTCAAAATCATTCACCGCGTTGCCGGCACGCTCGCCGACGTACCGCACCCCTGCCCCGACACGCAGTTGATCGCCGCCAAACACATTGCCGAAGTCATACACCGCCGACAGCGAGCCGGAATTCTTCGCTACGTTTTGCAGGCGCTTGCCTTTGTATTCCGGGTCTTCGGTGACTTCGGCATCGGTATAGGCATAGCTGCCGATCAGGTTCCAGTGCTCGCTGAGCTGCCCGCTCAGGTCAACTTCCAGCCCGCGTGAACGCACCTCGCCTGCCGCACTGTAAATCGTCGTCGGGCCTTCGGAATTGGCCACCAGCACGTTGCGTTTCTTGATGTCGAACAACGCGATATTGCCGGTGATGCTGCCCGGCATATCCAGCCGCGCACCCAGCTCCCACGACTTGGCTTCCTCCGGCGCGATGCTACCGTCGAGCACGGTACTGCTGCCGCTCAGCGGGGCGATGGTCGAGTTAGGTTTGAACGATTCGGTGTAGCTGCCGTAGAACGACAGCGCGTCGGTGTAGCGATACACCAGCCCTGCGCGCGGCACCCACTTCTGCCCATTGCTGTCGGTATTGGCCTTGAACGGCACGCCTTTGCCGGCGTACTGGTCGTACTCCTGAAAACGGCCGCCGGCGACCAGAATCCACTGCTCGTTGAGGTGAATCGAATCCTGCAGGAACAGCGAATCGCTGCGCAGCTTATCCGTCTGCGCGCTGTCGGGCGCACTCACCGTAGTGCCCATCACTTCGCGACCATACACCGGGTTGAGATAGCTGAACGTGGTCAGGCTTTTCTGCCGGATCAGATCCTCGCGGTAGATCTTGCGGTATTCGTCATCAACGCCGAATACCAGATCATGCTGCATGCCCAGCACATTCACTTTGCCTTCGAGGCTGGCGGTGGTGAAACGATCGGTGCTGATCGCATTCTGGGTGCCGTCCATGCTGCGGGTCAGTGTGCCTTTGTTGGTGTCGATCGCCGTCACGCGTACCTGGCTGGCGTCGTAGGTTTCACGGTTCCAGCTGTAGCCGAAGTGAGCTTTCCAGTCGTCGTTGAGTTCGTGGTCGGCTTCGAAATGGTAGAGGTCCGAGCGCCCTTCCATGTCGTTGAACGGCTCATCGAGACGCTGCTTGCGCGAGATATCGAGCGGATGATTGGTGCGCGGATCGATCAAGGTGCCACGGTCGAAGGGGGTGAGAAACTCGCGGTGCTCGTAGGCGAACAACAGCTTGGTGCGCTCGCCGTACCAGGCCAGCGACGGTGCGATCAGCGTCTCGCGATGGGTGCCGAAGTTGCGCCAGTAATCTTCGTCTTCATGATCGACGACCATGCGATAGGCGAAGCCGGAATCGCCCAGCGCCCCGGTGCTGTCGAAGGCGCCACCGCTGCCGTTCTTGCCGTCACCGTAGGTCGAACCGCGCACGGTCACGGCGTTGTACTGGGTCAGTTCCGGCTTCTTGCTGACCAGGTTGACCACACCACCCGGATCCTGAATCCCGTAGAGCAACGAGGCCGGGCCCTTGAGCACTTCGACGCGATCCACGGTCGCGTTCATGCCACGGCCCTGCACCAGCGGCATGCCGTCGCGCATGATCGAGCCGTTGCGATTGTCGCCGAAGCCGCGAGTCATCACCGAGTCCTGGGTACTGCCCAAGGTGTTGCCCTGGGTGATGCCGCTGACATTGGCCAGCGCGTCGTCGAGATTGCGCGGCGCCTGATCGCGAATGACCTGCGCCGGGATGACATTGACCGTCTGTGGGATTTCTTGCAGCGACGCCGATGAGCGCATCACCGAACTGGTTTCCGGCGGCTGATAGCTCATCGATTCGTCGCGCGTGGACGTGATGGTGGTGGCGCCGAGATTGAGCGCGCCTGCGGTCGGCATCGGCTCCAGCGCCAGGGTATGACTGTCGGTGCGGCGAAAGCTCAAGCCGGAGTTGCCGAGCAGGCGATGCAGGGCCTGTTCGGCGCTCATCTGGCCGTTGACTGCCGGGGCATTGAGACCGTACGGCGCTTCGTCGGTGTAGACCACGCTCTGCCCGGTCACGCGGCTGAAATCGCTCAGGGCCTGCGGCAACGGTTTGGCGGCGAGGGCAAAATTGAATTGCTGTTGCGCCTGATTGCTCACCGCTTCTGTCGCCAGCGCGATACTCATCGGCAGCAATGCCAACGCGGAAAAACTCAACGCAGACATGCCCAACCACTGTTTGACCGAACCGGATTTTGCCCTGGACTTCATTGCTCAATGACCTGTGTAGAACCGCAACGGATGCGAATGGCTCGCAGTTTCAGTCACTACACGGATGGGGCTCGGGGTTACCTCACCTTTAATTTGAAAATATTTTTCGGGGAATTTGTTGCCTGGGCTGACGCCTTCGCGAGCAGGCTCGCTCCCACCTTTGGAATGCGTACCCTGTGGGAGCGAGCCTGCTCGCGAAGAGGCCGGCAGCCTCAGCGCAAAATAATCAGCTGCCCCAACACCCGATGCTGCTCAAACCCCAACACCCCCTGCAGCGAATTGAGCACCGCTTGCGGATCCTTGCTCGGGAAACTGCCGCTGACCTTGCGCGCCGCCAGCTCATCGTTGAGCAGCACAATCCGCCCCGGGTAATAGCGGCGCAGATCCTCGACGACATCGGCCAGCGTGGTCTTGTAGTAAGTCAGCCAACCCTGACGCCAGGCCAGTTGCGCTTCACTGTCCACGGCATGCAGTTTTTCCGCAGTGCCGTCGGCATAAGCAACTTGCTGGCCGGCCGTGAGAATCTGTTGTTGGCCATGCTCATCCGCCGTCACCGCGACACGTCCGGACAATACCGTCACTTGCGCGCCGTGGAGTTGCCGGCGTACTTCGAACTGCGTGCCGAGCACCCGCGCCTCGCCCTGCTCCGCCGCCACCACAAACGGATCGCCAGTGTGAGTGACGCTGAAGAAAGCAGCGCCTCTGATCAATTTCACGCGGCGCTGGCCATGACTGAAATCCACAACAATCGCGCTGTCGGCATCCAGCGTCACTTGCGTCTGATCGGCCAGTGTCGCCGTGCGAATTTCCCCTGGTGCCGAGACATGATCGGCGCGCAGATCGTCGAGCCAGCGTTGCGCCTGCCACCCCGTGCCGAGGCTGATCATCAACAGCAGACACGCGGCCAGCGCCAGTGCTCCAGACCAACGCAACATCAGCGAACGACGCGGGGCATCCATCGCCCGCAGATAACCTTGCAGCGCGAACGCATCTTCATCGGCCAGCGTGCGCGCGGGGCTTTCGCTGAGTTCCCAGATCACCTGCGCCTGCGCATACGCTTGGGCATGGGCCGGGTCGGCGCGCAGCCATTGGCTGAAGGTCAGTTGATCGCCAGTGCTCGGGCGGTCGTGCAACAGGCTCAGCCAGGCCAGCGCGGCCTGCTCCTGGGCCGGCGTCGGTGTGATCGGATCGGATGGCTTCACGGTGCTTTCCCTGGCAGGCGTGGCGCGGGGTCGCGCAGGCTGGCCTTGCAGGCCTCGAGGGCGCGCATCATATGTTTTTCCACGGCACTTTGGGACAGGCCCATGGCCTTGGCGATCTCAGCGTACTTGCGCCCGTGAATGCGATTGAGCAGAAAGATCTGCCGGGTACGCTCGGGCAAGGCGCGCAATGCTGCTTCGACGTGACGCAGATCATTGCCGGCTTCGAGGGCGGCCTGGGGTTCGCTGCCATGGCTGTCGGGTTCGTCCGGCTGCCAGCCTTCATTGACTCGCGTGCGCGTGCCTTCGCTGCGCAGATGGTCGATGGCGATGTTGCCGGCGCAGCGCAGCAGATAAGTGCTGAGCTCTTCGACCTGCACCAGCGGCCGCCGCCAGAAGCGCAAAAACAGATCCTGGACCAGATCCGCCGCCGTCGCCCGACAACCGACGCGCCGATTCACCAGCGCCTCCATTTGCGCACGCTGGGACAGAAACACCTGAAGAAAATGCGCACGCGCGCCACGCGCTTCATCGTCACGCGATTCCGGTGGCAGACCGATCAGCACTTCAGCACTGCGCCCAGGCGGCGACCGGGCTGGCCAACAGGCTCAAGCCGGCCAGGGCCATGGCCAGACGCGGGCGATACGGCAGCAACAGCACTAATGCCAAAGCGCTGAGCATCAGCACCGCGAACCAGTCGACCAGACCGAAACTCCAGCCACTGGCCGCGACCGCCGCCCACAGCGAAAGCGCCAGCAACAGCCATCCCGCCAGCGCCAGACCCTGACGGCGGCGCGTCGACGGTTTGGCGCCGAGCAATTCGGCGTGATGACGTGGCATCGACAGGCACAACGCGGTGAAGCCGGCATAGGTGAGCAACAGGGCCAGCAGCATCAGTTGGCCCCCTGTTCGACTGTGATCGAGCGAGGCGAAGAACTTGCTTTGCGAACGCTGACGGAGTCGCCCGTACGCTGCATCTTGCGCGCAGCCCAGCCGAGAAAAAGCCCCGTCGCCAGACACGTCAGATCAAGTCCGGCCAGTGCCCAGTCGCGCTGCATCAGGGTCGCGCCAAGATTCCACGGTGTGGTCAGCGCATTGATCAGCGGCACCGCGATAAACAGCGCGGCGCCGAGCGTCAGCTGTTCGATCCACGCCTTGCGCCCCGGACGCAACACGGCGTGCACCACACTCAGACCCCAGGCTATGAAGAACGCATTCACTTCCCAATCGGCCCGCCCCGCCAGACTCACCGGCAACAGTCGATTGGCCAAAAAGAACACCGCCACCGCCGATACCAGGCCGGCCATGCTGGCGATATTAAGCACCTCGACCAGGCGCAGTTCGAACGGCAGCGCCGCGCTTTTCACGTGCTTGAGCTGCCGCTTGCCGAGCCAGATCACCAGCCCGGTGCCAATCATCGCCGTGCCAGCCAGTCCGCAAATGAAATACAGCCAGCGCAACAGCGGCCCGGCGAAATGCCCCATGTGCAGACCATAAAACGCGCCACCCACCGCCATCGCCATCGGTTGATCGGGGGTACTGCTCAGAAGCTGTCCGGTGACGCCGTTGAAGGTCACCGCCCGGCCGAAATCATGCACCACCCGATCGCCCGCGCGGGACAGCACCACCGTAGCGCTGGCATCGCCCGGATTGCTCACCGACAGGCGCGCGGTGTGGCCGCCCGACCACTGCTCGCTGGCCTTGGCCAGTAGCGGCGCCATGGCGGTCAGCGGTGCGGCGACATCGGCGCGCTCGGGCGTCTTCGAGGCGGGAAAGACTTCGTCGTAGAACTTGCGCACGTCGCTGCCGTAAGAGGCAACGATGCTCGCCGGCATAACCATCGACATGAAAATCACCAGGCTGCTGTAAGTGATCATCAAATGAAACGGCAGCACCAGCACGCCCACGGCGTTATGCCCGTCGAGCCAGGAACGCTGGCCCTTGCGCGGGCGGAAGGTGAAGAAGTCCTTGAAGATTTTCTTGTGGGTGATGATGCCGCTGATCAACGCAACGAACATCACCATTGCGGCTATAGTCGCCAGCCAGCGCCCCCACGGGTAAGGCATCTGCAACTGGAAGTGGAAACGGTAAAAGAACTCGCCGCCCATGCTTTCGCGGCCCTGCACCTCGGCCCCGGTCTGAGCGTCGAGAGTTCGGGATTCGAAGCGGCCGCGCTCGCCGGGTTTGCCCGGCGCCTGCTGCCAGCGCACCGTCAGGCCGGGGTCGCGGGCATTGGGCAAATCGATCAGCCAGCGCGAGGCACCGGCGGCGTGTTGTTGCAGATAATCTTGCGCCAGCGCCAGGCTCGCTTCGCTATCAAGCGAATGTGCAGCGATTTCCGGCTGCATCCAGTGGCTGATTTCATCTTTGAAATAAGCGAGCGTGCCGGTGAGAAAAATCGCGAACAGCAACCAGCCGAACACCAGCCCGGCCCAGGTGTGCAGCCAGGCCATCGCCTGCCGGAAGCCCTCTTTCATGCCAGCCCCAGACCGCGCGCGGCACCGGAAACGGTGGCGAGAATCACGCTCGGCACCAACAGGCCGACCCACGCCGACCACGCGCTGCGGCAGGCAAAACACCAGAGCACCGCGACCAGATAGACCAGAAAGGACACGGTCATGCCAGTGACCACCGCTTCGGCGCGGTTCAGCGGCAGCCACAACGTCAGGGTGACACTGGCCAGCGCCGCGACCAGATAGCCGCCGAAAATCGCCGCCAGCACTCGCGAAGTGACGGCCAGACGATAGGACATGGGAAGGGTGGCGAGTTTGCCTTTCATGTTTCGACCCTGAAACGGAAACGTTCGGCCGACAAGCCGAATCTACAGGCGAGCAATATTAATGATAAATATTCTCATACGCAAAAGCATCTGATTGCCGGACACTCTCGCCAGCCTCTACAATGCGAACCGTTCTTGTTCTCTAATGCACGTTCTCTACGCAAGTTTTGCGTCCGGAGTGATTTCGTTGCCGCCCGCCCATCCCGTCGAATCGCTCTACCATGCTCATCACAGCTGGCTCACCGGCTGGTTGCGGCGCAAGCTCGGCTGCCCGGACAGCGCGGCGGATCTGGCTCAGGACACGTTCATCAAGGTGCTGACCGCCCGCGAACCACCGATGATCATCGAACCGCGCGCCTTTCTCACCACTTTGGCCAAGCGCGTGCTGTTCAATCATTACCGGCGCCAGGATGTGGAACGCGCCTACCTCGAGACACTGGCGCAGATGCCTGAGATGGTTGCGCCGTCGGAAGAGCACAAAGCGATCATCCTGCAGACGTTGATCGAACTCGATGAGCTGCTCGACGGCTTGCCGCGCCAGGTCAAACGCGCCTTTCTGCTCGCGCAGGTCGATGGTCTGACTTATCCACAGATCGCCGCAGAACTGGGCATCTCAGTGGCCACGGTCAAACGCCATCTGAACAAAGCGGCCATGCGCTGCTATTTCGCCCTGTGAATCGCGCGCCGGACTTCTCTGCGCAAGTCGCCGAACAGGCGGTGCACTGGTTGCTGGAAATGCAGCAGGGCACCCTCACCCCGCGCCAGCAGCAGGCCTGGCAACAATGGCTGGATGCGCACAGCGAACACCGCCGGGCGTGGGAACACATGCAACGGGTCAACCAGCGCTTGCGCGGCGTTTCGTCGCCGTTGGCCCACGCGGCGTTGAACGGACCGAAGTCCGGCAGCCGCCGTCAGGCGTTGAAAATGTTGCTGATTCTCGGTGCCGGCTCAGCGGCGACCTGGGGCATGCGCGAGCACACGCCGTTGCCGTCGCTGCTCGCCGATTACCGCACGCCGGTGGGCCAGCGGCGCAAGATCGGCTTGGGCGGTGCCGATTCGTTACAGCTCAATACCGCAAGTTCCGTCGATGTCGATGACGCGCAGCGTACGATTCGTCTGCTCGAGGGCGAAATGCTGTTGAGCGCTGCAAATCCGTTCGAGATACGCACGGCACACGGCGTGCTGAAAAGCCAAGGTGCGCGCGTCAATGTGCGGCAGTTTGCCGATCGCACGCAGATCGCCCTGTTCGAAGGACGAGTCGAACTCATCGCCAGCCAGCGCGCGCCCCTGCTGCTGCCGGTCGCGCGGCAGTTGAGTTTTACTGCCAGCTCCGTCAGCGCGGCCAAACCACTGGACGCCAACAGTGGTGCGTGGACTGACGGCATGCTGGTCGCCGCCCATATGCGCCTCGGCGACTTCCTCGAAGAGCTTGGCCGCTACCGGCGCGGGCAGCTGCGGTGCGACAGCCAGGTTGCCGATTTGCTGATTTCCGGGACGTATCCACTGGATGACAGCGAGCGGATTCTCGACCTGTTGCAGATCAGTCTGCCGGTCAGAGTGAAGCGCTTTACCCGTTATTGGGTGAGCGTCGAAGCGCGGGTGTAAAAAAACGCCAAAACCATGAGCCGTTTTTCAGATCTGGCGTGACAGAGAAGGAAAGCCCCCTTGATTCCACCTTCTCAGGATCATCCACATGCAGCCCACCCGCCTTACCCCACTGGCCCGCAGCCTGCGCAATCTTCTGCTCGGCGCCAGCCTGAGTTTCACCGCCTTGCCCGCTGCGCTGGGCGCCGAAACCAAGGTTTATCACATCGCCCCGGCGTCGCTGGAAACCGCGCTGAACCAGTTTGGCCGTGAAGCCGGCGTGCTGATTTCCTTTGGCTCGCAAGTCACCAGCGGTGTGCAGAGCCGGGGTCTGGAGGGCAATTACACGATGCAACAAGGCCTCGATGCCCTGCTCGAAGGCACCGGCCTGCAAGCCCGCGCCGAAGGCGACAATGCCTTCAGCCTGCAACCGCTGGCTGACGCGGCGCTGGAGCTGGGCACCTCGACCGTAGTCGGCGACTGGCTCGGCGATGCGGCGCAGATCAATGTCTTCGAACACCCCGGGGCACGTGATGTGATCCGCCGCGAAGAATTCGAACGCCAGGGCGCGACCCAGGCCCGCGATGTGCTCAACCGCATCCCCGGTGTGAATGCGCCGGAGAACAACGGCACCGGCAGCCACGACATGGCGCTGAACTTCGGCATTCGTGGCTTGAATCCACGCCTGGCCGCGCGCTCGACAGTATTGATGGACGGCATCCCGGTACCGTTCGCGCCGTATGGTCAGCCGCAGTTGTCGTTCGCGCCGATCAGCATGGGCAACATGGATGCGGTGGACGTGGTGCGTGGCGGCGGTGCGGTACGTTACGGCCCGCAGAACGTCGGCGGCGTGGTCAACTTCGTGACCCGGGCGATTCCGGACGAGCCAACGGTCAAGGGTGGTTTCCAGACTGAAACCAGCCCATCGTCGAGCCACGACGGTTTCAAGACCAGCGCCAATCTGCTGGCCGGCGGCACCAACGCCAACGGCCTCGGTGGTGCGCTGTTGTACTCCGGCACCCGTGGCGGTGACTGGCGCGAACACAGCGACACCGAGATCGACGACCTGATCCTCAAGGGCAAATATCAGCTCGACGAAGCCAACAGCTTCAACGCCATGGCCCAGTATTACGAAGGCAAGGCCGACATGCCCGGTGGTCTCAACGTCGCCGATTACGATGCCGATCCGTATCAATCGACGCGGCCGAAAGATCAGTTCTGGGGGCGCCGCACGATGTTCAACTTCGGCTATCGCTATCAGGAAGATCGCCGCGAATTCACCGCCAACACCTTCTTCACCAAAACCCTGCGCAGCGGTTATCTGGATCAGGGCACATTCCTTTCGCTGTCGCCGCGCGAGTACTGGGTACGTGGCCTGGAAACCCGTTTCGCCCAAGGCTTCGACCTCGGTCCGAGCAGTCACGAAGTCGGCGTCGGCTATCGCTACATCAACGAGGCCGGCCACGAACTGCGTTATCGCACGCCGATCAGCGCCAACGAATACCCAACCACCAGCAGCCGCAACGACCGCGACACTCGCGGTGGTACCGAGGCCAACGCGTTCTTCGTCGATGACCGCATCGACATCGGCAAATGGACCATCACCCCGGGCGTGCGCTACGAGATGATCGAGTCGCAACAGACCAACAACCTGACCAACGTCAAATACAAGGGCGACTACAACACCGCGCTGCCGGCGCTGAACGTGCTCTATCACCTCACCGACAGCTGGAATCTGTATGCCAACACCGAAGGCTCGTTCGGCAGCGTGCAATACAGCCAGATGCCCAACCGCGTGAGCAGCGGCGAGGTGAAACCGGAAAAGGCCCGCACCTGGGAACTCGGCACGCGCTATGACAACGGTGCCCTGCGCGCGGAGATCGGCGCATTCCTGATCAACTTCGACAACCAGTACGAAAGCAACCAGACCAACGACTCGGTGATCGCTCGCGGCGAAACCCGCCATCAGGGCATCGAGACCAGCGTCAATTACGCGCTCGACGACTTGAGCCCGGCGCTGGCCGGTTTCGATGTCTACGCCAGTTATGCCTATGTCGACGCCACCATCCGCGAGGACGGGCCGAACAAAGGCAACCGCGTGCCGTTTTCCTCCAAGCACAAAGGCACGATTGGCGTCGGTTATACCGAAGGGCCATGGAAGATGAATCTGGACAGCAGCTTCCAGAGCGACCAGTTCGCCGACAACGCCAACACTTCGAAAGAAAGCGCCGATGGCAGCACCGGCAAGATCCCCGGCTACATGCTGTTCAGCAGCCGCGCCGGGTATGACTTCGGCCCGCAGTTGTCTGATCTGAATGTAGCGGTGGGGGTGAAGAACATCTTCAACACGCAGTACTTCACACGCTCGTTCGATGACAACAACAAGGGCAAGTACGTGGGTGAGCCGCGGACGGTTTATGTGCAGACGACGGTGGCGTTCTGACCGCAGCCCATTGAAGATCAAAAGCCCCTCACCCTAACCCTCTCCCAGAGGGAGAGGGGACTGACCGAGGTGTATTTACGATTTACGCTCGCCTGCAATATCGAGCCGAACGCTGGACTTGAAAACAACCGGAATCGGCCCCCTCTCCCAGAGGGTGAGGGACTGACCGAGGTGTATTTACGATTTACGCTCGCCTGCAATATCGAGCCGAACGCTGGACTTGAAAACAACCGGAATCGGCCCCCTCTCCCAGAGGGTGAGGGACTGACCGAGGTGTATTTACGATTTACGCTCGCCTGCAATATCGAGCCGAACGCTGGACTTGAAAACAACCGGATCGACTCCCTCTCCCTCGGGAGAGGGCTGGGGTGAGGGGCTACGGTCTTAAACCCTGCGAGCAATCACCAACACCACAAACAAAAAAACGGGCCTGCATCAGCAGGCCCGTTCTCCTTGTGTGACTTGTGAAATCAGCGCATCAACTGTTGATCGCTGCCTGTTCATTCTCGTCAAATTCTTCCGCCAACAGCTTGTCGTTGGCCTTGCCAGTAAATGGCACTACAGCGGCGCGTGGTTTACCTCGCAGTTTGCCGAACAGATGATCCAGTTTGTGCTCCAGTTTCTCGGCGGCACCGTCGATCGCCTGTTCCAGCGAATCGGCTTTGTGGGTCACGGAAATCGGTTGGTGGCCTTTTGGCCGCGCTTCCAGTTGGCAGCGCAAGTCATGGGGACCTGGTTTCTCGCCGTTCTCGTCGCTCAGGTGGACTTCGACACGGGTCAGGTCTTCTTCATAACGGTCGAGCGTGCTCTCAATAGTTGTACGTACCCACTCCTCCAGTCGCTTACTGCTTTGAATATGGTTATCGCTGTTGACTTGGATTTGCATAGTTCATCCCTTATTTCAGCTAGCTCGCTGGAGGCCTTGAAGTGAATTTCCTGACCTCCTGGTTACAACAATCGGCCCGAGCGGCGAACATTTCAACCCCTGAAAAAAGAAAAATATTCATTCGCAAAAAAAGCCGGACAACCGAGCGAGGCGCTGTTAATGTCGGGAGTTGGGTCGACCCGCTCCGCAGAAAAATCTGCTCACATCTGCTGCTCGTTCAGCGGGTGCAAACTGCGAAAAATCCCCGCCTCCTCCACCAGCCAGTCGTGCACAGCGCGCACGCCCGGATGGCTCAACGCCCCCGGTGCATACAGCAGCACATAGCGTTTATGGTTGGGCACCGACAAGCCGAACGGCACGATCAAAGTGCCGCGCTCCAGCTCATCGTTGAGCAACGTGCGCCGGGCAATCGCCACGCCCATGCCAGCGATCGCCGCTTCGATGGTCAGATGATTGCGGTTGAACGTGTGGCCGCGCCGCACATCGGCGCCGTCGAAGCCGATCGCATTCAAATAGAACTCCCATTCCGCGTACTCGTAACTGCCACGCCAGGCGGTGATGTCGTGCAGCAACGGGAAATGCACCAGATCGGCCGGCCCGTGCAACGGCGGGCGCCCACGCAACAGGCTCGGCGCGCACACCGGGAAAATCTGCTCGTCGAGCAAGGCTGTGGATAACAATCCTGGGTAACTGCCATCGTTAAGGTCGATGGCCAGATCGAAATCGCCCTCATGCAGTGGCACGCTGCTGTCCTCGGCCACCAGGCGCAACTGGATATCCGGAAAGCGTTGCTGCAAGCGCGGCAGGCGCGGAGTCAGCCACTTGCCAAGAAACGACGGGATCGAGCGCAACCGCAGAGTCCCGCTGATCATCCCGGCGTCCAGCCGGCGCAATTCCGCATCGATGCTGCCATAGGCTTCATTGACGGTAATCGCCAGCCGCTGCCCCTGTGCACTCAACTCAACGCCGCGCGCGCGCCGATGAAACAGGCGAAAGCCCAGGCGCTCTTCCAATTGGCGAATCTGCTGGCTGACCGCGCCCGGGGTGATGTGCAGCTCTTCGGCACAACGGGTGAACGACAGGTGCCGCGCGGCACAGGCAAACACCTGCAGCCAGACATAGGTCTGGGCATGCAATTGACGACTCATTGTTTAGTCCTGCTAAAGGCTGTCTTAGGAGGTTTCGTTGGTCACCTCGAACCGAGGCAGGCAGTATCGCCGACATTGCGCTTGTCCGACAAAAAATGGCAGCGATTCCTACTCCATTGCTTGTAAGGGTTTAGCATGGCTATCAGTGTTTTCGATCTATTCAAAGTGGGCATCGGCCCGTCCAGTTCCCATACCGTCGGTCCGATGCGTGCAGCGGCGACCTTTGCCCAGGCTCTGATCGATCAGCATCTGCTCAATGATGTGCGACGTGTGCAGATCCGCCTGTACGGTTCGCTCTCGGCCACCGGCGTCGGCCACGCCACTGACCGCGCGACGGTCATGGGCCTGATGGGCGAGTGGCCGGACAGCATCGATCCTTCGACCATCGATCCACGCATCCAGCAACTGCGCGAAACCGGGCAACTGTCCCTCGCCGGTCAACGTTCAATTGCGTTTGACTGGCAGAGCGATCTGCTGCTGCTCGACGAGAGCCTGCCCTACCATCCCAATGCGATGTCGCTGAGCGCCTTTGGCGAAAGCGCCGAGCTGTTCACGCAAACCTATTACTCGGTGGGCGGCGGTTTCATCGTCGAAGCGGCTGAAGCGGAGTCCGGTTTAACGCCCGCAAGTGACATAGTGTTGCCGTACGACTTTTCCAGCGCCGCCGAGCTGCTTGCCCTGTGCAAACAACATAATCTGCGCGTGTCCGAACTGATGATGGCCAACGAGCGCGCCTGGCGCAGCGATGCCGAGATTCGCCAAGGCCTGTTGCACATCTGGTCAGTAATGCGTGAGTGCGTCGAACAAGGTTTGCGCCACGAAGGCATCCTGCCCGGCGGTCTGAAAGTACCGCGTCGCGCGGCAAAACTGCATCGCAGCCTGTTGGAAATCGGCAAACCGAATGTGATCAGCTCGACCCTGTCGGCGATGGAATGGGTCAACCTGTTCGCCCTCGCCGTCAACGAAGAAAACGCAGCCGGCGGGCGCATGGTCACCGCGCCGACCAATGGCGCCGCCGGGATCATTCCGGCGGTTCTGCACTACTACATGAAATTCAATCCGGATGCGTCTGACGATGATGTCGTCGCGTTCTTTCTCGGCGCAGCCGCTGTCGGGATTTTGTGCAAGAAAAACGCCTCCATCTCCGGTGCCGAGGTCGGCTGTCAGGGCGAAGTCGGTTCGGCTTGCGCCATGGCCGCCGCCGGCCTGGCCGACGTCCTTGGTGCGACACCGGAGCAACTGGAGAACGCTGCCGAAATCGGCCTGGAACACAACCTCGGCCTGACCTGCGATCCGGTCGGTGGTCTGGTGCAAGTGCCGTGCATCGAGCGCAATGCCATCGCGGCGGTGAAGGCGATCAACGCCACGCAAATGGCCCTGCGCGGCGACGGCAATCACTTCATTTCCCTCGACCGGGTGATCCGCACCATGCGCGACACCGGCGCCGACATGCACGACAAATACAAGGAAACCTCGCGGGGCGGGCTGGCGGTGAACTGGGTGGAGTGCTGATCGGCCTGACTGCACTGTCAGCGATCATCAGCTCATTCCTGCCCTGAAAACGCGCCACAAAAAACGGCGAGCCCCGAGGCTCGCCGTTTTTTTCGCCGTGTTTATTGTTCGACAATTTTTCCGGCATGCCCCTTGCTACATCACCCTTGAGGCAAACGGACATTGCAAACCTCAGCGAACGAGATGCCAGTGGTCTGGTGTTGCGAACCAAATCGGATCATGGCCGGTCAACAACTGCACGTTCAATCAGGCGGTGACGCATCATGGACAACCCATTTCAAATCATTACCGATGCTTTCGCGCCGGACTATCAGATCAATCTGAGCATTCAGGGCCTGGACGGCAGCATCATGCTGACCCTGTCCAACGCCGGCCGCATCGTGGCCAAGCGCATGATCAGTGCCGAACAGCGCAACGATCCCGAGCGTTTGAAACGGCTGGTGCAAAGCATCCAGTTCGGCATCGCCATCGAACAGGGCCACAGCGCCATGTCGATTCTCGAAGCCATGACCAGCGGCGCCGGGCTCACCCCGCCACCGCCACGGGTCAAAGGCCAGCCCGGCCAGGCGGCGGGCCTTTAGAGCTCGCCCTTCTCCACTTCAGGATGTTCGCTGGAACCCGTACCGATCTTGCGCTGCGGGTTCTCGATCTTCACTGAGGGGAATTGCGACGAAGCGTAACGCACCACCAGGATCGCAAACGCCAGCAGCAGAATGCCGCCGCACAGGTAGATGATGCCCATGTCCGGCGGGTTGTGGTGCGAGACGTTGGAAATCAGCAAGCGCGTCAGCGCGGTGATCGCTACGTAAATCAGAAAGCGCACCGGCATATGGTTGGTCTTGAAATAAATCCCGACCATCGCGCCCAGTTCCAGATAGATGAACAGCAACAGAATGTCATCAATCTTGATGTGCCCGACTTCGAGCATGCCGAGGAACTCCATCACCGCCGCCCACGCCGTCACCGCACCGATGGCGAACAGCGCCAGATAGTGGAAGGTTTCGACGAACAGGTTGCCCAGGGACTCGGCCAGTTGATGCACGTTACGCCGCAGTTTCTCGGCCCAGTTTATTTTCACGATGAGTTTCCTTAGCCCGTTTCGGGCGGATGATGCGTATCGCACGTGACGGTTTTGCGCGCGCGCCTTGTTGCAACGGTTTTCATGCAGGTTCAGGGCCACGCATCATGGCGATCCGCCGCAAATCCCGCGCCGTGGCGTTTGGTCGCAGGCTCGCGGCTTTGCACATTCCCCGTGGGAGCGAGCCAGCTCGCGAACAGCAGCGACACGGCTCACTGACAAACGCCAAATCCGGTCTACATTGAAAAGCCACTACCCATGGCGCAGGGATTCGCTTATCCTTTTCGCTGTATATGGATACAGTAGTCGTCAAGACAACTTAACGTGAAGGCATGTGAGGTGGTGAATGGCCGTCGAAGTGGTATACCGCAGCAGCCGAGATCTGGAGCGCTTGTTCATGGATAAAGCCGAAGCTGATCGTCATGACAAAATGCTCGAACTGGCCGAATATCTGGCCGATGTGCTGCAAAAAGCCGTTCCGTCCCTGACCGAACAGCAAGTGGAAGAAGCCGGGATCTACATGGCGAAGAATCGTGATGTGTTCGCCCGGGCATTCAAGAGCCAGCCCGATGCGCTGTCGGAGCTGATCAATGCGCCGGCCGAGCCTGTCGAAAAAGCTGAAGCGGCAGAACCTGACGAGGCGCCGGCGAAGCCCGCCAAAGCAGCGAAAGCGCCGAAGTAATCAGAAAGATCGTCCGATCGCGGCCCGAGCCTTCGGCAGCTACTGCATTTCGAGTGCAGGAGCTGCCGAAGGCTGCGATCTTTTGCTTTCAGCGATACAAAACCTTTTCCGCCAACTCATCCGCCACCCGCGCCGGCGAACGTTTTTCCGCCTGAGCATGGGCGAAGACTTCGGTCAGCCGCGAACTGATTTTCGACAGATGCGCCGTAATCGTCGGCAACTCCTCGCCACGATGTTTAAGCGAAACGTAAATAAGCCCGCCGGCATTGATCACATAGTCCGGCGCATAAAGAATCCCGCGCCGTTCCAGTTGATCCGCCACATCCAGATGGGAAAGTTGATTGTTCGCCGAACCGGCCACAGCAGAACAGCGCAGTTGCGACACAGAGTGACTGTTGAGCACACCGCCCAACCCACAAGGCGCAAGAATGTCGCAAGGCGTGCTGAGCAATGCGTCGTTGGCGATCGGGTGAGCATTGAGCTGCTCCATCGCCAGTTGCACCTTGCCGTGGTCGATGTCACTGACCAGCAACTCGGCGCCGGCAGCGTGCAGTTGCTCGGCCAGTGCATAACCGACATTGCCAAGCCCCTGAATCGCGATGCGCAGGCCTTCGAGGTTGTCGCTGCCCAGACGCGCCATCGCCGTGGCGCGAATGCCGGTGAACACGCCCATGGCCGCGTGCGGTGCCGGATCGCCTGCCGAGGTGGTGCTGGTGACATGCCGGGTCTGCTGGGCAATGCAGTCCATGTCCGCCACTGAAGTGCCGCTATCGATGGCGGTGATGTAGTGACCGTCGAGCTGCTCGATGCAACGGCCGAAAGCCTCGAATAATGCGGCGCGATTCTCGACATGGGCCGGGCGCACGATCACCGCCACCCCGCCGCCCTGCGCAAGACCGGCCAGCGCCGCTTTGTAGCTCATGTTTTGCGCCAGGCGAATGGCGTCCTCGACCGCAGATTCGTCGTTGGGATAGGCAAGGTAACGGCAGCCGCCCAGGGCTGGCCCCAGGCGACTGTCATGAATGGCAATGACCGCCTTCAACCCGGTGACCGGGTCCACGCTCAAGTGCAGCGATTCCAGGCGAGTGCTTTGCATGAGAGCGAACATCGACAGGCTCCCGAATCACTTCTTGTAGAACGCCAGTATAGGCTTGCCCCCGAAAATTGCTGGCGCGCACCGGCATGAGCCGCCGAGCGGACAATGTTGCGCCGCTATAACTCGCGCTCAACGCGCCCGGCACTGGACGAACAACACGGACGGGGCTAAAACGAGGCATTGGAGGGAGATTCAGATGAGTGCGCGCCAACGCTTTTTCGAATGCCTGCATCGTTCACCGCCGGCCCTGCTGGAAGCTGCGCTGTGGATAAGTGCCGAGCACGACAAAACCCTCGAGCCCGAGGCATGGTTGCGCACCTTCAAGGATCTGCAACTACGCGTCAGCTATGGGCTGCCGATGCTGCCGGTCAGCGAACTGGCGCAACCGCTGTTGCGGCGCATGGTCGATCTCGGTTTCGCACAGGATGATTTCCTGCCGCTGCGCCCGCAGGCGGCGCTGCTGCATCGTGTGTTGCACACCCAGCGCGGTCAGCCGTTGGCATTGGCGTTGATCGCACTGGAACTGGCGCATGGCCTCGAGATTCCTTTGGTCGGGGTCAACTTCCCCGGGCATTTCCTGTTGCGGGTACCCGGCGCCGACCACTTGCTCGACCCTTGCGGCGGGCGACGCTTGTATCCCAACGACTGTCGCGAACTGTTGCAACGCCAATACGGGCCGAACATGCAGCTCAGCGCCGAGCATCTACTGACGGCCACGCCAGTGCAGATGCTGCAGCGTCTGTCACGCAATCTGCGCCAATTGCATCTGACCCACGACGATCACATCGCCGCGCTGATCGACGCAGAACGAGTGCTCGAACTGGGTGATGCGAAGGCCTCTGATTACATGGCCCGGGCCAGTCTGTATCAACGGCTGGATTGCCCGAACGCTGAACGCTTCGATCTGGAGCATGCGTTATTGCTCAGCGAAGACCCGATCCAGCGCCTGCGCCTGACCGAACGCCTCGGCCATCTGCCGCCCAACTCCGTCGTGCATTGACCGCTTTTTGCAGGTTTGCCCCCATCCTTGAGGCCCACACAAACCTGTGTGGGAGCGAGCCTGCTCGCGAAAGCGGTGTGTCAGCTGAATGAAAGGCCACTGACACGCCGTCTTCGCGAGCAGGCTCGCTCCCACAGGAATTACGGGGTGTCTGGTTGATTGGCAGGATGCGCCTTGATAAACGCCGGATGTTCAGCCGCCAACGCAGCCACACGGCAAATCTTCGGATACGCCTCCAGGCTGACGTTGAACCGCTCTGCCGCATACAACTGCGGAATCAAATACACATCCGCCACACACGGCCATTCGCCAAAACAGAAACCGCTGTCGCCGATCAACTGCTCCACCGTTGCCAGCCCTTGGCTGATCCAATGGCTGATCCACTCCACCACCTGCGTTTCATCCTGCCCGGACTGGCGCAGGCGATTGAGCACGCTGACGTTGTGCAGCGGGTGCACATCGCAGCCGATCACCGCCGCGACACCGCGCACCTGCGCGCGCGTCAGCAGATCATCCGGCAGCAACGGCACCTGTGGATAACGCTCTTCCAGATACTCGATGATCGCCGGCGATTGAATCAGCAGCGCACCGTCATCGGTGCGCAAGGTTGGCACCCGGCCCTGGGGATTGAGCGCCAGATACGCCGGCTGCCGATGTTCACCACCCGACGGTGCGATCAGGTTGACCGGCAGCGCCTGGTAATCGAGGCCCTTCAACGCCAGTGCGATTCGCACCCGGTACGATGAAGTGGAACGGTAATAGCCATAGAGATCCATAAGCCGCTCCTGTCAGCGTGCAGCGATCACGGTGCCGCGACATTCGCCGAAGCCGATCGAGGCAAAACCTTCGCGGGCACAGCGAGCGCGCAGGATGATTTCGTCACCGTCCTCAAGGAACTTGCGCACTTCGCCGGAAGCCAGTTCGATCGGTTTCTTACCGCCCTCAGTGATCTCCAGCAAGCTCCCAAACTGGCCGTTTTCCGGGCCGGACAAAGTGCCCGAACCAAACAGGTCACCGGCCTGCAACTGGCAGCCGTTGACGCTGTGGTGCGCGACCATTTGCGCGACGGTCCAGTACATGTAGCGGGTGTTGCTCAGGGTCAGGCGATGAGCCGGCAGGTTCTGCTCGCGCATGGCTTCGGTGCGCAGCAGCACTTCCAGTTCGATGTCAAAGGCGCCGCCGTCCTGATCACGCTTGTCGAGCAGATACGGCAGCGGCTGCGGATCACCTTCAGGGCGCGCCGGCTGTGCCATGCGGAATGGTTCCAGTGCTTCGGCCGTCACCACCCAGGGCGAAACACTGGTGATGAAGCTTTTCGACAGAAATGGGCCGAGTGGCTGGTATTCCCAAGCCTGGATATCCCGCGCCGACCAGTCGTTGAGCAGGCAGAAACCGGCGATGTGCTCGGCAGCGTCACCGATGGCAATCGGCTCGCCCATCTCATTGCCCTGGCCGATCCAGATGCCCAGCTCCAGTTCGTAATCCAGACGTGCGCATGGGCCGAATACCGGTTCGGTCTGCCCGGCCGGCAGCGTCTGGCCCTTCGGCCGGCGCACGTCGGTGCCGGACGCTCGCACCGTGGAAGCGCGACCGTGGTAACCGATCGGCACGTGCTTGTAGTTCGGCAACAGCGGGTTATCCGGACGGAACAGTTTGCCGACGTTCTGCGCGTGCTCGATGCCGACGTAGAAGTCGGTGTAATCGCTGATTCGCGCCGGCAGGTGCATCTGGCAATCGGCAGCCAGTGGCAAGACTTTCGCGCCTTGCGCTTCGATGCTGCCACGCAGCGTGCTGCCTTCACTGAACAGTTCGATCAGGCGTTCGCGCAGGGCCACCCGCGCCTCACGGCCAAGTTCGAAGAACGCGTTCAACTGCCCGCCATGCATGGCTTCCACCGCACTGCGTGCGACGCCGTCGAACAGCCCGGCCTCTAGCGCGACTTGCAAATCGAAGATGTGCTCGCCGATCGCCACGCCCGCGCGCGGACTGCAATCGTTGAGACTGAACACGCCCAGCGGCAGATTCTGCAACGGAAAATCGCTGTGACCGTTGGCCGAAGCGACCCAACTGCGGGTGATGGAATTCTGTGTCATGGGTTATCTCCGGGTCGGGTCGAACGTGGCGGGCAGCGAGGCCCAGCAAGCGTCATAACTGGATTGCAATTGAGGGCAGTCGAGGGCGAAACGGCTTGGGCGCAGCACCTGGCTGGTCTCGAACATGAAGGCCATGGTGTTATCGATTTTTGCAGGTGCAAGCTCGGCGTTGATCGCCCTGGTGCAGGTCTCGCCGTCGGGGCCGTGGGCGCTCATGCAGCTGTGCAACGAAGCGCCGCCGGGCACGAAGCCTTCAGCCTTGGCGTCGTATTCGCCCTGGATCAGGCCCATGAATTCGTTCATCAGGTTGCGGTGGAACCACGGTGGCCGGAAGGTGTTTTCGGCGACCATCCAGCGCGGCGGGAAGATCACGAAATCGAGGTTGGCCAGACCGTGCACGCTGGTCGGCGAGGTCAGTACGGTGAAGATCGAAGGATCCGGATGATCGAAACTCACCGTGCCAATGGTGTTGAAACGGCGCAGGTCGTATTTGTACGGCACGTTGTTACCGTGCCAGGCGACCACATTGAGCGGCGAATGATTGAGTTCGGTGGCCCACAACTGGCCAAGGAATTTCTGCACCAGAGTGGTCGGTTGCTGCAGGTTTTCGTAGGCGGCGACCGGGGTAAGGAAATCCCGTGGATTGGCCAGACCGTTGCTGCCGATCGGCCCCAGATCCGGCAGGCGCAGCGGCGCGCCATGGTTCTCGGCGAGGTAACCGCGTGCCTGTGGATCGAGCAGCTCGACGCGAAACTTCAGGCCACGCGGCAGCACGACGATTTCCAGCGGCGCCACTTCGAGTACGCCCAGTTCGGTGGCGATACGCAGGCGACCGAGTTGCGGCACCAGCAGCATTTCACCGTCAGCGTTGAAGAATACCCGCTCCATCGAACGGTTGGCGGTGTAGTTATAAATGCTGATGCCGGACGGTTTCTCGGCGCCGGCGTTGGCCGCCATGCTGACCAGGCCATCGATGAAATCCGTCGGTTCGGTAGGCAGCTCCAGTGGATTCCAGCGCAGGCGATTGGGCGTCACTTCACCCAACGGTCCGCCGGCCAGTTGCCGTTCCAGTTTGACGAACGCCGGGTGGTTGGCCGATGGCTGAATCCGGTACATCCAGGTGCGGCGCGCTTCGCTGCGCGGCATGGTGAACGCGGTGCCGGAGAACAATTCGGTATACAGGCCATACGGGGCTTTTTGCGGGGAATTCTGGCCAACGGGCAGCGCGCCGGGCAACGCTTCGGTGCTGAATTCGTTGCCGAAGCCGGACTGGTAAACCAGGTCCTGCGCGGTTGAATCGAGGTTCATGGAGCCTCCTGAACAGGGAGTCGGCAATGGCCCATCGCTCTGGCTCAGAGGTCTCGGCACGCCGGGGTTGTTATTATCGTAATCTGATTACGCATAACGTAATTTGCTCGCTATCCAGCGTCAAGCTATAAAGACGCCCATTCGAACCGGAACCGCCAGCCCCATGGAAAAAACCAGCGACAGCAACGGCAAACAGAAAGTCCGCTCCGCCGAGGTCGGCACCGACATCCTCAAGGCTTTGGCCGAGTTGTCACCGTCGACTTCGCTGTCGCGTCTGGCCGAACACGTGCAGATGCCGGCGAGCAAGGTGCATCGCTATCTGCAGGCGTTGATTGCTTCAGGATTTGCCGAACAGAACGCCGCCACCAACCATTACGGCCTCGGTCGCGAAGCGTTGCGGGTGGGCCTGGCCGCACTCAACAGCATGGACGTGCTGAAAGTCGCCGCCCTGCCGCTGTCCGAGTTGCGCGACGAACTCAACGAAACCTGCTTTCTCGCGGTGTGGGGCAATCAGGGTGCAACCGTGGTGCATATCGAACCGGCGGTGCGCGCGGTGACAGTGGTGACGCAATTGGGTTCGGTGCTGCCGCTGCTCAGTTCGTCCACCGGGCTGGTGTTCAGCGCTTACCTGCCACACCGGGAAACCGATGAATTGCGCGAACAGGAAATCGCTGTCGCGGAGCATCCGCTCAAGGATGAAACAGCCTATGCAGCGCTGTGTGAACAGATCCGCGAACGCGGTCTGCATCACGTGCATGGTTTGTTGATGCCGGGTGTGGATGCGCTTTCTGCGCCAGTGTTCAACGCGGTCGGCCAGATCGCTGCGGTGCTGACCATCGTCGGCCCGACCTCGCTGTTCCACGCCGACGAAAACGGCCCGGCGGCGCAGCGGTTGTTGGCTGCGACGCGGGCCGTGAGTTGGCGCATGGGTTACGAAAGTTAAGTAATGCTTATGTGCGCTCGAAACGACTCAACGCACCGTGGTCTTGCTCAATGCGCTGTCACCCTCTTGCATCAGTGACTTGAAGAAACCGATCAGCTCATCGGCGGGGTCTTCATGGCCGGTGTAATACGTGACGAGTTCCGCGACCGTGCGGGCGTCTTCAAACAGACTTAGAAATGAGCGTTGCGCACGGGTAAGTTCTTTAACCGGCGCCCCCGCCGCTGCAGCCTGACCCAATGTCAGCAGTCCGCTCAATACATCCTGCACATGCCCCAGCGCGGCGGAATAATCACCCCGTCGGTGCGACTGCGACGCGTCGTAGATGCTTTTCATCACCTGCACAGCCACCACCACAGTGCCTACGGGTGGCACCACCAGGCTGACGATGTTTGCGGCCTTCAACAGGTTTTCATAAACCAGGGCGGCAATTATTTCATTGAGACTGGTGGTCCGTTCGTCGATGTCACTCAATACACGGCGCACTCGCTCGTCGTGGAAAGTGAACAGATCGGGCAGTAACGAACGCTGCTGCGTGCGAATGACCGGTCGGGTATCAACCGTTGCGACCAGATTATCGAAGTAATCATTGATCACTTTCTGGTCAACCAGCAGTATCCGCTCGCTGTAGTAGGTCCTGAACGGGCCTTTGCGAAAACGAATCGAAGGAATGAAATCAGCGATCGGCCGGAAGCTGACTTGATCCGGCGCGTCAGGCGTATAGAGCAAGTCGAAGAAACCTGACGATAACTTCAGTCGAAAAATATAAACGCCGCCAACTGTACGGTCACCGGCAGCCGTCAGACCCAGCGTGCCGATGTTGAATTTATACAGCCCGATGTCGCCTTCGGAGACGCTATTGACGATTGATGGATAGCCGCCACCTTCTTTCAGATTGTCGATAATCCGTTGGACAGCAGAGAAAGATTCAGTGGTTAATCTGCCGTTGGTATAGTCGGCAAATGCATTGCGGTACATCTCACAGCGGATTTTCCGGGCGTGTACAGCGCGTTTGAATGAGTAATCAGGATGCGCCTTGTTCTGATATTGCTCTTTCAGCATCGCGGTATATCTGTCGCCGGGTCGGAATGTTTTCGACAGCGAGGAAAGGTCGCGGATATCCAGTTTTTCAACGATGGGATGGCCGTTGACCAAATAGTATTTCGGGCTGAATTTCGTTTCGTAGGCTGGATGCGCCGCTTCAAAAGCGAGTCCTTCAAGCAAAACGTCGGTAACGCTCTTACGAAAGTCTTCGGTTTGCACAATGATCTGGTCGGGATTGACCGAAACGTAACTGCCACGCGAACGCAAAATGTCTTCGATCTGAGCTTTCACCGAGTCGTAAGTGAATTGCTCGAATGTCGGAAAACCATTGTCTCGCGCCTCAACCATGGACAGTGCCTTGAATTCGGTGCACAGACGCGAATAGCGCTTGCGGCCCTCGAAGCCAAGCGCGCGATAACCGGCCGGTGCAATGGCTTTGTGCAGGGCAACTTCGGCTCGGTAGGCGACATTCGCGTAGTCCGCCAACGGTGCTTTGGCGTTCAGATAAAAATCGACCGGCCGGCTATCAATCGTGTAGCGATAGCTCAGTTGAGTGCCAGCGCTGCCAAGCAACTCACCCGCCTCTTGCAGGTAGTCGGGATGGATCATCAATGCGGCGTATTCACGATCCGCCGACAATGCCGACTCCAGCCAGCGGTTCGCGGCGTAGATATCGGGAAATTTCTGCAGTTCGAATTGTCCTCCAGCTGTTTTGACCAGCATCAGCGACGGCACGTATTCTTTGGCCGAAATCATCAGAACGTCTTTCAGCGCTGGCGCTTGCAGTCTGATTTTCAACCCCTGAATAGTCACCGCAGGATCATTGGCCATGGCCCGCGCGATGATATTGGCATCAGTGGAATCCAGTTTCCCGGAGTGACGAGCAACAAAAGCCGCGAACTCCATCTGACTGCAGAGATAGTTGCGATAAGCCTCCTGGTAAGCCACCGAGGGCGAGTATGCAAGACTGCCGGTAAATTCCAGTCGCAGGTTACGATTTTCCAGCCACTGTTCAAGCGCTACTGCCGTCAGCCGACTTCCGGCAGGAGCGCCGATGATAGTCAGAGCCGCTTTATAACCAGTGTCGTGCAGCCCGAAAACAATAAACTCCGTCAGCGTCCGGGTTTCTTCCTGTTCGATAGTACGCCCGGCAATTTGCAGACTGTACGAGCTATGGACACTTATCGATTCCGGATCCAGTTGTTCACCAAGTACCCTGTCCGCCCATTCGGCGAATGTGCGCACTACATAATCCTTGAATGAAAAACAGGCATCGAAGGTGTTTGAGTAGACAGCCTGGTATTGATCCCGCGACTCTTCAAGCTCGCTATAGCGCTGTTGCATATCGCTACCCGCGGCATGCAGCCATAGCGGCCAGTCGGTGCGTTTCAATGCAGCCCAAAGCAGATAGAAGCGGGTTTCGATGCCGTAACGCAGCACATGCAGGCCTTGATTGTCCTGCAGCATGGAAGTCAGCGGTTTTGCCAGTTGTTCCTGGCCGCCGATCAAGAGTGAAACACTTTCAAGCTGACCTTTGAGGTGAGCCTCGGCACAAAACGCATGAGGACTTTGCGCAGCTTTCAGATACCTGATCTGTTCTCCACCCAGGGACAGTCGCTGCTGAAGTTTGCTATGCAGATCGATATTTTTTTCAAAAAATTCAAAGCCGTTCTCCGGCGTATGCAGGAGATAAGAGGTTGACTCATTCACCAGCGGCATTTCTGCATCCGCACGCTCGGCGTTGTCCAGAACGAAACAAGGCTGAAGCGACAGCAGGTAATCCCGTTCAGGTTGCAGCCTGACTTCAAACGCTGCGCGACCGCCATCTGCGTCGAGCAGATGAGCGAATCGCTCGCCCAACCAGGCGTCAAAATTGTTGGCCATGACCGACAGCGAAAGCTCTGCACTGGTGACCACGGCGCAGGCTTCGATGAAAGCCTGCTTATTGGACAACGGTGCCGTGTCCGGTCGCATGGACCTGACTGGCGCCGCCCAGAACTTTGCGATCTCGGTTTGCAATGTCTTTTGCAACCCGGTGGTCACCGCAGCAATCAGATCCTCGACAATAAGGACATTGAGAGCATTGACCTTGAACTGCTCATTCCGGGTGTCCGGCAGAGAATAAACCCCATCACCGCCCATTATGTAAGCGGGGCTGACATTATTATCAAGACAATGAACAGTCACTTCCCAAAGAGTGCCAGAAGGACGACTTCCATTATCGGGAAAAGCCGAGTCCGTATTGATGTAAACATTGTCGATATCGATTATCTTGCCCAAACGCTTCAATTCACTGTCAAGCATGCTGCGAAGAATATCCAGCACGCTCGGCATGGCGTCGACGATCTTGAAAAGATCTTCTTTTGCCTGGATTGCCTTTTCCCACTCTTCAGGCCAGGTAACTTGCTCACCCAAAGAACCACGCATCAGACTTTTATATAACTTGACCACATCTTTTCCTTACTTGACTATCCAGAGCTGCGAACACAGCCACTGTAGATAGTTGCAAGGTAGTTTCTTTTTCAGGCAACTTGAAGGGAGAACAATTTACAAAACATGCCAACAAACACATGCAATCTTTTGTACTGCAAAACATCACAACCTAAATCAGTATCCCCATCAACTTTGCTTTTGCCACCGCTTGAGTTCTGCGCTCCACACCCAACTTTCCGTTAATACGCCGCGCATGGGTTTTTACTGTATGCAATGAAATAAACAGTTGTTCGGCAACCTGCTGATTCGAAGCACCCTGAGCAATCAATGCCAGCACTTCGCGCTCGCGTCGACTGAGGCCTGGGGCATGATCAGCGTTATCGCTCAGCCAGACAGGAATCTGCTTGCCAGACGCCGTGCCGGCGCTGCCTCGGCGTAATTCCCACTCGCGCATGGCTTGCTGCAACCGGCAGCGCTCCGCCAGCATTGCGGCTCGCTGGAAAGCTTGCTGCGCCGCCACCGTGTCACCGTGCAATTCGGCCAACTGGGCGAAGGCCAGCAGCAACTCCGTTTCCGCCGCCAACATGCCTTTGGCCTGAGCGCGTTTCAGCAATCGTTCAATGGTGGGCAGAGCGGTTTCGTCAGGGATCGATTGCGCATTCGCGCAGGCCAGCAGGTATTCGATGCGAATAATCAGTTCGAACGTCGCGGGTGGCGCCTGCAACGCAGAAGGTCCCCGGTAATGCCGTAACAGTCGGCTCAACGCTTCTTGGACAAGATGCGGTCGGCCCTGCTGCAACCAGAACTGGCTGCTGACCTGCAACACAACACCGCGATAGACCGTATCGGGAATCTGCCGCTGCTGCATGACCCTTTCGGCCTCGCGCAGGCGTTCGAAAGCGCAGGCATAATCGCCGCGATTGCCGGCCAGTTGCGCCTGCCCCAGATAACCATACAAGACTCGTTTGTCTGCACTGCGCAGGCAATCTTCAAGGCCTTGGCTGAACAGCTGCGCAGCCTGCTCTTCAAGGCCCATGCACAGCGCCAGTCGTCCGCGTCGCAGGGCGATACGGCCGAGCAGCGGCGTGGGCACCATGCTGCGTTGACGCAGCAAGTGCTCGATCTCCACCAGCAGGCTTTCCGCACGCAAAGGCGCGCCTCGCTGCTCGAGCCATTGCGCATGGTCAAGCTCAAGCAAGCCTTCGAACAGCAACGAGCCGTGAGCCCGCGCCAGGCACAGCGCCTCGCGGTTGAGGGCATGGGCCTGATCGAGCTCACCGCACAGCAACGCCTGCTGGGTCAGTCCCGACAAGCACATCACACGGGCCTGCCAGGCATCGTCAGCCAGTGCGGACAACGCCTCCTGAAAGCAGGCGCGTGCCGGCTCCATTTGCCCTTGCAGGTGAAACAGCCATCCCTGTTGCGCCTGCCAGCGGGCCAGCAGTTGCTGCTCCAGCTGCGCTGTCGGTTGTGGCATGAAGCGGCCGAGATGAGCCAGGCATTGCCCGGCCTGTTCGAACCGGCCGGCAAACAATAAGGCGCCCGTGACCAGCACGATCAGCTGGGGTGTCATCAGGGTCAGCTGCTGGCTTTGCTGCTCGTGCAAACGCAACAGCAGGACGACCGTCTGGTCTTCGAACAAGTCTTCGAAGCTGAAATGCTGCAACAGGCTGACGGCAGTTTCGTATTCCTCGGCCAACAACGCTTGTTCGAACGCCGCTCGCCAATCCTGCGTCGCGCTGAACCACTGACAGGCGCGCCGGTGCCAGGAACGCGCACACGGCCAATGCGATTCCTGGATGATTCGCGACAGCGGGCGGAACACCTGGAGCCAGTCAGCGGACGCTTGCCAAGGCTCGATGAAGCAGCCCAGCACTTGCAGATCACGCAGCAACTGAGCGCCTTCGCCAGGGCCGAACAAATGCTCGCATAACGGCGCGTTGAACCGTGGCAGATGAGCCAGCACACGCCATGCCTCGTCCTGCTCCGGCGTCAGGTTGCTGAAGAGTTCGTGCTGCAGATAATCGAGCAGAGTGTCGACACGCTGCTGCGGCTGCAGGTTTTGCGACCAGTCGCACTTTTGCAGGAGCGCCATGCGCGCCCCCGCGCACCAGCCGCCGGTACGCTGGATGATACGGGCAGCGACACGCTCCGCCTGGTCTGGCGGCAAATGGTGCAGCACCGATACCACTTCATCGTGAGTCAGCGCCAGGCTGGCGCTTTCGAATTCGTAGAGTTCGTCATCGAGCAACAGCCGCGGCCAGTTGCACTGCGGCCGGCGCCGAGTGCTGACCCACCAGGTGAGCGCCGGACTGCTGACCGCCAGCAAGCGATCCAGCAGCGCGTCCACAGCCGGATCCGGCAGACGACTGTAATCGTCGATAAACAGCGAAGTCGGCCTCGACCAATGGGCCAGCTCCGCCATCAGTTGCGTATCGTCAAGGCCTTCGACCAGCCCGAGCGCCCGCGTCAGACGCAGGCAGAATTCTTCAGTGCTGAGCGCCGCTCCCGCCAGCGGCAGCCAGATGGCCTCGCACTCTGCACGCGCCTGAAGAAGACATTCGGTGAGCAGTGCGGTTTTGCCACTGCCCGCGGGCGCGCACAACAGCTTCACCCGCGCGCTGGATGCCAGCAAAGGTGCGCTCAAACGGCTGCGAGGTTGATGATGCGAAGAAAGCCTGGGCAAAAATCCGGGTCGATCCAGGCACGGGGTCATGGCGGTCATCGGGTGAGCCTTCTTATCGTTGTGCGCTCACCCTAGCCCTCTCCCGCGCCCTTGTTGACGAGTATTCAGCACGCTGATCGATGGCCATAAAAAAGGCGACCGTGCGGTCGCCTTTTGTCCAGCGGTATAGCGGAGCCGTTAGCGTACGCCCTCGGCGCGCAGAGCCGACGGGGTGTAATCGGCGGCCTTGGCTTCAAAGCCGAATTCGAAGCTGTGCTTTTCTTCGTTCTTCATGCCCAACGCAATGTAGCGGCCGGCAATGATGTCGTAGAGCGCTTCCAGCGTGTAAGCCTGGGCCTGATGATCGTAGTAGTACTGCGCGTGACCTTCGGCGACGCGCCACAGTTGCCCGCGACCGTCGTAGTGATCGGCGAGTGCCACTTGCCAGCTGTCCTCGTCGATGTACATGTGGCGCTTGGCGTAAATGTGCCGTTCGTTCGGTTTCACCGTGCCGATCACTTCCCAGACGCGGTGCAGTTCGTAACGGGTCAGGTCCTGATTGATATGCCCGGCCTTGACGATGTCGTCGTACTTGAGCTTCGGCGAGTCGAGTTTGTAGCTGTTGTAGGGAATGTACATTTCCTTCTTGCCAACCAGTTTCCAGTCATAGCGATCCGGCGCGCCGGAGAACATGTCGAAGTTGTCGGAAGTCCTCAGGCCATCGGCCGCTGTACCCGGGCCGTCATAGGCCACTTGCGGCGCCCGACGTACGCGGCGTTGACCGGCGTTATAGATCCACGCCAGACGCGGTTCCTTCACCTGATCGAGGGTTTCGTGCACCAGCAGCACGTTACCGGCCAACCGCGCCGGGGCGGTCACCGATTGCTTGAAAAAGGTCAGCACGTTGGCGGCTTTTTCCGGGTCGATGTCTTTCATCAGTTGCGGCACGGCGATCTCTTCTTCGAAGCGGATCGGCGTGTAGCTGCCGTTGGTCTGCGGCGTGACCTGGGTGATGATCCGCCGCAGATTGCCACCGTGATAACGGGTGATGTGGTTCCACAACACCTCGACGCCGTTCTTCGGAATCGGGAAGGCGTAGTAGCGATTGCCGGTGAAATTGGCCAGGCCGTTGCCATCGTTGATCGCGTTGACGTTGAGCGCGCTGCGCTTGGCCGACTCGTAGATTTCCGCTGGCGCCCCCACGGTGCGGTGGGTCGGGTAGACCGGGATCTTGTAGGTTTCCGGGTAGCGTTTGAACATCGCCACCTGGCCATCGGAGAGCTTGCTTTTGTACTGCTCGACGTTCGCGGCGGTGATGGTGAACAACGGTTTTTCGTTGGCAAACGGGTCGGCGAGGAAGCCCTTGCTGTCCACCGCACCGGCGTTTTTCGGGATGCCGCCGGTCCAGGCCGGAATCGAACCGTCCGCATTGCCGGCCTTCTCGGCGCCGAGCGGGGTCAGGCTGGTGCCGAGTTTGTTCGCCTCATCCGGCGACACCGCCGCCATCACGTTGGCCGCCAGCAGACTCAAGGCCAGCACGCCACATTGCAGAATCGTTTTGCGCATTGCAGTCATCCTTCTCGGGCAGATCAGAAGTTCACGCCGAAGCTCAGGGCCACGAAGTCACGGTCTTCGAGGACGTTGTAGTCGCCACCGAAAAAGTCGGTGTAACTCAGGCTTGCGGTGTAGGTGTTGCGGTAGTCGGCATCGACGCCGAAGCTGATGGCTTTCGCACCTTCGTTGAACAGACCGTTGGGGCCGTAACCGGCGACGTCATGGGACCACGACAGGTTGGGCTTGAGGTTGATCCCGCCGATGACGTTGGCGTAATCGAGAATCGCCCGGGCGCGATAGCCCCACGAAGTCGAGGTGACGAAGCCGTCGGTATCGCCGCCGAATCCGTACTGACCGTAGACCGAATCACGGCCGTAACGCAGCTCACTGCGGGACTCCAGACCACCGACATGCACCACCGCTGCTTCGCCGACCACGGTCAAGCGTTCGGCGCCGAGCACCTGATCGAAGAAGTGTGTGAGGGTGCTCTGGATTTGCGTGACTTCCTTGCGCCGGTAGCCTTTGTTGTCCGCACCCGGCGAAGTCGCGAGTGGCGATGCGGTGCCGCCGGCAATCGGGTTGACCAACGCCAGGGTGAGATCGTTGGTGTTGACCTGCACCGGCGCGTTCGGCCGGTAGCTGACCTCACCGGTCCACGCGGTGCCGGTGGGCAGCGTGGTGGAAAAACTCGCGCCGTACAGGCGAATGTCTTCCGGGTATTCGAGATAGTACTGACCGCGCCCGAGCATCACGCTTTGCGCCAGCCCCGCACCGCTGCCAGGCGCGAGGCCGTTGGCAATGCCGACCATGCCTGGCAATGCCGCCAGTGTCGACAGCCCCGCCGTGGTGGTGCCGACCGTCGGCGTACGGCTGTGGTAGTTCATGAAGTAGAGGCCGTACTCGGTGTCTTCGCCGAGCCAGCGCAGCGCCGTGCCCCACTGCCCGGAATCGCGCGCATCGCGATCACCGCCACGGGGGATCACCACGCCCTCGCGGGTGACCTGAATGCCTTGGCCGAACGCGGTGGTCAGCGGCACCAGTGGCGCCACCGCTGGGCTGCCGACGGTGTAGCCGTTGTTGCAACCGTCCGCCGCGACGTCGACGCCAAAGAAGGTGCCGCAGTTGTCGAGAACGGTCTGGTCCCACTCCAGTTGGTAGAAGCCTTCGACCGAAAGTTTGTCGGTCAGGCTCTGCGAACCGAACAGCATGTTCACCGGAATCAGGCCTTCCTTGATCTCGGCACCGGGACGGCGGAATGCCGAGACGTCGACCGGGTTGATGCTGTTGATCGAGTTGCCGATGAAGGTACTTTCGCCCCAGCTCACCACCTGCTTGCCGGCCCGCACGGTGCCCGGCAGATCGGCGATGGCATAGTTGTGATAGACGAAGGCATCGAGGATCTGCGCGCCGGAAGACTTGGCGCCTTCCTTGCGGCCGCTGTCGCTGATCTGTTTGAACTCGCGGTCTTCGTCCTTGAGTTCGAAGTCGTACCAGTATTTGCCCCGCACGAACACGCCGGTATCGCCGTACTTCAGTTCGAGGTCGTGGATACCCTTGAAGATTTTCGAGAAGGTTTCGCCCTTCTTGAAATTCAGCCGCCCGTCATCACCGGTGGACGATTGTCCGCTGCCGCCATTGACCGTGCCGACCAGCGAACTGTCGGCATCGCGCAGGCCCCAGCTCGCGCCGACCGAGAGTGACGAGTCGAAGGTGCCTTCGATTTCGCCGATGTTGAAGGCGACCGCGTGCGCCTGGGCGCCGCAACCCAGAGCCACCGCAGCGGCCAGCGCCTGCGGTGTGAAGATGGCGCGCATTGTTGTTTTTGTCATGCGTCTTCCCCGGTGAGTGACAGAAGGCCCCACCCTACTGCCGGTCGCTGCGGTCGATAAGCGCACCAAGGAGGTATTTGCGTTGTCGCTCGAAAGGATGAATGGCCTTGCGCGGTGGGGCCTTGAGAGGTTCATGGGTTGGCTGGATGGCGCATCATCAGCGCCATTCATGGGCACCTCACTGTTGCGCGCCCCGTAACAGTGCATGTCTGGAATCGGTATTTTTCCTACAGGCTTGAGACCTTATTCTGAGCGCGCTTTCCCGGCACACGCCGCAAAGCGCGAAGCCCGCTCCGCTGAATCGCGAGCGACTGGCTACAGATTCTGGATAAATCGATGTTTTCGGTTTACCGCCCCGCTGTTCACTGACGTTGATTTGTAGCTCCTTGATCCAACGTCTTACCTTGGCCGCTGCGTTTGCAGCGGCCTTTTTTATGGGCGTTTAAAAAGGCTGGATAGCGGTTCGGTAACGCTTCCGATCAGCGCGTCGGACATTTCTTCGAAGCTCGGATGAATACCCTCTGCATCGATAAAAACCCGTGAAAACCCTTTCGACATAACGCCCTGTTACTGACGGGCTTCTCGGATTTGATTACCGCCACTCTGAGGTAACTTGAAACACCTCAACCATTCGCTGGTGACACGGACGTCATCGCCACCCGTGCGCACTTTTCGAGCGAGTGAAAACGCACATTCAAAAGGACATGAATATGCCAAAGCCTCCACCTTTAGAACTGGATCCAGTACATATCAGGGAATTCGGTCCTGATGGCTTCGAACCATTCAAAGAACGCGACATGAATTACTCCTACAGCGGCATGTTCGGCCCTGCCGGCGCCAATCCGCAGACGCGTGAATTGATGCATGAAACGCAAGTCGCCGTGGAACAGGAATTCAACGCAAGAACCGCCTCGATTCCCCAAACCATTGAGGTCGAACTGGCGGCAACCAGGCTGGAAGGACCGACCAATCCTCTGCCACCGGCCGCAGCACTGGCCCGCGAAGTGGGCGTCAGGAACACCTTGATTCAACGCAAGAGCGCCGAGTTTCAACGGCAGACTGCCATCGCCAACCGCTTTTATGGCAGCGATCCACTGGGAAAAACCTTCAAGGATTACCTGAATCAGGCATCGGCCAATCGGCGCGCGCAGGGCGCAGCGGTCCGCAGCAGAGCGTTGTGGAGCGAGTCCTTTCGGGCCGCCCACGAAGCGCGGCTGCTGGGCCAGACATTGGCGCTGCTCAACCAGCAACAGGCTGGCGTACTCAATTGGCTGGCCACCGTACAAGCCCAGGAACAGGCCCAGGCGGCAGCGGCAGAGGCGCAACGCCAAGCTGCAGAACGTGCCCGCATTGCCGCTGAGCAACAGCGCCAGCGTGACATTGCCGAAGCGATGCGCCGGGAGCAGGTAGCGCAAACAGATGCCGAGCAAAAGCGCCAAATGGCAGTCGCCGAGGCCAAGCGACAACGAATCCGTGCGCGCATTCAACAGGCGGCAAGGACAGAAGCAAGGCGTCTGGAGTCAGAACAAGCAAGGCTTGCGGCGCGAGCTGCGCAACGACAACAGGCAGCGGAGCGCGCTCAGTTGGAGGCACTGGCAGAGGCTCAGCGCCAGAGAGAGAACCTCCAGGCTGAACGCGAAAAGCAATCGCGCGATCAGCGGGTGGAAACACCCGAAACTCAGCGTGAATTTCCCGCATCCGGCGCGCAGGCAACGACTGGTCCGGCTTTTTCATTTGCGTCAGTCGCTGCTGTACTGAGTCCGGAAAAATCCTCGTCAATTCTCGCAGCGCTGCGTACCGCCCTGCATACACTCGAAGCGGGCGGCCCCGCGCTGTTGAGCAGTCCGGCATTGGTCGGGTTTGCGGCGCTGCTCATGCCATCACGCTTGGGCAACGGCGAGCGGTTTGTGGTGAGCGTTCCACTTGCTGAATTATCGTCGGAGCCCGCGGGAGCATTGCGTGAAATTGCCGATCAACGGGGCATATTTGAGATGCATATCGGCTTGGGCGCCCGGCAAATCGATGCCGGTGTACAAATCTTTGTTGCGACCAACGATGACTTTCATATTCGCTCAAGCATCCCTGTCCTGAATGCGGCGTATGACTCGCTCAATGATGTTTATGAAGTCGCGTTACCGGATTCTCCCACTGACTTCCTGACATGGACGCCCGCCATTTCACCGCAAGACAGCTCGACTGAATTGCCCATCTTTGGGAAAAGACCATCCGCGTACTCGGGGGCTCCGATTCTTCCGCTTGAAGGGCGACTGGACCTGAACCCGATCCTCGTCGAAGGCTGGGAGAGATTCATTATCGTATTCCCTGATGACTCCGGGATTGCACCGCTGTATGTGGTGTTCAGCAATCCCTATGAAGGAGCTTCAGTCAGAGGCAAATACAGCGGCCGCTACTTCAATCCAGAGGCGGCGGGAGGAGCGATTCTCGATCTGGATTGGCGTACGGCGGTTATTACAAAGTCAGGTATAGACTTGGTAAAACTGCACATCGGTCGGCTCGATCAATCAGACGCCAACGACATCATGATTCAGCGGCTGGAAAAGATCTTAAGCGGCCACTGGGAGCTTACTGATACGGACTTACGTTATTACACCCATGAGATTCGTGAACTGGAAAGATTTCGAGCAATGGGACTTAGCGATGACTTCAAGCCCGAAAACGGATCTCCCGCCTGGAATAATGCCCATACCGCCACGCTGGAGGACTTCAAGCTCGGAAGCGAGGATCATGTCCTTTATTCACCTGACGCGCTGCGGGCGGGAAACAAGCAAATGCAACGCATATATGAACAATTGCTTAAAGGAACAGGCCAATGATTCCTATCGAAGAAATCCTCAAGCACGAACCAATTGCTGATGTACTGACGGCTTTCGGCATCGGCATGGCATACCCATCCTTGGATAGAATGATTGGGCGATATAAATTCGAGCTTATCGCGAGCGGCGAGCTATTAACGACATATGCACAACTTTTCAAAGAAGGCGTGCTGGCAAATGGTGATGGTCCAATTCCAATCAAGGGACCAAATTGGAAGGCGCCGAAGTTTATTACTGAACGTAGATACTCATGAATTCACGAGGCCACCAAGCCTGAGCCTGGTGGCCTCTTCACTCAAATCGAATACTTCTGCAAATTCGCCATCATTTCCTTCAATGCTTCAATATTGTCCTTCGGATGCGCCGCGCCTTCGAAATCACAAATCTGCTGCCAGTGCGCCGCCACATCCTCTGGCGAGAACCCTTCGCGCGGATCGAAGCCGGCACCGAGGCTGCGTTCCCAGCGCACCTTGCCCATCCAGCCGCCGCCGACTTCGAACAGGCCGGACGTTTCCTGGCATTGCTCGCTGGCCAGATACACCACCAGCGGGCTGACCAGTTCCGGCTTCAGTTGCTCGAATACTTGCGGCGGGATCAGGCCCTCGGTCATGCGCGTGCCGCCGGTCGGGGCGATGGCGTTGACCAGAATGTTGTTCTTGCGCCCTTCGATCGCCAGCGTTCGGGTCAACCCGTACAGCCCGAGTTTGGCCATGCCGTAGTTGGACTGACCGAAATTGCCGTAAATGCCAGAAGTCGACGCAGTGAAAATCACGCGGCCGTAGTTTTGCTCGCGCAAATGCGGCCAGGCGGCACGGGTAACTTTGTAGGCGCCGTCGACGTGGACGCGATAGACCAGATCCCAGTCGGCGTCGTCCATCTTGTGAAATGACTTGTCGCGCAGGATCCCGGCGTTGTTCACCACGACGTCGACGCGGCCGAAGGCATCGAGGGCGTTCTGTACCAGTTTGTCGCCGTCAGTCACCGAGTCGTGGTTGGCTTCGGCAATACCGCCGGCCTCGCGGATTTCCGCCACTACGCGGTCGGCAGCCGAAGCATTGGCGCCCTCGCCCTGCGTCGAGCCACCGAGATCGTTGACCAGCACTTTGGCGCCGTGCCTGGCGAACAGCAGCGCATGGGCACGCCCGAGGCCGCCACCGGCGCCGGTGACAATCACGACTTTATCTTCGAAACGCACAGGTTCATTCATCGCGGCAACTCCAGCAGGCCAAGGGATATTGCCCCGAGTGTCAGGCACGGCGCTTTGGGTCACAACGAACACGGCTGCGGCTGAATGGTGCGCGATAAGGCTGAGGGATGATCGAGTGTCAGGACGCCGAGAGCCCGTGCTCTCGGCGAGAATCAGGAGTAAGCCACTTTGCGCGGAGGCAATACCAGACGATCGCGAAACGCCAGATAGTGCTTGAGCACCAGCGCCGGCACCTCGGTTTGCGGATAGTGGCCGATGCCGGGTAAGAGCACGGTGTCTGCATCAGGGATCAGTTCGCGATATCGCTCGACCATGTGCACGCCGGAGATCGGGTCAAATGCGCCATCGATCACCCGCAAGGGAATGTCACCCTGCTGCATGGCCGTCACCCAGCGCTCACGTTGCACCCGGCGCTCGGGGATGTAAGTGATCAATTTATGCAGGATGCGCGGGCCATGGTTGCTGTCGACCAGGCTCCAGTAATCATCCAGTTCGCTTTCAGATGGCTGGGTCTGCGCGCCGAAGATCTGCCGGAAACCTTTGACCAACGCCTCACGGCTGAAGGCGCGGCCAAGCAGCCAGCCAATCGGGCTGAGCAGCAGTTTCTGCATCAGCAGCGGACGATGGGTTTCCGGAAACAGACCGCCATTAAGGAATACGCAACTGGCAACTTCGATGCGTTTTTCGTAATGCCGCGCGAGCAGTTCCTGAGCGACGCTGTCGCCGTAGTCGTGAGCGAGGATGTGCACCGCTTGTTCAACCTGCAGATGCGCGAGCAGTGCCTGTTGCAGATCGGCCTGTTCCAGCAGGCTATAGGTGTGATTGCGCGGTTTTGCCGAATCGCCGAAACCGAGCATGTCGCAGGCGATCACCTGATAACGCTGCGCCAGTGGCTGCCACAGGTAATGCCAATCCCAACTGGCAGTGGGGAAACCGTGAATCAACAGCAACGGTTCACCCTGCCCGACTGTCCAGTAGCGGATCGACTGGCCATGAAAAACGAATGTCCGGCTGCGCTTGCGCCAGACACTCAGAGGAATCTCGGCGAGCGGCATTAGAATTTATACCCCGGATCCTGCAGGTCGAGTTTGCGCAGCAGCGCCGGCCACGCCAGCGCGCCGCCCATGCCTTGAGCGCTTTTGGTGACGCCGGCAATCATTGCCTTGGCGCCGGCGAGAATCTGCGGTTCGATAGCGATCAGTTCGGCCCCTCCCGTCTGCGCCATGACCTGAATGTCGCAGGCTCGCTGGAAGGTGAACATCATCAGAAAAGTGTCGGCGATCGTGCCGCCGCAGGTGAGCAGACCGTGGTTGTGCAGCATGAGGAAACTGTTGTCGCCGAGGTCGGCTTGCAGGCGCGCCTTTTCTTCATGACTCAGGGCCACGCCCTCGTAGGCGTGATAGGCCAGGCTCGACAACACAAACAGTGACTGTTGACTGATCGGCAGCACCCCCTGCCTTTGCGCCGACACCGCAACGCCTGACGCAGTGTGCGTATGCAGCACGCAAACCACATCGTGGCGCACTTCGTGGACGGCGCTGTGAATGGTGTAACCGGCGGGGTTGATCTCGTACGGGCTGTCCATGAGTTTGTTGCCGGCCTGATCGACTTTCACCAGGCTCGAAGCGGTGATCTCATGAAACATCAGGCCAAACGGATTGATCAGGAAATCTTCGGTGCCGGGCACCTTGGCCGAGATATGCGTGAAGATCAGATCGTCCCAGCCGTGCAGCGCGACCAGACGGTAACAGGCGGCAAGATCGACGCGGGTCTGCCACTCGGCAGCGCTGACCTGATCTTTGACGTTCGGCGACGATTGGACGGGGGCTACGCTCACTGTATGCACCTCTGCGTTCTTCTTGTTCTGCTCGTGTCAGCAGTCTAGTCAGGCGCAGGGCATCGCGTAGTTGCATTGGCAGCCAGCTTGATGACTGAACGAGTCAGCCGGGCAAACAGCCTGGATCCGTTGCAATGCAACAACGCTTAGAAGGTGCAGCGATTATTGCCCGCGATCAGCCCTTGAGCGCTTCAATCAACTGCGCCAGCCACGGCTCGGCATCGGTTTCCGGCGTGACGCTTTCGCTGGCGTCGATGCGCAGCATTTCCTGAACCTCGTTTACCCCCAGTTCGGCAAACAGTTCGCGCATCTGCTCGCCACCGCCGCAGAAGGTGTCGCCGTAGCTGGCATCACCGAGGGCGATCACCGCGCCGGGCAGGCCGCGCAACGAAGCAGGCAACTGATCGCGCAGGGTCGAATACAACGGTTGCAGGTTGTCCGGCAGCTCGCCCATGCCAGTGGTCGAAGTCACAGCGAGAAGGGCCTCGGGACCGAACGCCTGAATATCGGCCAACGCGGCGCGCGAGTTGTAGAAGGTTTCAAAGCCGGCGGCTTTCAGCAGGTTCTGGGCGTGGCGGGCGACTTCTTCGGCGGTGCCGTAGACCGAACCGGAGAGGATGGCGACTTTCATCAATCTGATCCTGAAACTGAAAAAAAGAGCCGCGATAGTAACAGCCCCACGCCGCGAAGTTGCGATTGGCTCTCAATGCAAGCTGCTGGCCTATAGACAGTCCGCGGCTTTCTTCTAGAATGCCTGCCACTGACATAACGGAAGGGATTCTCGGATGATCAACGCCAGCCTGCTGCAAATGGTGATTAATGCGTCGAATGACGGAATCGTGGTCGCTGAAAAGGAAGGCGAGCAGGACAACATCCTTATTTACGTCAACCCTGCCTTCGAGCGCATGACCGGTTATAGCAGTGAGGAGATCCTCTACCAGGACTGTCGTTTTTTGCAGGCTGGAGACCGTGATCAACCAAGTCTGCAGCTGATTCGCGAGACATTGCGTGAAGGCGGTTCCTGCCGGGAGATCCTGCGCAACTATCGCAAGGATGGCACGCCGTTCTGGAACGAATTGTCATTGTCGACGATAAAAAATGCCGATGACGGGCAGACTTATTTCATCGGCGTGCAAAAAGATGTAACGCTTCAGGTCAAGGCGCAGCAGCGGGTTGTGCAGCTGGAAGCACAAGTGGCGGCGCTGCAAAGCGAGCTAGCGGCGTTGAAAGCGACGAACGGCGCAAACAAAACCGCGAACTGATGGTCATTAACTACAATCACCAATGACTTTGTAACTATTCACTTCGAGTTAGCCATGCAGCGCGACGCCCTCCTCACCCAGGACGAGCTGGATTTCATCCAGACCATGCAGCACAACCCGCAACTTAACGTGCGGGATGCAACGTCGAGTCTGCTGGTTAATGGTGGCTCGCAGATCCGTGACCTGCTGACACGTCTGGCTGCTCACGAGCAGGTGACGATCCAGGCCAACTTCGAAAATCAACAGATGACTTTCCCGCTGCATCTGGTGGAAGACGAGTTCCACGCGCTGCATCTGCGTCTCGGTGTGCCGAGCATCTACGAAGACGGCCCGATGGTGCGCCCATGGCGCCTGGTACTGGAAGAGCCGGTGGCGCTGGAAAACGCCAAAGGCCAGCCCGGCACGCTGTGGGTACACGAGGTATCGCACAAAGGTGTGTTGCTGGAAGTGCGCAACAAGACCAAACCACCGAAACATTTCGCCCTGTGGTTCAGCCCTTCCGGTTATGAGCGCATTTCGTTGCGCGGCCATTTCGAGCGTGAGACCGAGCAAGGTTTCTTCGCCTACGAACTGAGCCAGACCGATGCCGACGAAACCGAGCGCTTGCGCCAGTTCATCCTGCAACAGCATCGCCTGACCCACCCCGCCCTTCACGCCTGAGTTTCAGGTATCCAGTTTGCCTGCCATGAATTGCTTCATGCGTTGACGCATTGTCGCGCCCTCATTTCCCAGGCATGCCACCGATGAACCGGCCAGGCTGTCTTCGGCCAGTTCCGAGGCATCGCCGGCCAACATTAATTGGCAATCCAGACTCAGTGCCAGACGATTCAGGCGCCGGGGCAGCTCCGGACCGGGGGCATGGTTTGAAAACAGCACAAGCGCGTCAGGCTTGACCTTTTCGCAGACCAGCGTCAATTCATCGAAAGGCTGGCCCGTGGTCAGCACCCGCACGCCAGAATCGTTGCCACTGAGAAACAGCGCCGCGACCAGCAACTCAAGCTCTCTGCATTGCCCCGCAAGCGCACTGACGACCACCCGGCGCGGTTGAGCCCCCCGCAGCATGACGATGCGCTGCAGCACGCGCGCCCTGAGGAATCCGTCGAGAAACAACCATTCGCTGGTTTGCCCGAAAGCGTCCTGGCGCTGCAGCAATTGCCGCCACAACGGCATGATGATGGCTTCGAACACCACTGGCAGCGTGTACGACGAGAAAATCTGTCCGTAGACGCGATCCAGCTGCTGATCGTCGAACTCACTGACCGCCTGCTGAACCTGCTCCTGCCATTGCTTGTAATCGGCCTGCACATGATCATCGGGGATAAAGTTTGCCAGCACCTTCAGAGGCTCTGTTTTCGCCAGGATCTTGCCGACTTTGCTCACGGCCACGCCGCGATCGATCCAGTCGACGATGCTGCGAACACGCTCGATATCGTTCATGGAATACAAACGATGCCCGCTTTCGGTGCGGGTCGGCTGGATCAATCCGTAGCGACGCTCCCAGGCCCGCAGGGTCACCGGATTGACGCCGGTGAGGCGCGCCACTTCGCGGATGGGGAACAGCTCTTCGCGTTCGAGCGTGCCGGGTGCTGTTGAGGCCGGGCGAGTATCCGTGATTACAGGCATCTGGCGGTCAACTTCCATGTCGGTTTATTGGATCCCATTTTAAACATGATGGACTGGAAACCTTCAAGTAGTGATCTGCGACGAATATGGCTGGTTTAATCGACAAAATCAGGAATAATCCTTGCTTGTTGTAAAGCGCAGGCCTCTACCCCGGCCTGCGTCAGGCGAAGCTCCTACCCGGAACGACGCGCTCGAAATACGGAGATACAAAATGTCTACTTCCCCCGTTACGTTGATGGTAGCGCGTCGCGTCGCTGATGGCCGCTATCACGATCTCATTGCATGGTTGCGCGAAGGCGAACAACTGGCCACCGACTTCCCCGGCTACCTGGGTTCCGGCGTCCTTGCGCCACCGCCCGGTGACAACGAATTCCAGATCATCTTTCGCTTTGTCGATGAGCAGACCCTGCATGCTTGGGAATACTCGGCGTCGCGTACCGCCTGGCTGAACCGCGGCAGCGATTTGTTCGAACATCCCAAGGAGCACCGGGTCAGCGGCATTGAAGGCTGGTTTGGTGCTGCCGGGCAACGCCCACCGCGCTGGAAACAGGCCGTGGCGATCTGGCTCGCGTTTTTCCCGGTGTCGCTGATTTTCAACTTTATCCTCGGCCCGCTGCTGGCTGAGTTGAGCCTGTTGCCGCGGATATTGATCGGCACGGCGTGCCTGACGCCGCTGATGGTGTATTTCTTCATCCCGTTGTCGACGCGCCTGCTGGCGAACTGGTTGAACAGCACGCCGACCCGGCCACTGGCGGCCACACCGTCGGCGCAAAATCGCTGATCTGCTGCGGGCGGCGAGCCTGTTATAGTTTTCGCTTCAACCGCGATGCGAGCCGCCCATGCCAGATTCCGCAGCCCCGATCCTCATCACCGGCGCCGGCCAGCGTGTCGGCTTGCACTGCGCGCAGCGCTTGATCGAGGACGGCCACCCGCTGATTTTCACTTACCGCACCGAGCGACCGGGCGTGCAGGCACTTCGCGATCTTGGCGCGACAGCGCTGTTCGCGGACTTTTCCAGCGAGGCCGGGATTCTTGCCTTCATCGACGCGCTGAAAGCCCACACCGACAGCTTGCGCGCCGTCGTGCACAACGCCTCCGAATGGCTGGCGGAAACCCAGGGCAGCGAAGCACAAGCCTTCAATCGCATGTTCAACATTCACATGCTCGCGCCTTACCTGATCAACCTGCACTGCGCCGAGTTGCTGCAGCGCTCGACGCCTGCCGACATCATCCACATCAGCGACGATGTCACCCGCAAAGGCAGCAGCAAGCACATCGGTTATTGCGCCAGCAAGGCCGGGCTCGACAGTCTGACCCTGTCGTTTGCCGCGCGCTTTGCGCCGGCCATCAAGGTCAACGGCATCGCCCCGGCGCTGTTATTGTTCAACCCAGACGATGACGCGGCGTACCGCGCCAAGGCGTTGGCCAAGTCCGCGTTGGGTATCGAGCCCGGCAGCGAGGTGATCTATCAGAGCCTGCGCTATCTGCTCGACAATCCCTATGTCACCGGCACGACCCTCACCGTCAACGGTGGACGGCACGTCAAATAGGCCGTCCCGCTTCGGCCGCGAGTCGAGTAAGATCCACCAGAACGCCTGCAATAGACTGGACGGAGCAAATCAATGCCACAACTTCAACCGGGGATGGCGCGCATCCGGGTCAAGGATCTGCGCCTGCGCACCTTTATCGGCATCAACGAGGACGAAATCCTCAACAAGCAGGATGTGCTGATCAACCTGACCATTCTGTACGCGGCGCAGGAGGCGGTGCGTGACAACGACATCGACCACGCGCTGAATTACCGCACCATCACCAAAGCGATCATCGCCCACGTCGAAGGTAACCGCTTCGCCCTGCTCGAACGCCTGACCCAGGAATTGCTCGACCTGGTGATGACCAATGCATCGGTGCTGTACGCCGAAGTCGAAGTCGACAAACCGCACGCCCTGCGCTTCGCCGAGTCGGTATCGATTACGCTCGCGGCGAGTCGCTAGCTTCAAGCCTCAAGCCGCAAGCTGTAAACTTTGCTCACAGACACCCATCTTGCAGCTTGAAGCTTGCCGCTCAAAGCTGTCTCGAAGAGACCCCCATGACTGATCAACAACGCCTGGAACTCGAAGCCGCCGCCTTTCGCCGACTGGTCGCCCACCTCGACAGCCGCAAGGACGTGCAGAACATCGACCTGATGAACCTTGCCGGGTTCTGCCGCAACTGCCTGTCGAAGTGGTACAAGGCCGAAGCCGATCAACGCCAGATCGAGGTCAGCCTCGATGACGCCCGCGAAGTGGTGTATGGCATGCCCTACGCCGAGTGGAAAGCCCAATACCAGCAAGAAGCCAGCGCCGAACAACAAGCGGCGTTTGCCAAAGGAAAACCCAATGACTGATCTGAACACCCTGCGCGCCAGGCTCAAGAGTGGCGAGCATGTTTTCGCCGACACCCTGGCGTTCATCGCCGCCGGTTACGACTACCAGCCGCAAGCATTCAACAACGGCGGCGTGGAAAACGCTGCCGGGCAGAACGAAGGTTCGTGCAAGACACTGGGCCTGGCATTGCTTGAGGGTCTGAGTGATGAAGAAGCGCTGCTGGCGTTCGGCGAGCATTACCGTTCGGTGCTGGCGACGCCTGAGGGCAGCGATCACAGCAATATCCGCGCGTTGATCAAGCACGGCCTGGCCGGGGTTGAATTCACCGCACAACCCCTGACCCGTCGCTAACAACGGGATTCGGATCGTTCCCACGCTCCGCGTGGGAATGCCTCATTGGACGCTCTGCGTCCGCTTTGGGACGCAGAGCGTCTCGGGCTGCATTCCCACGCAGAGCGTGGGAACGATCGAATTGCGTTGGAGCAGGAAGAGCGTGCACAAAAAAACCGGCCAATCTCTGGCCGGTTTTTTTTGTGCCCTGCGGTCTTAGAACGTGGCGTTCTGCAGGCCGTCCAGGTAGCGCTCGGTGTCCAGTGCCGCCATGCAGCCGGCGCCGGCCGAGGTGATGGCCTGACGGTAAACGTGGTCAGCCACGTCACCGGCAGCGAAGATGCCTTCGACGCTGGTGGCCGTCGCATTGCCTTCGCGGCCGCCCTGCACAACCAGGTAACCGTCTTTCAGGGTCAACTGGCCTTCGAACAGCGAAGTGTTCGGGGTGTGGCCGATGGCGATGAACACGCCGTCGACTTTGATTTCGTCGAAGCTGCCATCGTTATTGCGCAGACGCGCACCGGTGACGCCCATGTTGTCGCCGAGGACTTCGTCCAGGTTGGCGTTCAACTTGAGGATGATCTTGCCTTCAGCCACACGGGCGTTGAGCTTGTCGATCAGGATCTTCTCGGCGCGGAAGGTTTCGCGACGGTGAATCAGAGTCACGGTGCTGGCGATGTTGGCCAGGTACAGCGCTTCTTCGACAGCGGTGTTGCCACCGCCAACCACAGCGACCGGCTTGTTGCGGTAGAAGAAACCGTCGCAGGTCGCGCAGGCCGACACGCCTTTGCCCATGAACGCTTCTTCCGACGGTAGGCCCAGGTAGCGGGCGCTGGCACCGGTGGCGATGATCAATGCATCGCAGGTATAGACGGCGCTGTCGCCGGTCAGGGTGTACGGCTTGGCAGCGAAGTCCACGGCGTTGATGTGATCGAATACGATCTCGGTCTCGAAACGCTCGGCGTGCTCGCGCATGCGCTCCATCAGCACCGGGCCGGTCAGACCATGAACATCACCCGGCCAGTTGTCGACTTCGGTGGTGGTAGTCAGTTGACCGCCGGCCTGCATACCGGTGATCAGCAGTGGCTTGAGGTTGGCGCGGGCCGCGTAGACCGCAGCGCTGTAGCCGGCGGGGCCGGAACCGAGAATGATCACTCGCGAATGACGGACTTCAGACATGAATCTGCTCCTGTTGGCCGGCCATGAAAAATCTGGCGCGGACGCCGGACGGCCGGCGGAATAAAAAAGGACCGTGGACACCTTGGGGAAGGCTTGAACTCGACAGTCCTGTAAAAAGTTGGGTGCAGCGTATCGAGGGGGGCAAGATTAAGGAAATACGGTTTAACAATCCAGCTCATAGGTGGTCTCTATGCCGAGACGCTGACGAGATAGACCTCTTTGTTACAGTGAATGTCGATTGCTCTGCCGCGCTTTCGCCGCTAGGGCAAAGCCGGTAACGTCGGCGCGTTTTCCCTTGCTTCGGAGCACCTTATGCCCGCCCCTGTTCTGTCCGGCCCGCAATACCTGCGCGAAGGCCTCAAACTGGTCCTGAGCCCTGGCCTGCGCCTGTTCGTGTTGTTGCCGCTGGCGATCAATCTGGTGCTGTTCGTCGGATTGATCTATCTGGCCGGCCACCAGTTCAGCCTGTGGGTCGACACGCTGATGCCGTCGTTGCCTGAATGGCTGAGTTTCCTCAGCTATATCCTCTGGCCATTGTTCGTGGTCCTAGTGGCCTTGATGGTGTTTTTCACCTTCACCATGCTCGCCAACATCATTGCCGCACCGTTCAACGGCTTCCTTGCGGAAAAAGTCGAAGTGGTGGTGCGCGGCACTGATGATTTCCCGGCGTTCAGCTGGGGCGAACTGATCGCGATGATCCCGCGCACCCTCACCCGGGAAATGCGCAAGCTCGGCTACTTCCTGCCGCGCGCCATCGGCCTGTTCATCCTGTCGTTCATCCCGGTGGTAAATATCGTCGCCGCGCCGTTATGGCTGCTATTCGGCGTGTGGATGATGGCCATCCAGTACATCGACTACCCGGCGGACAACCACAAACTGGGCTGGAACGAGATGCTGGCCTGGCTGCGGCAGAAGCGCTGGCAGAGCATGAGTTTTGGCGGGATCGTCTATCTGGTGCTGCTGATTCCGGTGGTCAACATCCTGATGATGCCGGCGGCGGTAGCCGGGGCGACGTTGTTCTGGGTGCGCGAGCGTGGTGCCGAAAATCTGGTGATCCAACACTGATCGCGTCACAAATCCATCATCCGACCGTAACAAGCTCGACATGGCCTCAGCCGACACTGAGGTCATGACGACAGCTCTACATATCACCCTCATCAGCGAAACCTTCCCACCGGAAATCAACGGCGTGGCCAATACCCTTGGCCGCTTGTGCGAGGGTTTGCGCACACGTGGGCATCAGGTAGAGCTCGTGCGCCCGCGCCAGGCCACCGATCCGCAACGCAGCGAAGACGATGCACTGTTGCTGTGTCGCGGATGGCCACTACCGGGCTATCCGGGACTGCAATGGGGCCAGTCGTCGATGCATAAACTGCTGCGCCGCTGGAAACGCCAGCGGCCGGATGTGCTGTACATCGCCACGGAAGGCCCGCTCGGGTTGTCGGCACTGCGCGCCGCACGGCGCCTGGGGATTGCGGTGGTGAGCGGTTTTCACACCAACTTCCAGCAATACACCAGCCAGTACGGCCTCGGTCTGCTGACGCGGATGCTCACTCATTACCTGCGCTGGTTTCACAATCGTTCGGCAATGACTCTGGTGCCGAGCGTCAGTCAGCGCCTGGAACTGGAGCGGCGGCATTTCGAGCGGCTGGCGTTGTTGTCGCGGGGTGTGGACAGCCAGTTGTTTCATCCGAGCAAACGTCAGACCGCGTTGCGTGAGCAATGGGGACTCTCTGAGACGGATATCGCGGTCATCCACGTAGGAAGGCTCGCCCCGGAGAAAAATCTGGGCCTGCTCAAACACTGCTTTGAAGGTCTGCGCGAAACTTATCCACAGCGCCATCTGAAGCTGATCGTGGTCGGAGATGGCCCGCAGCGTTCGGCGCTGGAAAAAGAACTGCCGGAGGCGATCTTCTGCGGCGCGCAGCGGGGAGAAGCCCTGGCGGCGCACTACGCCTCAGGAGATCTGTTCGTATTTCCCAGCCTGACCGAAACCTTCGGCAATGTGGTGCTGGAAGCCCTGGCTTCGGGACTCGGCGTCGTTGCCTATGATCAGGCAGCCGCGGCGCAGCATATTCGCCACGGCTACAACGGCGTGTCAGCCATGCCCGGCGATGAGCAGGCGTTTTGCGAAGCGGCGGCGTGGTTACTGGAGGAGGATGAGCGGTTGCGCTGTGTGCGGCTGAATGCGCGGCAGCATGGCAGTCGCCAGGGCTGGGCGGCGATTATCGAGCAGTTCGAGGGTTATTTGCGTGGGGCTTGTGTGGGGGAGCTGGTGGTGCCTGGGGCGCAGACACAACCTTAGATTTTCGGCGACTTAGAAACAGCTTTCGCGAGCAGGCTCGCTCCCACATGGGTACTGCATTCTTTCAGATGGAATGCGGTCGAAGGTGGGAGTGAGCCTGTTCGCGAATGGTTCGAACTGGCGCAGCTTAGACCAGGGTCATCAACGCCTCACGACTGAACGGCAGAATGTCCTGCTCACGCCCTTCACGGACTTTCTGCGCCCAGTCCGGATCGACCAGCAGCGCACGGCCCACCGCTACCAGGTCGAACTCTTCTTTGTTCAGACGCTCCAGCAGGTTTTCCAGGCTGGCCGGTTGCGCGACCTTGTCGGTGTTGACCATGAACTGCAAGAACTCGCCGTCCAGGCCGACGCTGCCCACGGTGATGGTCGGTTTGCCGGTCAGCTTGCGGGTCCAGCCAGCGAGGTTCAGATCCGAGCCGTCGAACTCCGGCTCCCAGAAGCGTCGGGTCGAGCAATGGAAAATGTCCACGCCAGCGTCTGACAGCGGCTTGAGAAACTCGCCCAGCGCTTCGGGGGTTTGTACCAGACGCGCGGTGTAATCCTGCTGCTTCCATTGCGAGAAGCGGAAGATGATCGGGAAACCCTCACCGACGGCTGCGCGCACTGCTTGAATCAATTCGATGGCAAAACGCGAACGGTTGGCCAGGCTGCCACCGTATTCGTCGCTGCGCTGGTTGCTGCCTTCCCAGAAGAACTGGTCGATCAGATAGCCGTGGGCGCCATGGATTTCCACACCGTCCATGCCGATGCTTTGCGCATCTTTGGCGGCCTGGGCGAACGCGGCGATCACGTCCTGAATGTCCTGTTTGGTCATGCCGTGCACCACGACCTGACCATCCTTGAGTTTTTCCGATGGACCGTAGCCCGGCACGCTGGCGTCCGGCTCGGTGCCGAGGCGGCGTACGCTGCCGACGTGCCACAGTTGCGGGACGATCTTGCCGCCCTCGGCGTGCACGGCGTCGACAACTTTTTTCCAGCCGGCCAGCGGCGCATCACCGAAAAATTGCGGCACGTTAGGATAGCCATTGGACGCGATGTGGCCGACGGTGGTGCCTTCGGTGATGATCAAACCAACCCCGGCGGCCGCACGACGACGGTAGTACTCAATGACTTTGGAATTCGGCACACCGCCCGGCGAAAACGAACGGGTCATTGGCGCCATGACCACGCGGGTCGGCAGTTCGAGGGCACCGAGATGGAACGGTTTGAACAGGGCTTGAACAGGCATCGAGAGGCTCCACGAAAACGTTGGCGACAGGCATGAATCGATATGACGGCGATAATATCCGCCACGTCCTTTGCGTGACAGCACTATTGATCTGAATGATTAAGGGTCAAAAGGCAGGCAAAAAAAATCGCAGCTCAATGCTGCGATTTTCTGATTCAGGCTAAGGCTTTTTCGATCGCGGCAATCACTGTCGGATCATCCGGCGCGGTGCGCGGCGAGAACCGCGCCAGCACCCGGCCATCCTTGCCGAGCAGAAACTTTTCGAAGTTCCAGGTGATGTCACCGGGAAACTCGGCGCCCTCGCCCGCCAGCAGGCGATACAACTGATGCCGCTCGTGGCCATTGACTTCGAGCTTGCTCGACAACGGAAAGGTCACGCCATAGTTGAGGCTGCAAAACTCCTGGATTTCTTTCTCCGAGCCTGGCTCCTGACCGGCAAACTGGTTGCACGGCAGGCCCAGCACAGCAAAGCCTTTATCTTTGTATTGCTGGTAGAGGTTTTCCAGTGCCGCGTACTGAGGGGTCAAGCCGCATTTGGAGGCCACGTTGACCACCAGCACGACTTGGCCCTTGAACGGCGCCAGCGGTAGCTCCTGACCATCCAGGGCTGTCAACTTAAGGTCGTGAAAAGCACTCATGCCGAACTCCAGGATTCTCGTGTTCTACTCGAAACAGCCACTTGGCGAGGCCACCAAGGACAGCCGCGGACTAAAAAGGCGCCCACAGGCGCCTCTCCAGTACTCGAAGCTTAGCGCAGAAAATCAGTGGTGATGGCCACCTTCGCCATGGACGTGACCATGAGCGATTTCTTCCTGGCTGGCGTCACGGATATCAACGATCTTCACTTCGAAGTTCAGGCGCTGACCGGCCAGAGGGTGGTTGCCATCAACGGTGACGTCGTCGCCGTCCAGATCACGGATGGTGACGATCTGCATCTGGCCGTCCGGCGCCGAAGCGTGGAACTGCATGCCGACTTCCAGCTCGTCAACGCCTTCGAACATGCTGCGGCTCAGGGTGCTGACCAGCTCGGCGGCGTATTCGCCGTAAGCGTCTTCCGGCTCAACGGCTACTTTCAGCTCGTCGCCGACAGCTTTGCCTTCAAGGGCTTTTTCCAGGCCCGGGATGATGTTGCCTGCGCCTTGCAGGTAAACCAGCGGAGCGCCGCCGGCGGAGCTGTCGATGACCTCACCAGCGTCGTTGGTCAGGGTATAGTCGATGGAGACAGCCTTATTGGCGGCGATCAGCATGGGGCGAGACCTTTTGCATAAGAATATAGAAAGGCCAAGTTTAGCGAAGCAATCGCGTGAAAGCGACCACAACCCGGACAAACGGGTTTCGACCATCACCGGCTTCCATCAGGACGAAGATGGCCATTGGGTGGTCGAGCTTTCCTGTGGCCACACCCAGCACCTGCGCCACCAGCCGCCGTGGCAAACCCGCGCCTGGGTCCTGGATCCGGCGCAACGTATTGAAAAAACAGGTCAACCCTTTGCCTGCGGTTGGTGTGCACAAGGCTCGGTTAGCGCTAACCTTGGCGACTGAATTTCGGTAGTCGGCCAGACATAGGCTGACACCCTTGCATAGAGAATTCCCATGCAAACTTTTTTTATCGCCCCCACCGATTTTGGCGTGGGTCTGACCTCCATCAGCCTCGGGCTGGTGCGCACGCTTGAACGCGCCGGTCTCAAAGTCGGCTTCTTCAAACCGATCGCCCAGCCACATCCGGGCGACACTGGCCCTGAGCGTTCCACCGAACTGGTGGCGCGCACCCATGGCCTGAAACCGCCGCAGCCGTTGGGGCTGGCGCACGTCGAACGCATGCTCGGCGACGGTCAGCTCGACGAATTGCTCGAAGAAATCATCGCCCTGTATCAGCAAGCGGCGGTCGGCAAAGACGTGCTGGTGGTAGAAGGCATGGTGCCGACCCGCAGCGCCAGTTACGCCGCGCGGGTCAATCTGCACCTGGCCAAGAGCCTGGATGCCGAGGTGATTCTGGTCTCGGCGCCGGAAAACGAAGTGCTCGCCGAGCTTTCTGGCCGTGTCGAGCTTCAGGCTCAATTGTTCGGCGGCCCGAAGGATCCGAAGGTCCTCGGGGTGATCCTCAACAAGGTCAAGACCGACGAGAGCATGGACGCCTTCGCCACGCGTCTGAAGGAACATTCGCCGTTGCTGCGCAGCGGTGATTTCCGCTTGCTTGGCTGCATCCCGTTTCAGCCGGAACTCAATGCGCCGCGCACCCGCGACGTCGCCGACCTGATGGGCGCGCAAGTGCTCAACGCGGGCGACTACGAAACCCGGCGCATGAGCAAAATCATCATTTGCGCACGAACCATGCGCAACACCGTCGAGCTGCTCAAGCCCGGCGTGCTGGTGGTGACGCCGGGCGATCGCGACGACATCATCCTCGCCGTCAGCCTTGCGGCGATCAACGGTGTGCCGCTGGCCGGCCTGCTGCTGACCAGCGACACCCTGCCCGACCCGCGCATCATGGACCTGTGCCGGGGCGCGTTGCAGGCCGGTTTGCCGGTGTTGTCGGTGAGCACCGGCTCGTACGACACCGCCAATCTGCTCAATGGCCTGAACAAGGAAATCCCGATCGATGACCGCGAGCGCGCGGAGATCATCACCGATTTCGTCGCCAGCCACCTCGACGCCAACTGGCTGCACCAGCGCTGCGGTACGCCTCGGGAGATGCGCCTGTCGCCGGCAGTGTTCCGCTATCAATTGATCCAGCGCGCGCAAGCGGCGAACAAGCGCATCGTGCTGCCCGAAGGCAGCGAGCCGTTCACCGTGCAAGCGGCGGCGATCTGTCAGGAACGCGGGATCGCCCGCTGCGTGCTATTGGCCAAACCCGAAGACGTCGAAGCGGTCGCCCGCGCCCAAGGCATCGTGCTGCCGCCGGGTCTGGAAATCCTTGACCCGGACCACATCCGCGAGCGTTACGTCGAGCCGATGGTCGCTCTGCGCAAGAGCAAAAGCCTCAACGCTCCGATGGCTGAGCAGCAACTGGAAGACACGGTGGTGATCGGCACCATGATGCTTGCGCTGGACGAGGTCGACGGCCTGGTCTCCGGGGTAATCAACACCACCGCCAACACCATCCGCCCGGCCTTGCAACTGATCAAGACCGCACCGGGCTGCACGCTGGTGTCGTCGGTGTTCTTCATGCTTTTTCCGGAAGAAGTGCTGGTCTACGGCGACTGCGTGATGAACCCGCACCCGAGCGCCGCGGAACTGGCCGAGATCGCCCTGCAAAGCGCTGACTCGGCGGCCGCATTCGGCATTACCCCACGGGTGGCGATGATCAGCTACTCCAGCGGCGAATCGGCGCGCGGTGAAGAAGTCGAGAAAGTCCGCGAGGCAACTCTGCTCGCCCATGAGCAACAAAACTCGCTGTTGATCGACGGCCCGTTGCAGTACGACGCTGCCGCCAACGCCGACGTGGCGCGGCAACTGGCGCCGAACAGTCAGGTCGCCGGGCGCGCCACGGTGTTTGTGTTCCCCGATCTGAACACCGGCAACACCACGCACAAAGCCGTGCAGCGCAGCGCCGATTGCGTCAGCCTCGGGCCGATGCTGCAAGGCCTGCGCAAACCGGTGAACGACCTGCCGCGCGGCGCGCAAGTCGATGACATCGTCTACACCATCGCGCTCACCGCAATTCAAGCCGCCAACCGACCTATGGATGTGTAAATGCTGGATTTTCTACCCGCACCCGTGCGCGGCGTAATCGCCTCGCTGCTGTTGGCGCTCAATACGATTCTGCTGTGCTCGTTCCTGTTCTGCGTGGCGCTGGTCAAGGCTTTGCCGTTTGCCTTTACCCAGCGCATCGCCGGTTGGCTGATGAGCCACACCCACGAGGCGTGGATCAGCAACAACAAGGGCTGGATGAATCTGGTACGGCGCACCCGCTGGCACCTCAGCGGCCTGCAAGGTCTCGACTATCAGCACTCGTACCTGATCACCAGCAACCACCAGAGCTGGGTGGATATTCTGGTGCTGCAATACGTGCTCAACCGCAAGATCCAACCGCTGAAATTCTTCCTCAAGCAGGAGCTGATCTGGGTGCCGGTGATTGGCCTGGCCTGGTGGGCGCTGGGCTTTCCGTTCATGAAGCGCTACTCCAAGGCGTACCTGGAAAAACACCCGGAGAAGAAAGGCAAGGACTTAGAAACCACGCGCAAGACCTGCGCGAAATTCCGGCATAACCCGGTGGGAATTTTCAACTTCGTCGAAGGCACACGCTTCACCGCAGGCAAGCATGCGCAGCAGCAGTCACCGTTCAAGTACCTGCTCAAGCCCAAGGCCGGCGGGATCGCCTTTGTGCTCGATGCGATGGGCGAACAGCTGGAATCAATCGTCAATGTGACGATTCATTATCCGGCCGGGCGTCCGGGGTTCTGGGATTTGCTCTGCGGCAATGTGCGCGATGTGGTGGTGCATTTTGAAGAAATCAAAATCCCGCCGGCCTTCATCGGCAAGAACTACGATCAGGACGGCGAGTATCGATTGCAGTTCCAGGGCTGGATCAATCAGCTGTGGCTGGACAAGGATGCGTTGCTGGAGCAGATGCACCGCGAATTTCCAGGTCACCAATAACCCCCTGTGGGAGCGAGCCTGCTCGCGAAAGCGGTGGATCAGCATACAAAGATGTTGAATGAGATAAAGCTTTCGCGAGCAGGCTCGCTCCCACAGTTTTAATTGCAGCGCTCTGAAATAAAAAACCCGCCGATGATCACTCACCGGCGGGCTTTTTCTTGCCGCTTGCAGCTAGAAGCCTGTCGCTGCTTCTACCTTAGATTGCGCCACGCTGACGCAACAGCTCCAGCACTTGCTTGACGCTTTCTTCCAGGCTCAGCGACTGCGTGTCGATCACCAGGTCGGCATTGAGCGGCACATCGTACGGGAAGGATTCGCCCGGGATGTTGTCGCCGCCAGCGTCGTACAGACCTTGCGGATCACGTTCGGCGCACACGGTCGGCGACGCCTGCACATAGACCGTCAGCAAGCGATCCTTGCCGATCAGTTCCTTGGCCTGCTCGCGACCTTCGGCACTCGGCGCAACGAACGCGGCCAGCGTCAGCAGCCCCGCTTCGTTGAACTGACGCGCCACGTGCGCGGCACGACGCCAGTTCTCGGTACGCCCGGCGCGATCTTGTGGCAGACCTTTGTTCAAATCATGACGCAGATTCTGGCCATCGAGTACAAACACCGCGCGCCCCATGTCGAACAGCTTGCGCTCGACCGCATACGCCAAGGTGCTTTTGCCCGCACCGGACAGGCCGCTGAACAGCACGGTGGCTGGTTGCTGGCCGAAGCGCTGGGCGCGTTCTTCAGTCGCCACGTGCGCCAGTTTGCCGTGATGCGTGGCGGTGCCGTGCGTCACTGGCTGCGCGACGATCATGCCAGCGCCAACGGTGCCGTTGGTCAAGCGATCGATGACGATGAACGCGCCGGTGGTGCGGTTGCTTTCGTAACCGTCGAGGGCGATCGGCGCGTCGAGCGCGATCTTCACCTTGCCGATTTCGTTGAGCTGCAACGCGCTCGCCGGGCCTTCTTCCAACGTGTTGACGTCGACCTTGTTGACGATGCTGGCGATCGAGCCCGGCACGTAACTGGTGGCGCGTTTGATGTCATATTTCTTGCCCGGCAGCATCGGCTCTTCAGCCATCCAAACCAGCATCGCTTCGAAGCTGTCGGTCACCGGCGGCACGTTGTCGGCATGCACCAACAGGTCGCCACGGGAGATGTCGATTTCGTCTTCCATGGTCAGCGTTACCGCCTGACCGGGACCTGCGTGTTCCAGCTCACCTTCGAAAGTGACGATGGACTTCACCCGGCTGCTCTTGCCCGACGGCAGCACCACGACTTCGTCGCCCTTGTGCACGATGCCGCTGGCCAGGGTGCCGGCGAAACCGCGGAAGTTCAGGTTCGGACGGTTGACGTACTGCACCGGGAAACGCAGATCGATGAAGTTGCGATCGCCCGCCACTTCCACAGTCTCGAGGATTTCCATCAGCGACTGGCCGGTGTACCACGGCGAGCGCTCGGACTTGTTCACCACGTTGTCGCCCTTGAGGGCAGACATCGGCACGAAGTGCATGCTGGTCGGCTTCATCTTCAAGCCTTCGGCGAACTTCAGGTAGTCAGCCTTGATCGATTCGAACACGCCTTCGTCGAAGTCCTTCAAGTCCATCTTGTTGATGGCGACGACGATGTGTTTGATACCCAGCAGGGAAGCGATGAAGCTGTGGCGACGGGTCTGGGTCTGCACGCCGTAACGGGCGTCGACCAGAATGATCGCCAGGTCACAGGTGGACGCACCGGTGGCCATGTTGCGGGTGTACTGCTCATGGCCGGGGGTGTCGGCGATGATGAATTTGCGCTTGGCGGTGGAGAAATAGCGGTAGGCGACATCAATGGTGATGCCCTGCTCACGCTCGGCCTGCAGACCGTCGACCAGCAACGCCAGATCGATGTCGTCACCGGTGGTGCCGACTTTCTTCGAATCGCGGGTGATCGCTTCGAGGTGATCTTCGTAGATCATTTTCGAGTCGTGCAGCAGGCGCCCGATCAGGGTGCTCTTGCCGTCATCGACGTTACCGCAGGTCAAAAAGCGCAGCAGCTCTTTACGTTCGTGCTGGCCCAGGTAGGCGAGGATGTCCTCGCTGATCAAATCAGAAACATGCGACATGACAGCCCCTTAGAAATAGCCTTGACGTTTTTTGTCTTCCATCGAGCCTGCGCCATCGTGGTCGATGACCCGGCCCTGGCGCTCGGAAGTTCGCGTCAGGAGCATTTCCTGAATGATGTCCGTCAGGCTTTCGGCCTCGGACTCCACCGCGCCCGTCAACGGGTAGCAGCCAAGGGTGCGGAACCGCACTTTCTTTTTCACGATGCGCGCTTTGTCTTCATCGGACAGGTGCTCGAGGATGCGCTCGTCGTCGATCATGATCAGCGTGCCGTTCTTCTCGATCACTTCGCGTTCGGCGGCAAAGTACAGCGGCACAATCGGGATGCCTTCGAGATAGATGTACTGCCAGATGTCCAGCTCGGTCCAGTTCGACAACGGGAACACACGGATGGATTCGCCCTTGTTGACCTTGCCGTTGTAGACGTTCCACAGCTCTGGACGCTGGTTTTTCGGGTCCCAGCGGTGCTTGCTGTCGCGGAACGAGTACACGCGCTCTTTGGCGCGGGATTTCTCTTCATCGCGACGGGCGCCGCCGAACGCTGCATCGAAACCATGCTTGTCGAGTGCCTGTTTCAGGCCTTCGGTTTTCATGATGTCGGTGTGCTTGGCGCTGCCGTGGGTGAACGGGTTGATGTTCTGCGCCACGCCATCGGGGTTGATGTGGGTGATCAGGTCCAGGCCCAAGTCTTCGACCATCTTGTCGCGGAACTTGTACATTTCCTGGAATTTCCAGCGGGTGTCGACGTGCATCACCGGAAACGGCAGTTTGCCCGGGAAGAACGCCTTGCGTGCCAGGTGCAGCATCACGGCGGAGTCTTTACCGATGGAGTACAGCATCACCGGGTTATCGAACTCGGCGGCCACCTCGCGGATGATGTGGATGCTTTCCGCCTCCAGCTGTTTCAGATGCGTCAGTTTGTCGACCATGGCTACTCACGAAAGCTTTCTTATGAACGGCCAGCGGGCCGTGTTCGAGCGAGGAATCCTAGCACAGCGACCTCTTCTAATCAGGACGCCAACTAGATCGAAAGGGTATATGAATATGCCCACCAGTTCGGCCGTCAGGGCCGAACGTGGGAGCGAGCCTGCTCGCGAAGGCGGGGTGTCAGGCACCTTTGTATTGAAGGTCTGACGCCTTCGCCAGCAGGCTCGCTCCCACAGGAGTTTGAGGTGAGTTCAGATCGGATTCGGGCAATCGATGAAGATGTGCTCCAGGGCAAAGCGCTTCGCCAGATACTCACCCAGCGCCTGTACGCCATAGCGCTCGGTGGCGTGGTGGCCGGCGGCGATGAAGCTGATGTCGTTTTCCCGCGCACTGTGGAAAGTCTGCTCGGAGGCCTCGCCACTGATGAACAGGTCGACACCCGCCGCCACGCCCTGGTCGATATAGCCCTGGCCACCGCCGGTGCACCAGCCGACGCGGCGGATCATGCCGCTGCCTTCGATCAGCAGCGGCTCGCGGCCCATGACTTCCTGCACCTTGCGCGCGAAATCCCGCGCAGTCATTGGCTCATTCAGTGAGCCGACCAGCCCGACGACTTTCGGATTGCTCGGGTCGAGCGGCCCTTCGACAGTGATGTCGAGCTGACGCGCCAGTTGCACGTTGTTGCCGACGTCCGGGTGCAGATCCAGCGGCAGGTGATAGGCGAGCAGACTGATGTCGTGCTTGAGCAAGGTTTTCAAGCGGCGCTGTTTCATGCCGGTGACGCAAGGGTTTTCGCCTTTCCAGAAATAACCGTGGTGGACCAGGATCAGGTCGGCCTCGGCTTCCACGGCCGCGTCCAGTAAAGCCTGGCTGGCGGTGACGCCGCTGACGATACGCATCACCTGCGGGCGGCCTTCGACCTGCAATCCGTTGGGGCAATAATCGGCAATTTTCGCACTGCCCAGGTAACGGTCGGCTTCTTCGACGAGGGTGCTGAGGGCAACGGCCATGAAAGACTCCTAAATATCCCGTTCAGAGGCGCGCGCGGCCTCGTATAATGCGCGACATTATGGGCGGTCTGACCTCGCCTGCAACCTTTCCAGGAACGTGCTTAATGCTCAAGGCGCTGCGTTTTTTTGGCTGGCCGCTGTTGGCCGGTGTGCTTATCGCTCTGTTGATTATTCAGCGTTACCCCGAGTGGGTCGGGCTGCCGAGCCTCGACGTCAATCTGCAACAGGCCCCTCAGACCACGATCGTGCAGCAGGGGCCGGTGTCCTATGCGGATGCGGTGGGCATCGCCGCGCCGTCGGTGGTCAACCTGTACACCACCAAGGTCATCAACAAACCGGCGCATCCCTTGTTCGAGGATCCGCAGTTCCGCCGCTTCTTCGGTGATAACTCGCCGAAACAGAAGCGCATGGAATCGAGCCTGGGTTCCGGGGTGATCATGAGCCCGGAAGGCTACATCCTTACCAACAACCACGTCACCAGCGGCGCCGACCAGATTGTCGTGGCGCTGAAGGATGGTCGCGAAACACTCGCGCGGGTGATCGGCAGCGATCCGGAAACCGACCTTGCTGTCCTTAAAATCGATCTGAAAAACCTGCCGGCAATCACCGTCGGCCGCTCCGACAGCATTCGCATCGGTGACGTCGCGCTGGCCATCGGCAACCCGTTCGGCGTCGGCCAGACCGTGACCATGGGCATCATCAGCGCCACCGGCCGTAATCAGTTGGGCCTGAACAACTACGAAGACTTCATCCAGACCGATGCGGCGATCAACCCGGGCAACTCCGGCGGTGCGCTGGTCGATGCCAACGGCAACCTCACCGGTATCAACACGGCGATCTTTTCCAAATCCGGCGGCTCGCAAGGCATCGGTTTTGCCATCCCGGTGAAACTGGCGATGGAAGTGATGAAGTCGATCATCGAGCACGGCCAGGTGATTCGCGGCTGGCTGGGCATCGAAGTACAACCGCTGACTCAGGAACTGGCGGAGTCGTTTGGCTTGTCCGGGCGACCGGGGATTGTCGTCGCGGGGATCTTCCGTGACGGCCCGGCGCAGAAAGCCGGCCTGCAACTGGGCGATGTGATTCTGAGCATCGATGGCGAGCCGGCCGGCGATGGTCGCCGCTCGATGAACCAGGTGGCGCGGATCAAACCGACCGACAAGGTGACGATTCAGGTCATGCGCAACGGCAAGGAGCTGAAGCTGACGGCTGAAATCGGCCTGCGTCCACCGCCGGCACCGGTGAAAGAAAAAGAAGAGTAAAAATGTTTTCGCGCCAGTGGCGCGAATAACAGACATTCTCAACAGGCATGTTATATTGTTTCAATTCTAGCAATTGGAACAACATAACATGTCGTCTCGCAAAAAGGCCTCGCTGCTGGGCCTGACTCTGGGTTTGCTCTGCGATCCCGCCTTCGCCGATGAGCCGGAGCCCGTTGAGCTGGAAGCCATCAGCGTCACTTCCGACTACGAATCACCCACCGGCCCGGTCAGCGGTTATCGCGCGACTCGCTCGGCCAGTGCGACCAAAACCGACACGGCGATTCGCGATATCCCGCAAGCCATCAGCGTGGTCCCGGCCAGTGTGCTCTCGGATCTGGGCAGCACCAGCGTTGAACGCGCGCTGGATTTTGCCGGCGGCGTGTCGAAGCAGAACAACTTCGGCGGCCTGACCCTGTACGAATACAGCGTGCGCGGCTTCACCACCTCGGAGTTCTACAAGGACGGCTTCAGTGCCAATCGCGGTTACCCGAGCACGCCGGATGCAGCGAACATCGAGCGCATCGAAGTGCTCAAAGGCCCGGCCGCCAGCCTTTACGGCCGGGGAGATCCGGGCGGCACGGTGAACATCGTCACCAAGAAGCCGCAGCCCGAAGCGTTCACCACTGTGCAAACCAGCGCCGGCAGTTGGGATCGCTACCGCACCGCGCTGGACGTCAACACGCCCCTTGATGACCAGGGCAATGTGCTCTCGCGCATCAACTTCGCCGTAGAAGACAACAACAGCTTTCGCGACCACGTCGACAGCCAGCGGGTATTCGTCGCGCCCTCGATCAGTTGGCAGTTGAACCCGGACACCTCGCTGCTGGTGGAGAGCGAAATCGTCCGTCACAACTCGACGTTCGATCGTGGTGTGGTGGCGCCGAACAACAAGTGGAGCGGCGTATCGCGCTCGACCTTCCTCGGCGAGCCCAACGACGGCAACATCGACAACCACAACAACCTGCTCCAGGCCACTCTTGAACACCATCTGAACGACAGCTGGAAACTGCGTCTGGCCAGCCACTACAAGGAAGGCAAGCTCTGGGGCGACGCCACGGAACAACGCGCGCTGAACGCCGACGGCCACACGGTCAACCGCCGCTTGCGCGAACGCGATACGAGTTGGCACGACAGCATCACCCAACTGGAACTGCGCGGTCTGTTCGACCTCGGCCCGTGGCAGCACGAATTGCTGATCGGCACCGAGTACGAGAATTATCGCAAGGACGAACGCGTCACCACCATTGCTGGCGGCCCCTACGCTATCGACATCTATAAGCCGGTCTACGGCCAGCCGAAACCCAACGGCGCACGCTCGGGAACCGACTTCTTCGAACACGTCGAAAGTCATGCGCTGAATCTGCAGGACCAGATCATCTTCACCGACAAGCTGCGCGGCATGGTCGGCGCGCGCTTCGAGCATTTCGATCAGCGCATCGACGATCACAGCCGCAACGCCAAAAGCCAGCAGCGCCACGACGCACTGACTCAACGCGCCGGCCTGCTCTATCAGCTCACGCCGAGCACCGGCCTGTTCGCTAACGCCTCGACCTCGTTCAAACCGAACAACGGCCTGGATGCCTCCGGCAAATCCTTCGACCCGGAAGAAGGTGTCGGTTACGAAGTGGGGATCAAGAACGAACTGTTCGATGAGCGCGTGAGCAGCACCCTCGCCTTCTTCCACATCGACAAGGAAAACGTTCTCGCCCTCGATCCGGGCACCGACACCAGCCGCGCCATGGGCAAGGCGCGCAGTCAGGGTTTCGATTGGCAAGTGAGCGGCCAGGTGACCGACGCGGTGCGGGTCATCGGCGCCTTCGCCTACATCGACGCCGAGGTGACCAAGGGCGACGCGACCATTCCTACCGGCAGCCGCATCCTCGGCGTGGCTAAACGCAGCGGCAGTCTGCTGGGTGTTTATGAATTTCAGGATGGCCGACTGCGCGGTTCAGACGTCGGCGCAGCGTTCACTTACGTCGGCGATCGCTCGGGCGAATCCGGCAGCGACTTCGAATTGCCGGCCTACCAGACCGTCGACCTGCTCGCGCATTACAAGGCCAGCGACAACGTCACGCTCGGCCTGAACCTGAACAACATCTTCGACGAAAAATACTACGAGCGCTCTTACAGCAACTACTGGGTCAACCCCGGCGAGCCACGCAATTTCACTGTCAGCCTGACACTCAACCTGTAAAAGGACGTCACCATGCACTACGGCAAATCCCTTCTGCTCATCGCTGCGCTGTTCACCGGCCAGGTGTCGGCGCACGGCCTGTGGACAGAGGAGCGACGCGGCAACATCGAAGTGATCTACGGCCACGGCGCCGAAGACAACGCCTTCAAGGCGCAGAAAATCAGCGGTGCCTGGGCTTATGACGCAAGCGGCAAAATGATCCCGGTCAGCGTCGAGCGCCTGGCCGATCATGCCCGTTTGAAACCATTGAAGCCGCCGGCGGTGCTGGCCGTGGCGCTGAACAACGGCATGTGGTCGCAGACGGCGGACAAGAAGTGGATCAACGAAGGACGCAGCAAAGTGCCCGGCGCCACCGAGGCCACGCAGACGTTCAAGTACAGCCTGGCGATCTATCAGCCGGGGACGAAGTTGCCGAAACTGGAGCAGATCAAACTGCTGATCCTGCCGGAGGTTGATCCGCTGACGGTCGGGCCGGGTAAATCGTTACCGGTGCGGGTGCTGCTCGATGGCAAACCGGCGGCGGGGGTGAAGTTGTATGGCGACTATCGCAGCGCGCCAAACACCCTGAGCACCGAGACCGACAAGGATGGGCGTGCGCAGGTGCTGGTGCGTAATGAAGGGTTGAATGTGATTGCGGCGCAGGTCGAGGTGCCGGTGAGGGACAGCGCGGATGTGGACAGTCGTGGGTTGTTCAGTTCGCTGACATTCCTTGGCGAGCCGCATCACGAATAAAAGCACACCCTCACCCCAGCCCTCTCCCAGAGGGAGAGGGAGCCGACCGAGTTGTCTTGCGGGATACATCGACCTGAAAGACCGAGTCGA
>NZ_JBAWKM010000027.1:50957-67106 GCF_037095675.1 Pseudomonas sp. CCNWLW23 | reverse complement strand
TGCAGCGAAGCAAACCGTAGCCGCTGCGCCCGGATCGATCCCGGAGCGAAGGAACCCGAGCCTGCGAGGGCCGAACGTAGGAGCAAGCGTTTTTTGCTTACTTTTTTAGGCGCTTGTAAAAAAGTAAGTCGCCGTAAGGGCGAAACCGCCAGCCGCAACACCCGCAGCAACGGGTATTCCCCCACCCCCCAAGAACACGGTCGGCCCAAAGGCCGCCGAGTTCACCCAGCCCCAACCCGAGGCTTGGGAAACAAATTATCGAGAGTCTCCAACAACCTAACGTGATAAATCGGCTTGCGAAACAGATCCAGCACCTGCAACCGCAACATATCGCTGACATCCTCCATATCCGCATGCCCCGACATCACAATCACCGGCAAATGCGCCCGCGACGTATGCTCACGCAACCGCCTGATCAACGACATGCCGGACTCCTCCGGCATACGCAGATCAGTAATCACCAGAGCAATATCCGGATGCCGGGTCAGATGATGCAGCGCGAGCTTCACCGACGTCGCGGTGTGACAGACAAACCCCTCCCCCTCCAGCAACTCCGCCAACTCCAGCAACGCGTCTTCTTCATCATCAACCAGAAGCAGTTGTTGGCGGGACGACGAAGACGCGTTCATAGGCAATACCTGAATACTGAAAGGTAAATCCAGTGTAGTGCGATATCAGCCAGGTGCAGAGTTCATAAAAATAGAAGGGTGCTTAAGGAGCCGGTGCCGCCGGAAGTGCATTCAAAATGCTGTTGAATATCGCCAGGATCCGATCTCCAATCGGCGTAATGAACGCCACAACCACCACCGCCACCATCGCCACCACAATCGCATACTCGATCGCCGAAGCACCCTCTTCACTGCGGGCAAACGCGCGAGCCTTGGCGATCACATAATCAAAAGTCATACGAAACATAGGTCCACTCCTTCGCGCCTCTGGCGCCGACATCACCACCGCGGCAAGGTTCCACCGTGCCACCTGAGCATTGTCAACAAACCCCCGCCCAACAACTGTAAGAACGCATTAATCACAAAGCATTAATCCCAATGTGTCCCGGCCATTTCCTGCTGTTAATTGGCCAGGACTCATACTTTGGTGGGTTATTTGCCTGTCATTAATGGCGCTTTTGCTTGGATCAGCTAGCTTGGAAATAGCGAAATAGTTGCATGTTCATAGCTGCCGATTCAGTCCGCCTTTCGCAAGCAAATGCAATCGGTTGTGCAGCAGGAAAGGGAGAGCCGTCATGAACAGTCGCGTCACCATGGGCCTAGCCGCGTTGCTGTTGCTCGGCGCGGTTTTTGTCGGTTACTGGGGGCTGGTGCTCAGTCGTCAGCCGGCCCCGGTCGCCGAGGCGCCCGTCGCCCCAGCGGTCAGCATTGAACAGACTGTCGCGATTGCCGAAGACCAGACCCGCCAACCGGTGGTGGTACTGCTCCACGATGTAGCGCCGTTCACGCCGTTGACCGCCGCCGATGTGACCGTGGAAAAACTGCGCAGCGCACCGGCCGGCAGCCTGACCAGCATCGAACAAGCAGTCGGCCGCACACCTTGGCGCCACCTCAGCGCCGGCACCTGGCTCAATGACGAAAGCTTCCAGGCTGGCGGTGCGTTGGCGCGGATGATTCGCCGCGACGAGCGCGCGCTCACCGTGGCCGTCGATGAAGTGATCGGTGCCGCCGGGCAGTTGCTGCCGGGGGATTACGTCGATGTGCTGCTGTATCTGCGCGAGGACGCGAGCAATCTGCAGCAGTCGGCGCAGATCGCCGTTCCGGCCCTGCGCGTGCTCGGAATTGGCGATCATTACGGCCTGACCAACGACGGCCAACCGGCATCGCCGAGCCTCAGCGCCGAAGAAAAAATCAAACAGGACCAGCGCCGCATCGCCGCACGCACAGTGGTGCTGGCGGTGCCGGAACAACTGCTCAGCCGCCTGATGCTTGCCACTCAAGTCGGCACCTTGCGTCTCGCGGTGCGCAGCAGCGAAGAACAGCGGCTGGCCAAATACTGGGCCGGCGAAGCGCAATCGCCCGCGCACCTGGATCGCGCCAACAGCCAGCTTTTCCAGTTCACTCAACTCGCCCTGGGCAGCGCGCAAAAAACACCTGCCACCGCCGGTGCCGGCGCGGCGCCCAGGCCTGCGGTGGAAATCATTCGCGGCAACCAGATCAGCCAACAAACCCCATGACTGCGCAAGGATTCACGTGCATGCAGAGTCGACTCAGACCGACATTGAAACCGGCGCTCCGGGCCTTGCTGTTGTTGGGATTGACGATGGACAGCGCCTTCGCGGCGGTGGGCAATTGCTCGGCACTGCCGCGCCTGCCCTCGGTGATCGAAATCGGTGAAGGCTTCCAGCAGGACATGCAGTCATCGGTGGCAATCACTCGGCTGGCAGTGGGCGACCCGAAAATTGCCGACGTGCATGCCAATGGCGGTTCGTCCTTTTTGCTCACGGGCGTCGGCCCCGGCGCGACCAGCCTGATGGTCTGGACCGCCTGCTCGGCGCAGCCGCAGAAAGCCATGGTCTTTGTCCAGGGCGCGGCGACCACGGCGCTGACCAGCAGCGTGCCGTCCGACGATCCGACCCTGCCGTCGCAAGTGCAGACCGACATCCGTTTCGTCGAAGTCAGCCGCACCAAACTCAAGGAAGCCACGGCGTCGCTGATCGGCACGCGCGGCAATTTCCTGTTCGGTTCGCCCGGCACGCTGCCACCGATCGACGGCGTGCCGCAGCCGCGCCTGCCGGTGGATAACTCGCTGTTCAATTTCTCCTGGGTCGGTGGCAAGACCATGGCGATCATCAACGCCCTGGAAACCAGCGGCTTCGCCTACACCCTGGCACGGCCGAGTCTGGTGGCGTTGAACGGGCAGAGTGCGAGCTTCCTGGCCGGCGGGGAAATCCCGATTCCGGTGCCCAGTTCCGGCAGCGACAGCGTGTCGATCGAGTACAAGGAATTCGGCATCCGCCTGACCCTGACGCCAACCATCATCGGCCGCGATCGCATCGCGCTGAAGGTCGCCCCGGAGGTCAGCGAACTGGATTTTGCCAACGCGGTGAACATCGCCGGCACCACCGTTCCGGCGCTGACCATTCGCCGCACCGACACCAGCGTGTCGCTGGGTGATGGCGAAAGTTTTGTCATCAGCGGTTTGATCAGTACCACTAACAGTTCGCAGGTGAACAAGTTTCCCGGCCTGGGCGACATTCCCATCCTCGGCGCGTTTTTCAAAGGTTCGCAGATCAAACGCGAAGAGCGCGAGCTGCTGATGATCGTCACCCCGCATCTGGTCCAGCCACTGGCGGCAGACGCGCGACTGCCGTCGTTGCCGGGAGAGAAACTGCGCAATTACGACCCGAATTTCTATCGCATGTTCTTCCTCGAGAACGGCAACTTCGACAAGCGCAGCGGGTTGTCGCAATGAACCAGAATCTCAGTCAGACCTTCCTCGCCATCACCCGCAACAGCACCGATCTGGAATGGCTGCAAAGCGCCCTCGCGCCACTGGGCCAGGTCATCAGCGCCGGTGCCGGCAGCCTCGACGAATTGCTCGCACTGGTCGATGTAACGTTCGCCAATCTGGTCTTCGTCGGTCTCGACCGCGAGCATGTCGTGGCGCAGAGCGCGCTCATCGAAGGTGCGCTGGAAGCCAAGCCGATGCTGGCGATCGTTGCTCTCGGCGACGGCATGGACAATCAGCTGGTGCTCAATGCAATGCGCGCCGGCGCACGGGATTTCGTGGCCTATGGCTCGCGTTCCAGCGAAGTCGCCGGACTGGTGCGGCGCCTGAGTAAGCGTCTGCCGGCCGTTACACCTAGCACCCAGCTCGGCGGCCTCACCGTTCTGTACGGTGTGCAAGGCGCGTCGGACGGCGCCTTGATCGCCAATCACATGGCCATGGTCGTGCAGAAAAGCGGCCAGCAAACCCTGCTGCTCGACCTCGGTCTGCCGCGTGGCGATAGTCTGGCGCTGTTGGGTCTGGAGAGTTCGTTTCACTTCGGCGATGCCCTGCGTCATTTGCGCCGCCTCGACGCCACGCTGATCGACAGCGCTTTCACCAGCGCCGAGCACGGCCTGCGCATTCTTGCCTACGCCAACACTGACGAGCCGCTGGAATCCACCAGTGCCGCCGAGCTGTACATGCTGCTCAGCGCCTTGCGCCAGCACTTCCAGCACATTGTCGTGAACCTCACCGGGCAGGCCGACAGTGAAGCGTTGCGCACCTTCGTCAGCCATTGCGACAAACTGCTGTGGTACACCGACCAGAACGTACTCAACTGCCGACGCAACCTCGCCGTGCTCAACCAATGGCGCGAGAAAGGCATGAAGCTCGAGCACGGGCGCTTGCTGATCGATCGCTACCTGAACAACGTCGCGCCGGATGCCGAGACCCTGGGCAAGACCTTCAATCTGGAAGTCATCGCCGTGCTGGCGTTCAGTCCCGACGTGCGCCTGAACGCGAAAAACCAGGGCGTGAGTCTGTTCGAACTGGCGCCCCGGGAGAAACTCACCCAGAGCCTGCGCACCCTCGGCGAGCGCTTGGCGAAACGCTCCGAAGGCCTGAGCAAACCGAAAGTCACCTGGTTCGACCGTCTGCGAGGTCACTCATGAGCGCAGAAAAACTCTTTGGCGCGACGCCACGCGGAGCGATCGGTAACAGCGATCACGAAGGCCTGAAACTGGTCCTGCACCGCTACATCATCGACGCCATCGAGGAGTCAGGGAAAAACCTGCTGGAAGGTTCACGCCAGCAACTGGCGCAGTTCGTCACCGATAAGGTTGCCGAATACATCGCGCGTTTGCACCTGGCGATCTCGCGCTACGAGATGGAGCGCCTCGGCGAAGAAATCGTCGACGAACTCACCGGATTCGGCCCACTGGAAGTCCTGCTGCGCGACCCGTCGGTGACGGAAATTCTGGTCAACGGCCCGCACCGGGTGTTCATCGAGCGCGACGGCGTACTGCATCAAAGCGATCTGCGTTTTATCGATGCGCATCATGTCGAGCGGGTCATGCAACGCATCCTTGCGCCGCTGGGGCGCCGCCTCGATGAGTCCTCGCCGATGGTCGATGCGCGCCTGCCCGATGGCAGCCGGGTCAACGCGATCATCCCGCCGATCGCCCTCGACGGCCCGTGCCTGTCGATCCGCAAGTTCCGCAAGGACATGCTCAAGAGCACCGACCTGATGGCGATGCAGACCATCGATCTGGCGATTTTCGAGTTCCTGCAGAACGCCGTGGGCAGGCGCTGCAACATCCTGATCAGTGGCGGCACCGGCACCGGCAAGACCACGCTGCTGAACATCCTCAGCCAGTTGATCAACCCGCACGAACGGCTGGTGACCATCGAAGACGTCGCCGAACTGCAACTCGGCCATCCGCATGTGGTGCGTCTGGAAACCCGTCCGCCGAATGCCGAGGGTCATGGCGAGGTCAAGGCCAGCGACCTGATTCGCAACGCCCTGCGCATGCGTCCCGACCGGATCATTCTTGGCGAGATCCGAGGCGTCGAAGTGGTCGACGTGCTCACCGCGATGAACACCGGCCACGACGGTTCGATGAGCACCGTGCATGCCAACAATGCCCAGGACGCGTTGCTGCGTCTGGAGACGCTGGTCGGCCTGACCGGGCGCTCGATCGCCGAACGCACCTTGCGCCAGATGATCTGCGCCGCCCTCGACGTGATCATTCAACTGACGCGCATGCCCGATGGCCGGCGCTGCGTCAGCGAAGTGGTGGAAGTGGTCGGCATCCGCGAGGACGTCTACGTCACCAACACCCTGTTCCGCCTCGACCGCCGCACGGGGTTCGGCTTTGTCCGCGAAGCGGTCAACCCGGCCGGCGACAAGCTGCGCCAAGACGCTCACCTGGGCTGACGGCGAGGAGCACGCAGATGCTGGGACCGATCATTCTTATCGCCATTTGCCTGATGCTGCTCGGGCTGTCGATCTATCTGTTCCTGCAAGGCCTGCGCAAGACCGCGACGGAAAAAGTCCTCAATCGACTCGCTGCGGGGCAACCGCAATTGGCCGTGGAACAGACGAAATGGGTGGGATTGGAGCGCATGTTTTTGCGTGCCGGCCTCGGTCAGCCGAGCGAGCGTTTCGGCCTGTGGCTGAGCCTGTGGGCGGCGGCCATGGGCCTGGGATTTCTGCTCGGGAGCTGGGTTGGTTTGCTGATCATGTTGCTCGTCCCGCCCGTGGCGTTGCGGTTGTACATCGCCATTCGCTACCGACGGCGGATCCGCCGCATGATCGAACAACTGCCGCAACTGCTCGACCACACCGTGCGCAGCCTCAAGTCCGGGCGCACGCTGAGCGATGCGGTGCTGGGCGGCATCGAGGCCAGTGAAGATCCCTTGAAAGCGGCCATGGGCCGGGTGCAGCGCAACGTGCAACTGGGGGTGAACCTGCCCGATGCGGTCAGCGATTTTGCCGAGCTCTACGAGCAGGACGAATTGCGCATGTTCGCCCTCGGCCTGAAGGTCAATCACCGCTACGGCGGCAACGCCAGCGAGTTGCTGGAGAATCTGATCAAACTGATCCGCGAGCGCGACCAGGGCGCGCGGCAGTTGCGCGCGTTGACGGGGGAAACGCGCATGACCGCTTGGGTGCTCGGTTTGCTGCCGCTGATTCTGGTGAGCTACTTCATGCTGACCAACCCCGGCTACATGCTCGGCATGTGGCACGACGAAAGCGGCCAGACCATGCTGCTCAGCGCCGCCGTGTTGCAGGTGTTGGGCAGTCTGGCGCTGTGGCGCATGTTGCGGAGCGTTTGAGATGGTCTGGCTCGCGGCGTTGTTGTTGCTCCTTGGTTCGCTGTTATTGCTGGGCAATCACCTGCTCACCGAGCGCCGCCGCGTGCGTCAGGTGCATCAGCGCTTGCACGGCCAATTGGTGCGGGAGAACCGTTTCGGCCACTGGCTGCGCGCGCTGGGCAACAGCCGTTTCGGCCGGGGCTCGGTGAGCATCGACAGCGAAACCCAGACCCTGCTCGGCCGCCTCGGCTGGCGCCGCGCCAACGAACGCGCGCTCTTCGCCGCCTGCCAAATCGGCACGCCGCTGCTCGCTGTGGGGCTGGCGATCTTCTTGCAGGAAGTGTTTTTTCCGCAGACCAGCCACCGCTGGATGGCGCCGATGTTCGCTGCGGGCGGCGGCTATTTACTGCCCAAACGCCTGCTCGCCTACGCCGCCGCCCGCCGACAGAAAACCATCGCCGTGGAAATTTCCACGTTCATACCGCTGCTGCGCATCCTCTTCGAATCCGGCATGGCCGTGGAACAAGCGTTGCGCGTGCTCAGCGTCGAAGCGCAGAAACTGCTGCCGAAACTGACCAGCGAACTGCGCCTGATCCTCAGCCGCGTCGACTCCGGTCTGGAGCTGGGGCAGGAGCTGAACAAGACCGCAGTGATGCTCGCGGTGGACGAATTCACCGACACCTGCGTGATCCTCCAGCAACTGATCCACCAGGGCGGCGGTGCGATGAAATCACTGCTGGCGCTCAAGCAATTACTGGACGACCGACGCCTGACCCGGCTGCAGGAATACATCTCGAAAATGTCGGCGAAGATGTCGGTGGTGATGATGCTGTTTCTGTTTCCCGCCCTGCTGATCGTACTGGCCGGCCCGGGCTTCACCGCCATTGCCCGCGCGTTCGCAAACTGACCTTGGCTCATGGAGAGCGTTTGATGAAAGTACTGATAGTCATGGCAAGTCTGTTGCTGCTCAGCGGCTGCGCCACGGATGGCCAGGCGCCGTGGACCTCGCTGCTGTCGCCGTCCAGCTGCAGCAAACTCACGTCGGAGCAGGAACTGTCGCTGAACCTCGCCGATGATCTGGCCAGCGACGGCAAGCTCCACGCCAGCCTCGCCAACCTGCAAAGCCTGCCGGACAACCTCAGCGAAGTGCGCCTGCGCAAAGCCAAGGTCTATCGCCTGCTCGGTCGCAGCGAAGCCGAGCCGCTCTACCGCAGCCTGCTTGGCGGCTGCCTCACCGCCCAGGCCGAACATGGCCTGGGCCAGGTCTACGCCGCCCGTGGCGACAACGGCCAGGCCCAGGCCCACCTGCAACGCGCCGCGCGCCTGGCGCCCACCGACGAGAAAATCCGCAATGACCTCGGCGTGGTCTACCTCAACCAACTGCGCCTCAACGAAGCGAAATTCGAATTCCTCACCGCCATCGAACTGAGCCAGAACAATCAGTTGGCGACGCTGAACATGGTCACCCTGCTGCTCTACCAGAACGACTGGCCGCAAGCAGCAGAGGTCGTCAGCCGCTCGAAACTGACCCCGGAACAATTCACCGAAGCGCAGCAACGCGCGGAAAAACTCAAAGCCCCGACCAACGCCAAAAACACCCCCGGCGACCGCGTCGCCGCCTTCATCGACCCGCTACCGCCGACGCTCGAATAGGAGACAGCCATGACTATCCGCAAAGGCCTGTGCTACCTGACCCTGCTCACCCTGCCCCTCACCGCCCACGCCATCGACACCGGCCCGGCCTCGGCGCAACAACAGGAAACCGAAGGCTGGCTGGTCCTGCAAAGCCGCAACAAAGCCGCCTCGCCCAAACCGCAAAGCGCCACCGCCACCGAACGCGAACTGGCGATGCAGCGTTGGCTGAAGAAATACCAGTACGAGATACCGGATTTTTACGATCCGGATGCGGGCGGGAAGATCGAGAGCAAGAATTAGTTTGGTGGTGCGCTTAAAGGCCCCTTCGCGAGCAAGCTCGCTCCCACAGTCGACCGCGTGCTTTCGGTGGGAGCGAGCCTGCTCGCGAAGAACGATAACGCGGTTTCAGCTCTGCGGATCCACCCGATCCAGCGCCCGATTCACCGCCAACTCCGCCAGCATGACAATCTGCTGAATTGCCAACGCCGTGCTGCGCTGAAACCCGCTCAACTCACCAGCGAAATTACTCGCCATCGCACTCGCTGACGCCAGCGACTCACAGGCATGCGCCAACAGGCTTTCCGTATCGACATTGGGCACCACCATGAACAGCGTGCTGGGCGGGTGCGGTTTTGCAGGTTCGGGGCAGAGATAGAAATCGAGCGCGCGTTTTATCGCTTCGCGGTTTTTCACCAGATCGTCGGCGCGCATGGCGTCTTCGAGCGGGGTGGCGGGGGATGGGGGTGGGTCTGGGATCAGTTTGTCCATGAGAACTCCTACTTGGCTGTGACGCCCTCTTCTGTCGTTTCCACACGACAAAAGGTGGCAGCTGTACGCAGGGTGGAAAACCGATAAGTAGGCAACCGGCCAGACCAAAGTCTGCCCACGCACAGCCGCCGCGACACAGTTTGCAGACGAACGAACACGCCGACAACGATTACGGTAGCAATGCAAAGCAACTACTTGAATTTCAGGTTTCCACACCTGACCGCTGAGTTGTCAGCGACAGCCAGAGACTAGTGACCCGACGTCCGACGGACAACCTGAAAACCTTGTGGGAAGGTTCTGGCAAATCAGACACAGATTTAAACAATCAAAACCAAAAGCACCCTCACCCTAGCCCTCTCCCAGAGGGAGAGGGGACCGACCCGAGTTGTTTGGGCGAAGTACACCGACCTGAAATACCGAGTCGAATGCATTTTGAAGCAGATCAAACGCACCCTCACCCTAGCCCTCTCCCAGAGGAGAGGGGACCGACCGAGTTGTTTGGGTCAGGTATGCCGACCTGAGATACCGAGTCGAATGCAAATTTTGAACAACCCGCAAATCGGCTCCCTCTCCCTCGGGAGAGGGCTGGGGTGAGGGGCGAATCCAGCGCAAAACAAAAGCCAGACACCGCATGCTTTTTACCACTCAAAACAATGAGCGCAAGCTCGAGTACCGCTTTTGATCTTGATCTGGGAGCCCGTCGGCAGGCTGAGTGGAGGGATTGATCCGGGCGTGGGAGCGCAGCGACCGTACGACGCAGTCGTACACAGCGGAAGGAGGTGCAGCGAAGAAAACCGTAGCCGCTGCGCCAGGATCGATCCCGGAGCGAAGGAACACCGAGCCCCAGCGAGGGGCCGAACGTCAGGGCGCAGACCTTTTGGTTCCTTTTGGGGCGTTTGCCAAAAGGGACTCGCCGTAAGGGCGAAACCCTAAGAAGCCGTTACCGCAGCAACGGATATTCACCGATTAATGCGCCGTAACCCGCTGCCGCCCAGCAGACCCACTGGGCGACAAAGCCAAAGCCAACTGCGTCCGATTATGCATATGCGTCAACCGCAACACCTGCGACACATACAACTTCACCGTGTTCTCGGTAATCCCCAACTCACAGGCAATCTGATAATTGGTCTGCCCCTTGCCCACCAACCGCGCCACGTCCAACTGCCGGGGCGACAATTGACTGAACACCGCCGGCATCTCCACGGACTCAGGTTCAGCATCACTGACCACGGGCACGGGCGAGCGCCGCACCTTGTCGAGATCCTGATAAAGGTCATCAATCGACTCGGACAAAAACTGCAACTTCTGATTCAAATGCCCCAGATGCAGATTCTTCTGCCGTTCCTGCAAAGCCAGTTCCTGGCGCTGCACACCCTCAAGCAACTCTGCCAGATCGATCGGCTTCTGATAGTAATCGGCAATCCCCGCACGCAACGCCTTGATCACATCCTGCTTGTCAGCGCGCCCGGTGAGCATGATCGCCTCGAACACCCGCTGCTTGCCGGCCAGCCGCTGCAACGCCTGGATCAACTCGATGCCGTCCATGTCCGGCATGTGCAAATCACTCAGCACCAGACCGATGTCCGGGTCCGCCCGGAACAGCTCGATGGCTTCAAGACTCGAGTCGCACGGCACGCAACGGTAGCCACTGCTCTCGAGAAACTCACAGAGTTCTTCGACGATCAGCGGCTGATCATCGACCACGAGGATTTTTACCGAATTAGGCTTGTTCACGAACCACTCCATTTGCTCGGCCAACGCTGACGATTCCTGCACTTTGGTGGCGTATTCGCCTGAATTGAAAGTAGACCCACTTTCCGACTATGTACATAGGACTAGTGGCACCCCGCAATCAGATGATCCAGTACAGCGAAAGCACTACACCTACCCACACGAACGGCGCAAATGGCAGCTTTTTTGACTTGTCCGGGGCCAGATGACGCACATGCTCTCTAACTCCTTGAGCCATATGAGGCCAGACTTTTGGCGCGAGCAGCAGCCACAGCACGCTGGCCACGCCCGCGCCGATAAATGCGCCAAGAACGAATATGCCGTTCGTCGCAAGACCCAGAGCTGTCATTAATTTCACATCGCCGGCGCCCATGCGGCCCAAGAAATACCCCGGCAGCGTCAGCAGCAAAGCGATCAGGCAGGCCCAGCCGCCCTGCCCCGCGTCGGCGCCCAGCCAAGTAGTGCCAGTCGCCAACAACCAGACCAACGCCAGCGCACCTACGCCCAAGGTCAACATGTTGGAAATTCGCCGCTGCCGGGCATCCTGCGCGGCGCAGATCGCCAGCCAGATCAGAACAAGGGAAATCTGCATCCGCTGAAAGCCGTCCGTTTTGCCTGATTGATTCTATGCTGATACTACGCAGTGACTGTCAGGGTAGACGCACGCATGAAAAACGGCTTTCGCAGGTCGCAAAAAGGTGCGGTGGCGATCGAATTCGCCTTGGTGTTCATCATCTTTTTCGCAGTGTTTTACGGGCTGGTCAGCTACGGCCTGCCCTTCGTGATGATGCAATCGTTCAACCAGGCCACTGCCGAGGCGGTGCGCCGCAGCGTTGCGGTGGACCCGGCCACGCCGAACTATTCGACGGTGGTGGTCAACACCGCCAATGCCGCGCTGACCCAACAACTGCAATGGCTGCCCTCGGCCTTGAATCTGGTGGTCGGCACCGACACCAGTGCGGCGTACGACGCGGGGACTGGCACCCTGACCGTCAGCGTCAATTACCCGGTGAGCAAGCTCAATCAGATCATGCCGTTTCTGGTGCTGCCCGGGATCGGCACGGTGCCCAATCTGCCCACGCACCTCACCGCCCGCTCGAGCCTGCAATTTTGACCGCCGGCGATAAGCTTTTCGGGCACTTGCTCAAGCGCGCCCCCGTCGCAGCCCACGACTTGCCGGACCATCTCGGCGCGCCGCCGATCGGCCTGCATTTTTATCTGGATGGCAACGGCGATGTGTTGCAGATCGCCGGCCCGCTGCGGCATTTGCTCGCCCAGCACAAACCTCAGGGTCAGCCGCTGCCGCTCCGCGCCTATCTGCTGCCGCATAGCCTGTTGAGCGTCGAAGGTCAGCCGCGAGACTGGCAAGGGCAATTGCTCGATCTGGATTTCAGCGGCCTGAATGATCAGCCGCTGCACCTGCGCGGCTGGGTGCAGCCGCTGGAGGATGGCTGGCGATTGCAGATGCTCGACATCGCCGACCTGTTGCTCGAACGTCAGCAAGCGCGCGACCGCGACGCCTGCCAGACCCTCGCCGCGCAGGTCAGCGATCGTCTGCGCACGTGCAGCCTGACGCGTCTGCCGACGGTGCTTGGCGAACAATTGCAGGCCATCGCCCAGCGCTGGCATATCCCCTGCCTCGCCGTGGCGTTGCTGGATGAACAGGCCCAGGGCTGGCAAATTCATCAACAGTTTCGCGGCCACGATGCCCCGCAATTGTGGGAGGACGGTCAGCCGCTGGGCACGCCGCTGGACAGCCTCAACGGCAGCGCGCCGCAACGCCTCGCCGGCCCGCAGGGCCGCTATGAACATTCGCGATTGCAGGCCACGTTCGGCAACGCCAACGGTTTCGCCGTGCCCTACAGCAATGACCAGGGCGTGGTCGCGTGGCTGCTCTGTGGGTTTTATACGGTCGACAACGTGGCGCCATGGCTGACCGATCGCGACTGGCTGACCCTGGCCGGCGCGCTGGCCGGGCCGCTGCTCAGCCGCTTGCGCGAGCAGCGCCATGTGCAATCGATGGAGCGCCTGGACTCGCTGCAAAACCTGCTCGGCACCGGCTGGTGGGAAATCACTGCCGAAGAGCAGATTGCACTGGCGCCGACGCTGGCCTCGGCACTGGATCTCAGCGATCGCCTGCTGCCGGTAGAAGACTGGCTGTCGCTGTTTCATCCCGCCGACCGCGACGAGTTGCGCAGCCGTTTGCGCGCCCTGCAACTGCAAGGAGAAGCGCTGACCCTGAGCGTGCGTCTGCACCGCGCGGAGGCCGGCGCAGCAGCGACGTGGTACCGGATTCAGGGCCAGGTCAGCGGCACCGGTGAGCATCGGCGTCTGGTCGGGTTCATGCTCGACATCAGCGACATCCAGAATCAACAACAGCGCGCCGCTGCCGCCCATGCGCGGCTGGATAATCTGATTGCCAGTTCACCGGCGGTGATCTACGTGCAGCGCTACGCAGAAGGCGCGCTGATCCCGGCGTTTTTCAGCGCCAGCCTGCAACCCTTGCTGGGCTGGACGCTGGAAGATTGCGATGCAGCAACACTGGTAGAGCGCGTGCATCCCGACGACCGTGAACTGTATTTCCAGCGCAACCGCCAGCTGCTGCGCGAAGGTTCGGTGCGTGCGCGTTATCGCCTGCGCGACAACCGTGGCGAGTACCACTGGCTGCTCGATGAGGCAAAACTGCTGCGCAATGATCTCGGCCTGCCGGTCGAGGCGGTGGGCTTGTGGCTGGACGTCACCGACGCGACGCTTGCCGCCGAGCAGGTGCGGCAAAGCGAAGAGCGCTATCGGATTCTGGTCGAGGACTCGCCGGCGATGATCTGCCGTTATCGCCCGGACCTGACGCTGATCTTTGGCAACCGACCGTTGGCGACTTATCTGGAATGCACCCCGGAACAACTGCCCGGGGTTGATCTGGGTGGCTGGATGTCCGAAGAACAGCGCGGCGCTTTTGTGCAGCGCCTGAGCCAACTGACCCCGCAACAGCCAGTGAGTACAGCGGAAATCAGCCTGCAATTGCCCGGACGCGAACACGCCTGGTGGGTCTGGTCGGATCGCGGCGTGTTCGATGAGCAGGGACAGTTGATCGAAGTGCAAGCGGTGGGCCGCGACAACACCGAGGTGCGCCGCTCGCAACAGCAACTCACCCAAAGCGCGAAAATGGCCACCCTCGGCGAAATGGCCACCGGCCTTGCCCACGAGATCAATCAACCGCTGAACGTGATGCGCATGGCCATCGTCAACGTGCTCAAGCGCCTCGGCAACGGTGAGGTGCAGGTCGATTATCTGACCGACAAACTCAACCGTATCGACGCCCAGGTGCAGCGCGCAGCGAAGGTGGTCGACCACATGCGTGTATTCGGCCGGCGCTCGGAAATCGAACAACAGTTGTTCAACCCGGCCCAAGCCATCGAAGGCACCCTGTCGCTACTGGCCGAAGGCATGCGCGGCAAAGGTGTCGATCTGCGCATCAGTGAGACCGGCTTCGAGGCGCAGGTGCGCGGCTACGTCGATCAGTTGGAGCAGGTGCTGATCAATCTGATGGTCAACGCCCGTGACGCCTTGCTCAGCAAACGCGACAACGACTCAGCGTTCAAACCGTGGATTTCGATCTACGCCGAGCGTGACGAGGAAAGCGTGCGGCTGTGGGTCGAGGACAATGGCGGCGGTATCGATCCGCGTTTGCTGGAGCGGATCTTCGAGCCGTTCTTCACCACCAAGCCGATTGGCGTCGGCACCGGTCTGGGCCTGTCGGTGAGCTACGGCATCATCGCCAACATGGGCGGCCAGTTGAGCGTGCGCAACTCCACGGAGGGCGCGCGGTTCTGCATCGAATTGCCGATTGCCACGGATGATCAGATCACCAGATAGGCCTTGCCGGTCTGCCCGCAGGTCATGTTGGCGCCCACCTCGGTGTTCATCAGATTGATGCCCAGGCCTTTGAGCAGATTATTCAACAACGGGTCGAGCAAGGGACTGATCAAACCGGTGACCACTGGCAACAAGCGGTTGCTGACGTCGCTGATCAACGAAGCCACCCCGGTGACGATAGCGCCCAGCGGATTGCTGCCCACGGGTTTGTAGACGATCAGGTTGATGCCCGACAGGGTGTTCGCCAGGCTGCCGACGATGTTGCTGGTCGGCGCGGCCGGTAGCACGCTGGGTGGCAGTTTCAGATTGGCCGGGGTGGCGAAGGGTGTGGTGCTGGAGAACAGCAGATTCTGCGTGGTCTGCGCGACGCTGGTGTCGAGTTTTAGGGCGATGCCGCCGGCGCCGTATTGCACGTGGGAGGCGGCATCGCAACTGCCGATGCCGAGAATCTTGTGGCAGGTGATGATGCCGAGATCGACCAGCGGCAGCGGCGCCACCGTCGGTTCAGCGACTGAAGAGAACGCTGCGACAGGATCGATCTTGCCGAGTTTGAGATCAGCAAGAGAAGTCGTGGTGGCGGCAGTCAGGCTTTTGCTGTCGGTATCGCCGGTCGGGCAGCGGTAATCGGTGACATAGCTTTTCGCCCCGCCGGCATCCAGCGCGATGTCGATCTGCGGTGAGGGCAGCAGCTTCGGATCGAGCTGTTGGCAACCGGCGCCCAACAGGCAGAACACTGAATTGATTGTGTCCACCAGATTCAGGCTCAACAGCGCATTGAGCGTCGGCGTCAGCGTACCGACCAGGCCCAGCACCGCATTGGTCAGCCCCGTCACCCCCGAGAGCACCGGCAGATTCACCGACAACAGCGTGCGCACCTGCGCAGTGCGCACATAAATCCGGTCCGGTCCCAACGGATCGGCCTTGGCCCGCGCCGGATCGCCAATCGCCGAGAACTGCGGCGGTTCGATCACCTTCACCCGTACCGTGACACCCGCCAGCCCCAGCACGTTGACCGGCAAGGTCGCCGCCACCGCGCTCTTGCTGTTGGCCAGTTGCACCACGCCCTGCACCAGTTGCAGCAATTGCAGATTGGCATCCAGCCCCGCCGCCGTGGTGCCGGTTTGCAGCTGCAGGATCTCACCGAGTCTGACCGGCGCCGCATTGATGGCGGCAGCCTGCAACTGGCCCAGCGCGGTGACCACTTGCGCGGTCGCACCGTTGAGCTGCACCACCGTCGCTGCGGCCTGAATCAGTTGCGTCACGGTCGCTTGGGTATTGAGCAACTGCGTGTAGTTGCCGGCGCCGACGTTGAGGTCGATGGCCAGTTGATCGAGGTATTTGAGCAGGTTGATATCGGTGTGCAGCAAGCCGTCCCAGCCCACCGCC
>NZ_JBAWKM010000027.1:14026-50857 GCF_037095675.1 Pseudomonas sp. CCNWLW23 | reverse complement strand
TGAGGTCGATGGCCAGTTGATCGAGGTATTTGAGCAGGTTGATATCGGTGTGCAGCAAGCCGTCCCAGCCCACCGCCGAGAGGTTGACGTTGCCGCCGAGCAACCCGGAAAACAGCGGATTGAGAATGTTCGACTGCGCCGTGTCGATGCTGGCGAGGGTGCTGCGAATATTCAGTTGAGCGACGGTCGGCTGCGGTTTGGCCGCGACTGCCGAAGCATTGAGTGTGGTGTTGAGGCTGACCGGCGTGGCACTGAACAGCGCCTGCACACCGCCAGCAAAACTGCTGGTGACCGTGCGACTGGCAGCGACTTTGACTGCGCTTGATTGCGAGGCATCGACAGTGAAATTGCGCATACCGCTGGCAGCGGTGGCCAGTGTGCCGCAGGTGGTCGCGAGCGTATTGGCGGCATCCACCACGTAGCCATTGCGCAGCGCACTTTGCCCGGCATAACTGGCGGCGCTCAGCCCGGGCAGGCAATTGCCGCCTCGACTGACCGCTTCGAGGGCGGCGGTATCGACCACCCGCTGCAATTTGCGCTGTTCCATGTACAAGCGACCGCTGTCGACCACCAGCAGCATCATCACCAGCGCCAGACTCAGGGTGGCGGCCGCCATCAAGCCGATCGCCCCGCGTTGCCGGGCCGGGCCGTTGCCTTGCGATCCTGGCGACATGGCGCACTCCTTTGCCGGCGCAGTGCCGAGCGCTACCTCCGTTAATGAAAAAGAGTGTAGACGCGGTCGGTCGAGAGTGCTGGCGTCACGCTATTCCAGTCACCACCGCCACTGTGGGAGCGAGCCTGCTCGCGAAAGCGTCGTGCCAGAGGATTCAATGCTGAATGACACACCGCCTTCGCGAGCAGGCTCGCTCCCACAGGAAACGGTTCAGAGCGGTTCAACGCGGTGGATAGTTCGCCAGGATCCGTGCGACGGTCTCGCGAATGGCATTGCTGCGGTCAGCCGGATTCGGGCGGTTGCTGAGCATTTGCTCATCGCTGCCGCGCCAGACCAGTTTGCCGTCCTTGCCGTCGAGCAGGTCGATCTGAATGGTCGCGACCTTGTAGGTGATGTTGCGTGTTTCGTTGTACATCGGTGCGCCCCAGTAGCCGTTCCACGGGCCGCCCCAACCGCCGCCGTAGTTGGTTGTCACCTGCTGCTGCCGGTCCTCGACGATCAGGTAGGTCTGCACGCTCAGATCACCTTTGCCGCCGCCGGCAGCCGGGCGCAAACCGCGCTGATCGAGTTGATCGGACACCGCCTGGCGGATGCGCTGTTCGGTGAGGTCGCTTTTGATGCGCGGATCATCGGGGCGATATTGCAGGGCCGGGTCTTTCCAGCTCCAGCTGCGATAAGCGGCAAAGTCGCGGCTGGCGTCGAAATCGTGATTGACCTGATTGGCGGCGCAGGCACTGAGCAGCGCGGCAACAGCGAGTAGAGCGAGACGGCGGAACATGATTTTTCTCCGGGTGAAGGCATGAACCTGCTGACACGACGTCAGCTGGGAGGATACGCCGCCATGGCTTTTTCCACAGCCTCGCGGATCGCATCGGCGCGTTCGATCTGATTGCCCTGGGTGCCGGTCTCGGCGCTGGCGCTCCATACCGGTTGGCCGTTGCCGGCATCGAACAGATCGACCCGCACCACCACGACCTGCTCCTGATAGGTGCGCACGATCGGCACGCTGTTGTACATGCCGTAACCGCGACCATAACGATCATAGCCGCCGTATCCACCGTAGTAGCCGTAGTCGTCGCGGACCTGGCGCAGACGGGTTTCCAGACGCAGGTCGGCGCTGACCAGCAGGTCAGCCGGGCGGTTGTCGCGCATCGGCCGCAAGCCGCGTTGGTCGAGGGCGTTGCTGACCGCCTCGGCCACTTGCGCCGAATCGGCCCACGCCGTGCCCGGCGGCAACTGCCCGTTGCGCCAGGCCCAATTGCGGTAGCGTCCGTAATCCCGCGGCGGCGCCGGGTAGGCGCTGCGGTCGAAGGTGGTGGCGGCTTGCGGCGGTGCCGGCGGCAACGGCCGTGACTGGGCAACGTAGGGGTTGCTGCCCTGGCAAGCGGCCAACCCCAGACTTATCAGCAATAACCCGCATCGAGCTTTCATGTCGCGCTCCGCTCAGATCGGCCGGCAGATCCAGTGCAAGTAACGCCCAAGCCCGGCGAAGCCTGGGTGACGACGGTGCGCGAGTTCCATTTCCAGCAAGTCCGCCAGTTCGGCGCGGGCCTGGAATTCCACCGGCATGTAATCGTGAAATACCCGTACGCCGCTCTGACTTTCGACCTGCCACATACCCGCGAGTTGCGTTGCCAATTCCCGAGGGTCGAGAGGCTGCTGCGGGGTCAGGCTCTGCTTCTCGCCGGCCATGACGTTCTTGCGCATTTTCTTGAAATGGCCCTTGAGCAGATTGCGATAAATCAGCGCATCACGGTTGTAGAACGCCAGCGACAGCCAGCCGCCGGGCTTGGTCAGTTGATGCAGCACCGGCAGGATCGCATGGGGTTCGGCGAGCCATTCCAGCACGGCGTGGCAGATCACCAGATCGTAGGGCTCGGTGAGCTGACCGGGCAGTTCCTGCCACGGCGCCTGTATGAATGTCGCGGTGTGTCCGGCTTCGGCAAAACGCTGGCGCGCACCCTCGAGCATCGGTTCGGCCGGCTCGGTAAAGGTGACGTCATGGCCGCGCTCGGCCAGCCACAGCGACATATGCCCCAGGCCCCCGCCGATATCCAGCACGCGCAGCGGACGATCCGGCAAGGCCTCGGTCAGATCGGCCTGTAATACCGCGAGGCGAATCGCGCCTTTGGCGCCGCCGTAGATTTTTTCGGCGAAGCGCGTGGCCAACTGGTCGAAATGACGGTCGCTCATCAGCTGAACCGCCGTTCGCTGTCGGCGAGCTTGGCGCGCACCACTTCATTCATGTCCAGACCCAGTTCGCTGCACAGCAGCAACAGATACAGGACGATATCGCCGACTTCCTGCCCGGCGTGGGCGAGCTTGTCCGCCGGCAACTGGCGCGACTGGTCTTCCGTCAGCCACTGGAAGATTTCCACCAGCTCGGCCATTTCTACGCTGGCGGCCATGGCGAGATTTTTCGGGCTGTGAAATTGCCGCCAGTCATTGCGGTCACGAATGGCGTGCAGGCGTTCGGTCAGTTCAACAAGGTTCATCGGGCTCTCCTGAAGACGCATAGCTTCGGGGGGATGCGGGCTGAAGGCAAGCAGCGCAGATGATCAATTGTGGGGGCGAGCCTGCTCGCGAAGGCGGTGGATCATCCAGACCGGATTTGCCTGACACGCCGCCTTCGCGAGCAAGCTCGCTCCCACACATGATCCGGGCAAACCTTCTATCATGCAGGGAACTCGGCCGCCCTCGGCGTGGCCCAAGGCTCAGCTCTTTCATCAGGGATGCACACATGCGTGTAGAAAGCTTTTTCGAATGGCTCGGCCAGGCACTCGGTTCGGTCATCCGTTTTATCGTCGACGGCCTCAGCGGCCTGTTCAATATGCTCAGCAATGCCGGCAGCAACTTTGTCGATGGCCTGGCGCAGACGCTGGGGATGGATACTTCGATCATCAGCATCATCGCGCTGATTGTTGGCCTGATGCTGCTGTGGTCGGCGATCCGGGCGTTCATGAACGCGTCGATCATTGCCGGGATCATCTGGTTGCTGCTGGGGTTGTGGTTGTTGAGCTGGATCATCCATTAACACCACCGCCACCCTGTGGGAGCGAGCCTGCTCGCGAATGGCCGGCACAGCCGAAATCTTCACCGTCGGTCAGTCTTCGCGAGCAGGCTCGCTCCCACATTGAATGGCATGACTCGCTACAATCCCCGCTCCCCCAAGGAGCCTGCATGTCCTCTCTGATTACCGACTGGCGCGACCGCCCGACTCACCGCAAGGTCTGGGCGCTCGCCGCGCCGATGATTCTTTCCAACATCTCCGTGCCGCTGGTGGCGCTGGTCGACAGCACTGTCATCGGCCATCTGCCGCATGCCCATCAACTCGGCGCGGTGGCGGTCGGCGCCAGTCTGTACACGTTTCTCGCCTGGGCGATGGGTTTTCTGCGCATGGGCACCACCGGTTTTGCCGCGCAGGCTGCCGGGCGCAGCGATGGCGCGGCGTTGCGGCAGATTCTCTTGCAGGGCCTGCTGCTGGCGATGGGGCTGGCCGTCGTGCTCGGCACTCTTGGCGTGCCGCTCAGCGGCGTTGCCCTGCACTTCATGCAACCGTCGGCTGAACTGGATCAGCTGACCCGGGAGTTTTTCCACACCCGCCTGTTCGGCTTGCCCGCAGCGCTGGCGACGTATGCGCTGGTCGGCTGGTTCCTCGGCACGCAGAACGCGCGGGCGCCGCTGGCGATTCTGCTGAGCACCAACCTGATCAACATTGTGCTCAATCTGTGGTTTGTCATCGGCCTTGACTGGGGCGTGGTCGGCTCGGCGCGCGCTTCGGTAATCGCCGAATGGAGCGGCGCCCTGCTCGGCCTGTGGCTGACGCGCACGGCGTTGCGCGCCTATCCGGGGCAGATCATCTGGACGGCGCTGAAAGTCTGGCAGAGTTGGCGCCCGCTGCTGGCGGTCAACCGTGACATTTTCATCCGCAGCCTCGCCCTGCAATCGGTGTTCTTCCTGATCACCGTACAGGGCGCGCGGCTCGGCGATGCGACTGTGGCGGCCAATGCGCTGCTGCTCAACGGCCTGCTGCTGACAGCCCATGCACTGGACGGACTGGCCCACGCAGTCGAAGCCTTGTGCGGCCATGCCATTGGCGCGCGGGATCGCTTGGCCTTGCGTCGATCGCTGGTGGTGGCCGGCGGCTGGTCGCTGATTGCCAGCCTCGGGTTTGCCGTGCTGTTTCTGCTGGCCGGGCACCTGTTCATCGAGATGCAGACCGATATTCAGAGCGTGCGCGACACGGCGTTCATCTATCTGCCCTACCTCGCCGTGCTGCCGCTGATTGCGGTGTGGAGTTACCTGCTCGACGGCCTGTTCATCGGCGCTACCCGCGCGCGGGAAATGCGCAACGGCATGCTGCTGACGGTGTTGTTGCTCCTGCCATTCGCCTGGTTCTTGCAAGCGCTGGGCAATCACGGCCTGTGGATATCTTTTCTGCTGTTCATGGTCTTGCGCAGCGTGACCCTTGGCGCGCAAGCCTTGTGGCTCAAGCGCAGCGATGGCTGGTTCAGCGGCAAGGCTCACTGATCAGAAAAGTCAGTCCGCCGCGCCCCACTGCCGACGCAAAAAATCGAGCCGTTCCGGCTGGGTCAGTCCGGCCGGCGGCACGACCAGCACGGCGCGCGGATTGAGCAGGCGCAGCCACAGCCAGCCATCCAGCACGGCACGATCGCTGAAACCCAGCGCCAGACCTTGTTGCACATGCACAGCGATCGTCTGGTAATCAACCCTCAGAGACTGGCACCAGCGCCAGATGTGCTGCTCAAGCAGACAGGTTTGCAAGCGTTCGCGCTGGCGCCGGGTCAGGCTTTCTTCGATGCCCAAAGGTTCGACGAGCAGGCCGGGATTGCGCAGCTGTTGCCAGCCCTGACTGCCGATGGCGCGGTCCGCCCAAGTGCCGCCAAACCAGCGCAACTGGCGGATCGGCCCGAGCCAGCGACTCAGCTGCGAGGCGTCACAGGCGTCGAAGAAATAACTGGCGGTCTGGCGGTTGTAATAGCTGAGCAAGGCCCGATGATTCAAACCGAACGAGACGGTGAGCATGCGCTGCAAATGGCTGAGCAGCTGCTGCGCCGGTATCTCGCAGCTCAGCAACAGGCCGCGCCAGGTGTCCGGGTCGCGTAGACACAGGGCGGTCAATGCCGGACTCTCGCGCAAATCGACGAGGACCGGGCCGTGCTCACTGACCGGTTGAAATTCGGTGCCGTCGAACAACCGGTGCCGCTGCACATCGGCAAAGCCCTGGCGCAAGGTCAGCAGGGCACGTGCCGCGTCCGGGGTGTCGAGCAACAGCCATTGCGCCATGGGCTCAAGCGCCGCGCCGCTCATCGTGCGCTGCTCTGATCGAGCGCGGTGAGCAGCCGGCAACTGCACACGGACTCGGCGCAGTGGTTGAAGCTGCCACCGCCCGGCATCAGGCACAGCAACAGCAACGGCTCGCCAGACTGCAACGATTGCTGCAACCCATCGCTCACCAGCAGTTCGGGCAGCGGTGATGGCTGGGCATCCTCGATCGCCTCCTCTGCCAGCGCCGGAGGCTGGAGAACGCCACTGACCACCGGCTGATCGGGATCGCCTTCGAGGAAACTCACCACGACTTCCACGCCATCGGCGAGTGCCGCCGCGGGCAGCTCGTTCAGGTCAGGCGCGAGGGGCAGCCAGCAATGGCTCGGCGCTGCGCCTTCGCCCTGATACAGCCAGTCGAATTGCACCGCCACCGGCCGCGAGCGATCCGGCTGCGGCTCATCGACGCTGACCACCCAGGCTCGCTGCAAGCTGTGCATGCGCTGCTTGGACTGCGCAGCGGCGGGCACACAGACGGGTACCCGCGCGGCCGCGAACAGGCGATTGCAATAGGGCGATTCGAGAGACTGATCGGCCCGATGCTCGATGCGGGTCAGCAACCATGGGCGGTTGCATTCGAGGAAAGGATGGCCGTCCAGCGGCAACCACTGACCACTGCGCAAGGCTGGCAGATCACTGTGGCCTTCGGCATCGGGGCCTCGCTGGCTGGCCTGCGAGTCTTCCCGCAGTCGCCATTGGCGGACGGCTGGAGCGACGCCATGCTGGTCATGCTCGCCCTGATAGTGCGCGACGTCTGCATGGGGCATCCGCGTCGGATCGTCGCCGAACACCAGGCAGTGCCTGTCGCGGTGATGTTCGAAGTAATAGTGAATGCGCGCCTCTGCGCACAGGCGCTGGAGCAGTTGCAGATCGGATTCGCGGTATTGCGTGCAGAAGGTGCGGGCCGGGTAGTCGCTGTGCAACTCGTAACGTCGTTGCAGGCCGACGATGCCATGTTCGCGCAGCACCTGTTCGATGATCTGCGGCACGCAGCGGCCGCTGAAGATGCGCTGGCTCAAACGCAGGTCGAGGCAGTCGAGCCTCGGCCCGAGACGTACTCGGCACAAACGCAAGCCATGGCCGTGCTCGTGCTGGACGAGGCTGTGCAATTGCCCGTGCACACCCTGGTCGGGCGCGCCGAAACACAGGAACGCGGAACGGTGCAGCAGGCCGGCGAGATCCAGATGCGGATCGTCGATCACCACATCGATCTCGAAGGCGAAGGGTTCGCTGAGCGCTTCCCTTCCGGTAAAGGCGAGAACTTCGAAGGGGTCGGACAGGCCCGCTACATCGAGACGAAACGACGGCTCGTTGACTGGATCGAACATGGGCGGATCTCTACAGGAGGGGCGGCCGGGGATTCTCGCCGAGAGGCATGGCCGAGTAGAGAGGCGAAGTACAACTTAGGAAATGACCTACGCGAAAAGCAGACCAGATGAGTTTGCTGACCGTGATAGCACAGGTTTTCGGGAAAAAATCAGGAGATGTCCCACCGGGTTGTCCGAATTTTCCACAGCTTGCGGAAAAAAATCGGACAACCCGGGCGGAACGCTATCGGGTCTCAGGAAGACAGATAGGAAGAGCGGGTCAGGCCCAGACGCAAGGCATCGAGGAACTGCGTGCGCTCGCTGGCACTGATGCGGGCACTGGCGCACTTGTCGCGGTAGTGGGTCATCAGTTCTTCCGGCGACAAGTGCACGTAACGCAGCATGTCTTCGATGGTGTCGTGGGTCTCGATACCGGCGTGGTACACGCTGCCATCGGCGTTCTGGTAGATGTTCACCGAATCGGTGTCACCGAACAGGTTGTGCATGTCACCGAGGATTTCCTGATAGGCGCCGACCAGGAACACGCCCAGCAGGTAATCTTCGCCTTCATTCAACGCGTGCACCGGCAGGCTGGTTTCGATGCTCTGCTCGTCGACGTACTGGTTGATCTTGCCGTCGGAGTCGCAGGTCAGATCCTGCAGCACCGCGCGGCGCAGCGGCTCTTCGTCGAGGCGATGCAGCGGGATGATCGGCAACACCTGATCGATCGCCCAGGTGTCCGGCAGGCTCTGGAACACCGAGAAGTTGCAGATGTACTTGTCGGCCAGCTTGTCGTTGAGTTCGTCGAGCACCTGGCGGTGCGAACGCTGACGCGCTTTCAGCGAGTTGTGCAGGCGACGGCACACGGCGAAGTAGCACTGCTCGGCGAGGGCTTTTTCCGCCAGGGTCAGCTTGCCGTCGGCATACTGCGCAGCCACGTCGCTCATGTAGTGGGTGGCGCGCCAGTAGGTTTCGGTGACCATTTCGATGTCGGTCGGGCCGAGCAGATCGACCAGCCACTGCACGGTTTCCGGCAGGCTTTCCTTGTTCTCGATCAGCGGGATTTCGTCGTTGTGTTTCTCGACGTCGGTGACCTGCACCACCAGCATTGCGTGGTGCGCCGTCAGCGAGCGGCCGCTTTCGGAGAAGATGTGCGGATGCGGCAGGCTCTGCGCGTCGCAGAATTCCTTGAGCATGCCGACCACGACACCGGCGTAATCGTCCATGTCGTAGTTGATCGAACTGGCGTTGCGCGAGTGGGTACCGTCGTAGTCGACACCGAGGCCGCCGCCGACGTCGATGTGATCGACCGGCAGACCGAGGTTGCGCAATTCGCCGTAGTAACGGATCGCTTCCTTGAAGCCGTGCTGATAGTCAGCGAGGTTGGCGATCTGCGAACCCATGTGGAAGTGCAGCAGGCGGATGCCTTGATCCAGGCCGGCGCCACGGAAACGCTCGACCACCGACAGCAGCTGTGCCGCCGACAGACCGAATTTGGATTTCTCGCCACCGGTGTCCGCCCATTTCGACGAGGCCAGCGACGACAGGCGCACGCGCAGGCCCACCTGCGGCTTGACCTTGAGCGAGGCGGCTTCTTCGATCACCAGGCCGACTTCGGATTCTTTCTCGATGACGATGAACACGTTATGGCCGAGCTTCTGGCCCATCAGCGCCAGCCGGATGAACTCGCGGTCCTTGTAACCGTTGCAGACGATGGTGCCGCCCTTCGGCGCCAGCGCCAGCACGGCCAGCAGCTCAGGCTTGGAGCCGGCTTCCAGACCGATGGAAACGTTCTGGGTGGCGATGATGTTCTCGATCACCGCTTCCTGCTGGTTGACCTTGATCGGGTACAGCGCGGTGTATTTGCTCTGGTATTCCAGGCGCTCGATGTTCGAATCGAAAGCGCCGGTCAACTGACGGACACGGTCTTGCAGGATGTCGGGGAACCGCACCAGCAGCGGCAAGGACAAACCGCTCTTGCGCAGTTGGTCGACTTGTTCGAACAGATCGATAGGCGAGCTGCTCGGGCCGTTCGGACGTACTTCGACGCGACCGGCTTCATTGATCGCGAAATACCCGGCCCCCCAATGGCGAATCCCGTAAACGCTGCGGCTGTCCGCAACTGTCCATTGGCTGCCATCGTCTTTACGTGTGCGTCGTACGGACATCGAAGTCCCCTATAAAGAAGTCAGAGTGCGTCGCCTGACGTTCAGGCCGGCGCAGTCTAAAGAATGAAAATGACGGTTCGTCAGTGCGGCGGTAGACCGCACTGACTGCGTGGAGTTTAGAAACCGGTCATGAACAGGCTCTGTGAAAACCATGGCGACGACGCCGGATCCGAGAACACTCGAAGCCGGATCAAGCCGCCGGAGGGTTTCACAGAGGCTGCTAGCCGCCGGATTTCTTCGCTTTGAAACCGTGCTTGATCAGCTCTGCCAAGAGTAGCTCGACGTGATCGCCCTGGATTTCGATGATGCCGTCCTTCAGCGCCCCGCCGGTGCCACAACGTTTCTTCAACGTCGTCGCCAGCTCCTTGAGCGCGTCTTCGGCCAGAGGCACGCCGGTGATGGTGGTCACCGTCTTGCCGCCACGCCCTTTGCTTTCGCGACGCACGCGGGCAATGCCGTCACCGGCCGGGATCACGGTTTGTTTGCAGATACAGGCGTCCACCGGCTTGCTGCATTCCGGGCAATGACGACCTGCGTCGGTGGAAAATACCAGGCCGCCCAGGGCGGCGAAGGATGCGGCTTTCTTGGCCACCGGCAATCCTCTCGGGAGGACAAAGACTGATCGCAACCTTGGGCAAGGTCAGCGACCGCGAAGCCCCACTCAGGCAGGGGCAGCGCTACTGCATCGGCGCTTTTTGGGAAGCGTTCGGTGCAGTTTGAAAAGGTCGCGCAGTGTAACGGCAAAAATCGCGATTGCTAAGTGCCAATCGGCGCCAATTCATGTGTTCTTTGCGACGTTGCTTTGCTGCGCCTTGAGATAGCGCTTCAGCGCGGCCAGAGAGTCCGGGCAATAAGGCTTTTCGCTGATTTCGCGCATGACCTGTTCGACGGGGATGAATCGCGCTTCGAGGACTTCTTCCGGCTGCAATTTCAGCGGCCCGTCCCACACGGCGGAAAACGCCGAACACCACAGACGGTTGCCGGTGTCTTCGAAGTAGAAGTGATCGTGAGCGGTGAGTTCGACGCCGCTGACGCCCAGCTCTTCCGCAAGCTCGCGCGCCGCCGACTCGGCGTAGCTTTCGTCAGCCTGGACCATGCCGCCTGCGGCAACATCCCAGTAACCGGGGTAAATCGCCTTGCTCAACGTGCGCCGGTGCACGCACAGCTCACCGGCGGAATTGAACAGCATGATGTAGGTGCCACGGCCAATCAGCCCGCGCTCGCGCAAATCGGAGCGCACCAGCGCGCCGAGCAAATTGTCCTGCTCGTCGACCCAGGCGATCTGTTCGGCGTCCGAGGCGGCGCGGTGGGCCGCCTCTCTTGTGCTCTGGCTCACCTATCAGCCCTGATTGAGCAGTTGACGCAAGTCGATCACCGCAGCGTTGGCCCGGGAAATGTAGTTGGCCATGACCAGCGAGTGGTTGGCCAATACGCCGAAACCGCTGCCATTGAGGATCATCGGACTCCACACCGGCTCTTGCGAAGCCTCCAGCTCACGGATGATCTGGCGCACGCTGACGGTGGCGTTCTTCTTCGCCAGCACATCGGCGAAGTCGACTTCGATGGCGCGCAGCAGATGGGACAGTGCCCAGGCCTGACCGCGTGCTTCGTAGAACACGTTGTCGATCTGCATCCACGGGGTTTCCACGACTTCTTCGTCAACCTGCGGCACTTCGCCGACTGCCGGAACTTCGGTCTTCAGCGCGGTATTGAGCTTGACCCGACCGACACTGGCCGACAGGCGTTGCGACAGCGAACCGAGACGGGTACCGACATCGCCCAGCCAGTTGTTGAGGTTGTCGGCGCGGGCGTAGAACAGCGCGTTTTTCTGATTCGGATCCGACAAGCGCGACTGATAACGGCTCAGGGAGTTGATGCCTTCCTGGTATTCCGACTCGCTGGACGGCAGCACCCAGCTCTTGTTGTCGAAGTTGAAGCGTGGTTCGGCCTTGGCCAGATCGGCGTCTTCGGCCGACTGCGATTGCGAACGGGCAAAATCCTTGCGCAGGGCGCGGGTCAGGTCACGCACCTGCACCAGCACGCCATATTCCCAGCTCGGCGTGTTGTCCATCCACAGGCCCGGCGGGAAACGATCATTGGAAATGTAACCGCCCGGCTTGTTGAGCAAGGTGCCGGCAACGGTCTTCAGGGTTTCGACCGTGGTGTAGCCGACCACCATTTGCTTGCCCTCTTTCTCGGCAGCAACCTGGGCGTTCTGCGCCACCGGAAACAGCTCCGGTTCCTGGCTCCAGTACCAGCCCAGCGCGATGGTGACCAGCAAATACAGACCGACCACTGTGGCCAGCGCCCGGCTGAACAGCAGCCCGCCGACATAGCTGCGGGTGGCCGACTTGGGCTCGGCGGCACGTTCAGGCGCGCTGCCCGCGCGGTTTTTCCAGTCCAGCATGGCGATATCCTTTCAATCACTTGGGTTCAACGGTTCGACCACAACCATACAACAACGTGCCAAGGCCGGGCACCCGTCGCTAACGATAAGCCGCAAATGGTGCGGCCCGATGACGCTTCGCGACACACTAAGGGATTCCCTGATACGGCAACGCTAGCAACGCAGTGAACTCTGATCTGGATTCGGCCCGAGCAGCGATGTACAAATTCCCGACTGTTCTGCCCTGCCCTTCAAGGCAAGCGTCCGGATTTCGGCCATCTGACTGACCTGCAAGTGCATGAGAAAACCACCCGGTCAGAAACTGAATCGTGTCGTCCAGCAGATTATTGACGTACGACACTCGTCTAAGGGAAAAGAGGTGCTAGCATAGAGCCACCAGTCGATCTCAGCATGCACCCTAACTAGTAGTCAGGATATGACCGAGCCAGAAGACCCCAGCCGTGAGCGTCTCAAGCACCACTTTGCCCAGCGGGTAATTCATCAGGCACGTCAGATTCTTGAGATATGGCAGCGCCTGCAACGCAGTGAGTGGTCCACCGTCGATCTCGCCGAACTGAGCGAGGCGAATCTGCGTCTGCTGCGTTTTGCCGAGCGTTTCGAACAGCCGGAACACACTCAGTTGGCGCATCACATCAGCCAGTCGCTGCAAGCGGTGGATGCCAATCGTGGACGCCTCAGCAGCGGCCTGATCACCGATCTCAATCGTTTGATGCAGCGCCTGTCGCGCACCGGCCTGCGCCATGGTGATCAGCTCGACCAGACGTTCCTGCCGCCGCTGCGCAAGCCGATCTACGTAATGTTGCAGGATCACGACCGCGCCGAACGCCTGGCCAAGCAGCTCGAATTCTTTGGCCTCAGCGCGCAGGCACTGGACAGTGTCGCGGCGTTTCGCTCGTCGATGGTCGAGCGCTTGCCCGCGGCGATTGTCATGGACGTGGATTTCAGTGGCCCCGGCATCGGCCTGAAACTCGCCGCCGAAGCTCAGGTCGGCCTCGAAGAACCGCTGCCGCTGCTGTTCTTCAGCCTGCACGAAACCGACACTCCGACCCGCCTCGCCGCCGTGCGCGCCGGTGGCCAGGAATTCCTCACCGGCACGCTCGAAGCCTCGAGCTTGCTGGAAAAAATCGAAGTGCTGACCTGCGTCGCTCAGTACGAGCCCTATAAAGTGCTGATCATCGACGACTCGCGCGCCCAGGCCTTGCACACCGAGCGCCTGCTCAACAGCGCCGGGATTGTCACCCGCACCCTGATCGAACCGATTCAGGCAATGGCCGAACTGGCGGATTTCCAGCCGGACCTGATCATCCTCGACATGTACATGCCGGCCTGCACCGGCACCGAGCTGGCCAAAGTCATCCGTCACAACGACCGCTACGTCAGCGTGCCGATCATTTACCTGTCGGCCGAGGATGATCTGGACAAGCAGCTCGACGCCATGAGCGAGGGCGGCGATGACTTCCTGACCAAGCCGATCAAACCGCGACACCTGATCACCACCGTGCGCAACCGCGCCGCGCGGGCACGCAACCTGAAAGCGCGGATGGTCCGCGACAGCCTCACCGGCCTGTACAACCACACGCACATCCTGCAATTGCTCGAAGACTGCTCGTTCCGCGCCCGCCGCGAGAACAAGCCGCTGAGCTTTGCCATGCTCGATATCGATCACTTCAAACGGGTCAACGACAGCCACGGCCACCCCATGGGCGACCGTGTGATCAAGAGCCTGGCGCTGTTTCTCAAGCAGCGGTTGCGCAAGACCGACTTCATCGGTCGTTACGGCGGCGAAGAGTTCGCCATTGTCATGCCCGACACCGATATCGACGCGGCGCATAAAGTCCTCGACGAGATTCGTCAGCGCTTCGCCGAGATTCATTACCCGGCGCAGCCGCAGGATCTGTGGTGCACCTTCAGCGCCGGCGTGGTGGAAATGTGCGATGACTCCGACAGCCTGATGATGGCCAGCCAGGCCGACGAGGCGCTGTACCGCGCCAAAGGTGCCGGACGCAATCGGGTGCAGACCGCGCGCCAGTCAAAGCAAAGTGCCACTTTTTCATCGGAATCCACTGATTCGGTCATAACCTTGTAATGGAACCGCAATAAATTCAGGCGCTTACCATTTCTGCCATTGGTAGCCGTCATGCGCCTGAAGTTGCTCACCAATCTCAATACCTTGCTGCTGGTCGCCGTCTGCGTGGCCCTTGGCGCCACGCTGTGGTGGTCGCAAAAAGCCCTCGAACGCCCCTATCTTTTGATGGAGCGTTACCTCGGGCTGTCGCAACAATTTCAGAATGAAGTGGCGCGCAACATCGAGGATTACCTCGCCAGCGGTGACGCGCTGCGCCTGAGCAGCGCCGCCCAGGCCATCGACAGCGTGCACAAGCAACTGGGTGAGCTGCCCCCGGCGCTGGCCGACAGCGTGCAGCCAAGCCTGTCGAGCCTTGATGAATTCAGCAAAACCGACCTGCTCGCCGCCGGCAAACTGGCCGGCGATCCGCAGGCGCTGCTGTTGCAGGCCGAACGCGAACTCAGCGCCAGCCTCGACCAGCTCAACACCTACGCCAATGGCAACGCGACTTATCTCGCGCCACTCCTCGCCGCATCGCAGCATCTGGGCAAACTGTCGCTGGCGCGGGACAAACTGGTCAGCAGCGGGCGCAGTGAACTGGCCGCCGATGTCGAGCGTGAAGTGAGCAACATGCGCACTCAGGCCGAGGCCATCGATGCCCTGCCCTTGCTCGGCGTGGTCACCAGCAACGAATCGAGCAGTGACGATTTCGCCGCGCTGATGGGCATCGAAACCACTGATAAAGCCGCCGCCGAAGATGCCGGTGTCGCCCTTAAACGTGAACTGAACAGTTTGCTTGGCCGCTATCCGGCGGAACTGGCGCGCACCCGCGAGCAGATCCAGAAACGCGCCGATCTCAGCGCCGCGACCCACGAAAAAATCGCCAGCGTGCAACACGCCATTGCCGCCCTCGAACCGGTGGTGCGCGCGCAACACGGGCAGATCCAGGGCGAAGTGCGCCTGATGCAAGGCGTGATGATTGGCCTGATTCTGCTGATCGCCCTGCTCATCGATACCTTGCAGCGGCGCCTGGCCCGCACCCTGACCAACCTCGCCCCGGCATTGTCGACTTGGGCCGAGGGCGATTTCAGTCGCGACATCCAACTGGGCAAGACCAATCGCGAATTGCACGACATCGAAGCGTCGCTCAATCGCTTGCGCGCCTATCTGGTGGATCTGGTCGGCACCATTCGCGGCAACGCCGAGCAAGTCGCGGGCAGCAGCCGCACCCTTGCGGAACTGAGCAATGACCTGCACAGCGGCGCCGAGCATCAGGCCGGCGATACCGCGCTGATTCGCGACTCGCTGGGTGAACTCGAGGCGACGATTCAGCAAGTGGCCGGCGATGCCCGGCAGGCTGCGGACGCCAGCCGTCATGCCGGACTGGCCGTCGAGCATGGCCAGACGGTGATCGGCCAGAGCCTCACCGGGCTGCATGCGCTGGTCGGTGAAGTTCAAGGCAATGCGCAGATGATCGAACATCTGGCCGAAGAGTCGGCAACCATTGGCGGCGTGCTGACGGTGATTCGTTCGATTGCGGATCAGACCAATCTGCTCGCCCTGAACGCCGCAATCGAGGCGGCCCGCGCCGGGGAGATGGGCCGTGGTTTCGCCGTAGTCGCCGAGGAAGTGCGCTCGCTGGCGCAACGTACCGCTGGGGCCACGGCGGAAATCCAGACGCTGATCGCCGGCCTGCAGACCGCCGCGCGGCAATCGGTCGAAGGCATGCGCGCGCAGGTCGAACACGCCGAAGCCACGGCCAGTCAGGCGCAAGCGGCGGACGGTGCATTGGACAAAATCGTTGGCGCGATCCAGACCATCGCCGACACCGCCGTGCGCATCGCCGATGTCACTGCGCAGCAAAGTGGCGCGGTCAGCGAGATCCGCGATCACAGCGAGCGCATTCATCAATTGGGTGGGGATAACCTGCTGCGCATCGGCCAGGGCCGCGAACAGGGCGAGAATCTGCTGATTCTCGGCGGCCAACTGCACACAGCCGTCCAGGCCTTTCGCGTCTGACACACCGCCTTCGCCAGCAGGCTCGCTCCCACATTGGAATGCATACCCCTGTGGGAGCGAGCCTGCTCGCGAAGAGCCCCTTGCCAACATCGCGAATGACCGGATCAGCTCACCCGGTCACAAATTTCGCGCAAACATCGCCCATCGTGCCGCGTATTGCATGGAACTGGACAGTCACAAAGGCTTTGCGGCATAGTCGCCGGGTTCTGACGACTGCTCATTGATAACAAGGACAACGCAGATGGCGACGCTACTGGTGCTGCATGGCCCCAACCTGAACCTGCTCGGCACCCGGGAACCGGGGACCTACGGGTCGACGACCCTGGCGCAGATCAATCAGGATCTGGAGCGGCGCGCCCGTGAAGCCGGCCATCATCTGCTGCACCTGCAAAGCAACGCCGAGTACGAATTGATCGATCGCATCCACGCTGCGCGCGGTGAAGGCGTGGACTTCATTCTGATCAATCCGGCGGCTTTTACGCACACAAGTGTCGCATTACGTGACGCGCTGCTGGGAGTGAGCATCCCATTCATCGAAGTGCATTTGTCCAACGTGCACAAGCGCGAACCTTTCCGCCATCACTCCTACTTCTCCGATGTAGCGGTAGGAGTGATCTGCGGCCTTGGCGCCAGCGGTTACCGACTGGCCCTGGAGGCCGCACTAGAGCAGCTTGAACACCAAGCTATACGCCCCTGACCGACCCTTGGGAGTTGATGATTCATGGATATCCGTAAAGTTAAGAAACTGATCGAATTGCTGGAAGAGTCCGGCATCGACGAGCTCGAGATCAAGGAAGGCGAAGAGTCCGTACGCATCAGCCGCCACAGCAAGACCCCGGCGCAGCAGTACTACGCGCCAGCCCCGATGCAGGCTCCGGCCGCTGCCCCTGCTGCCGCGCCAGTCGCTGCTGCTGCTCCGGCTGCCGCTGCTGCACCCGCGCTGAACGGCACCGTTGCCCGTTCGCCGATGGTCGGCACCTTCTACCGTAAATCTTCGCCAACCTCGCCAGCCTTCGTTGAAGTCGGCCAGACCGTGAAGAAAGGCGACACCCTGTGCATCGTCGAAGCCATGAAGATGATGAACCACATCGAAGCTGAAACCAGCGGTGTGATCGAATCCATCCTCGTCGAAGACGGCCAGCCGGTTGAGTACGACCAACCGCTGTTCACCATCGTTTGAACCGCGGAGAGCCTTTGATGACTGCGAAGTTGGAAAAAGTTCTGATCGCTAACCGCGGTGAGATCGCCCTGCGGATTCTGCGTGCCTGCAAAGAGATGGGCATCAAGACCGTCGCCGTTTACTCCAAGGCCGACAAAGAGCTGATGCACCTGGGTCTGGCAGACGAATCCGTCTGCATCGGCCCGGCGTCCGCCGCTCAGTCTTACCTGCACATTCCGGCCATCATCGCTGCCGCAGAAGTGACCGGCGCTACCGCCATTCACCCAGGCTACGGTTTCCTCGCGGAAAACGCCGATTTTGCCGAGCAGGTCGAGAACTCCGGCTTCGCCTTCATCGGCCCGAAAGCCGACACCATTCGCCTGATGGGCGACAAGGTATCGGCCAAGCACGCGATGATCGAAGCAGGCGTACCGACCGTTCCAGGTTCTGACGGCCCGCTGCCGGAAGACGAAGAAACGGCGCTGCGCATCGGTCGTGAAGTCGGCTACCCGGTGATCATCAAGGCCGCCGGCGGCGGTGGTGGTCGCGGCATGCGTGTGGTGCACAAGGAAGAAGACCTGATCGCCTCGGCGAAACTGACCCGCTCCGAAGCAGGTGCGGCGTTCGGCAACCCGATGGTCTATCTGGAAAAATTCCTCACCAACCCGCGCCACGTCGAAGTGCAGGTACTGTCCGACGGCCAGGGCCACGCCATCCACCTGGGCGACCGCGACTGCTCGCTGCAGCGTCGGCACCAGAAGGTTCTCGAAGAAGCACCGGCACCGGGCATCGACGAGAAGGCGCGCCAGGAAGTATTGGCTCGCTGCGTCAAGGCATGCATCGACATCGGCTACCGTGGCGCCGGTACTTTCGAGTTCCTCTACGAGAACGGCCGTTTCTACTTCATCGAAATGAACACCCGTGTTCAGGTGGAGCACCCGGTTTCGGAGATGGTCACCGGTATCGACATCGTCAAGGAGATGCTCAGCATCGCCGCTGGCAACAAGCTGTCGTTCACTCAGGATGACGTGGTCATCCGCGGTCACTCGCTGGAGTGCCGGATCAACGCTGAAGATCCGAAGACCTTCATGCCGAGCCCGGGCACGGTCAAGCATTTCCACGCTCCAGGCGGCAACGGCGTTCGCGTCGATTCGCACCTGTACAGCGGTTATGCCGTGCCACCGAACTACGACTCGCTGATCGGCAAGCTGATCACTTACGGCGCAACCCGCGACGAAGCCATGGCACGCATGCGTAATGCCCTGGACGAAATCGTGGTCGACGGGATCAAGACCAACATCCCGCTGCACCGTGACCTGGTTCGTGACGAAGGCTTCTGCAAGGGCGGTGTGAACATTCACTACCTCGAGCACAAGCTGGCCAAACAGTCGTAAGGCTGAAGCGGCATGAAAAACCCGATCCCTGCGGATCGGGTTTTTTTATGCCTGCAACAAACCCATCAGAGCATTACCGTGGAGAACGCCTGCTGCTCGACCATTGCGGCAGATGCCCGCAGGCCGGCATCATCGACCACCGCTCCTGCGGCGTTTTCATGTAACGGCCTGCGGGTGAACCGTCTCGTAAAGTGTCGGGCACGTACCGAGAGCCCGTCCTTGGCATAGCTCGATCTGGCGATAAGCGGGTCGTACAGCCTGCCAATCTGACCAGAGGAATGCTTGAACACTCTCGAGACTCCATTGTTCAGATTCAGCACCACGCCATAGCTGTTGCCCAGGCACGACGAGTACGACCAGTAATCCCAGGTCGGCTGCAGGCCCTGTTCGCGCAACACGCGCCTGACCGGACCGCCGATGTCAGCACCCGCCGACAGCCAGTCGCCACCTACCAGCGTGGCGCGAATGTTCTGCGGTGCGCCCCCCAGACGCTCCAGCACCTGCGTGACACTTCGCTCGATCAACGGGCGAATATTGTGATCAAAATGAATGACCGCCCCCACCCTTGTCGTCGGGTTATACAGCGAGGCGATGACGCAACTCTGCGCATTCAACGAAAACAGATAGTTATCTGGCGATCCGGGACGAAAATGCGCCACCACCGCTTCGCCCTGCAGCGCGCCGCGGTTCAGCACGGGCTTGACACCTCCAGGAAAAGCATCATTCAAATCGCTCACGCGTCCAAGGTTGCGCACGTTGCCACCCGTGAGCCCGACCCTGGCGTGTGTCCACTTGCCCCCCGGAGCAAGCCGAATCGGTTGCTGATAGATGGCGGCCGGGCGACGGGCATCGACCAGGCTCAGCCCACCAAAATGCGGATTTTCCCTGACCAGGAAATACTTGCCCTTGTTGCGAATGTAATAGGCCGGTTGCGGCTGCGCAGCGCTGGGCGGACTGCGCCATGTGCCGAAAAAGACGCCTTCTTCGGTCACCCTTTGCAAACGCTCGGGCGCCTTGCTGACGGCCTGCTTGGCATGGAAGCGTACTTCCCGGATCGCTGGCAGCGCTTCCCTGCGCAGCGGAGCCACGGTGTTCAGACGCTCTGACAACAACGAGGCCGGCCGCATGGTGTGCTTCAGACTTCTGGCCGCACCGCCCAGCCACTTGATCGCACTGCCGGCGCCGACCATAGCGAACAACGCGCCCCACGACGCCTCCAGCCAGTGGCCGAGCGCGCCATCGACGTCACCCTCCAGATGCGCAGCGACCGCCTGACCGGCGCTGACGGCGATGAACACGACATCGAGCAGCAAGGCAAACGGAGGGAACACCATGCAAAACGGTGCAGCTGCAAACATCAGCCCCTTGACCACTTGGCGTTCGATCATTTGCGCGCGGCTGGTGGTGATGTCCTGCACATCCGTGACCGCGCGCTCGATGTACGCATTGAACTCGCTGCGTGCGTCAATCAGGCGCTGCGCTTCGTACAGCGTATCGACGCGTTGTTTTTTTGCCGCAATCGCATACAGGGTGCGCGACACGATGCTGCGGGCGGCAACCGGCGTACGCGCCATCAAGTAGTCATGCAACGCGCCCGCGATGTCGCCGAACAGCGACTGATACGCACGGACCACAATGCCGTCGGGCGCATCAGGCGTGTACAGCCACCAGGACGGCTCGGGGTTGAACGAGGTCAGGACATAAACCCCGAGCACGACGTGATGGCGCACGGTGAACCTGAACACGCCGTCACTTTCAACCATGCTCGCGCCGGGAAAAGGCGTATCCGGCGCTGGCACCTGGCTCAACAGAGAGACCTGACGGACCAGCGCTGAATACACCGCGTCGCTCAATCGCGCCTGACTTCTGGCCACGCGCAAATCCCGGTCCATCTTTGACAGCAGCACGTTGCGGTAGGCAAAACGACGCGGTTCATAGGCAGCATCACGCGGGTCGAGATATTTGCCACGGATCTCGCTGGCGTATTTTTCACCCAGCCACGCCCGGCGCAGATACAGCGCCAGATCGGCGCTGCGCACCTGGCTCAGATCCTGGCCAACCGCCGATCGCACGCCTTTTTTCGGATGTTCGATGCCGGAGTTGTCATCGTAGCCGTGAATGGCCAGGTCGAGCAGCGTGGCTACCTGCTGCTTCCTGCGGTCAGCGACGCCAGGGTTGTAATCGATCAACACGGTGGCCGGATCGACCGGTTCCAGCACGTTCTTGCTGCGCATATAGGGCGTGATCGCTGCGGCAACCGTGCGCCTGGCGAAATCGACGAAAACCTCGAAACCGCCCAGCAGCTCGTTGAACACCTGCTGATGAACGATCAGTTCCTGATTGAGGCTGCTGATGCGCCGGCGAGCCTCGAGCCCGAGCGTCGTGTACCAGCGCAGCGAGTTGTCCTGCTCGACCCGCTGCAGGTTGTTTGCCAGGCCCATTTTTGCAGCGGCGTCGACGCATTCGGTGAACGGCAGGGGCGCTCGGCGAAGGTCACTCTGCATGCCCCAGAGAGCGGGGCTGGCCGCAGCGGCCAACAGATAATCCCGTGCAGGGTGATGTGCAGCCGGCGAAAGCTGCTGCAACAGATACTCACGACCGGATTCGCTCTGCGTCCAGCTCCATACTTCGCCGGTCAACGCCGCGATCGAAGGCAACCGGACCCACTCTTGACCGTCCGGCTTGTTGGGCGCGTACAGCACCAGATTATTCACCGTTTGCTCAGTCTCTGCCTGGTAGAACACCAGAAGATCGGCGCATTGCATGCCGTTGGGCAGTGTCAATGCGGCCACTTGCAACGGTTTCTTTGTGGTTTGCCCAGACCACATCTGCTCGAGACGCTCATGGTCGGAATCCGACAGATGAGCTGCGCAGCGCGCGACGAATGCGCTCTGCCGAAGCCGTGCGGCAAACCAGTCGACAAGTGCCTTTTGCACTTCCGTGCGCTGGTACTGCTCGGCGAGGGCTCGCAGGTAGTCCGCCGGATAATCCTGTTCCGCCAGCATGTCGGCAATGAATGTCGGCTTCATTGACTGGTTGCGCAATGGCGCAGGACTGCTGATCTCCAGTACCGCTGCGAAGTCCTGCCCGATCGGCCCGCATGCCAGCAGATCACTGAGGCTGCGATTGTGGATCGGCTCACCGACCGCCGAGCGCCATCTGAGCCTCACGTCGATCCGGTCTGGTTCAACCGTCATGTCGAGCTTGAGCTGAATGTATTCGATGGCCTGCTGGCGGGCAAAGTCGCGCAACGAGCCGTAGCCCAGCAGCAGGTCATCGAGCGCTGCCTGGGCCAGTGAGGTCTGCTCCTGATAATCACGCAACAAGGCGCGATCCGGCTCCTTCAGCGCCTTCATCCATGACGGCAGTTGCGCGAAGGAATGCGCCTCGAGAATCTTTTTCTCTGCACCGGTTGCCAGGGCAGTCAATCGATACCGACGCGTGCTGCGGGCCTGCACCCGGTCGATTTTGCTGCGCAATTGATCCAGTGTCAGGCCCGCCAGTTGGTCACCGCGCAACAGCAACTCGATGTCTTTGATATAGCGCCGCAGCTTGCGTTTGATCAGGCGATCGAACAACGCCTCCCGCCCTTTTGTCGCCCAATGCTCTCGCAGGTATTTTTTGTACTGGTCGAGAAAGTGCAACGAAACGCTATCCACCGTCCGGATCACATGCTCATGACGGCTGGACGGCAAACCGGGATCGGCGCCCCCAGGCCAGCGAAATGGCGCGTCCTGGAGCGCCAGGAACATGACTGGCCGGCCGTCGATAAGCTTTTGCAGAATGGCGTCAAGCAGGGCAACCACAAAGCCCGGGGCGAAATGGCCGTCCGGGTAATGCCTGCGCAGTTCAGTCAATGCGAAATGCTCCAGCGCCTCGAGCAACGTCATCTGGCTGTTCAAGCGCTTGTCGATCATCACCTGCCAGCGCGTGATGCGCAGGAGGATCTCCTGCACCGACCCCGTAGACGCAGCGGCTATCGGTGGTTTTTCTTCTACAGTCCCTTGTTGATCCGCCATGTCGTCCAGCCTTTTGTTGCGTAGAGATGAGCGCTCACTCTATTTGCCGACAAAAGTGCTCAGGCCATACATATGTATATCGCGGCCGCGAATGTGTAACAGCCAAGCGGTGTGTCCACTTTGCCGGCGACCTGGCGTAAACTGCGCGCTTTTGCAGCTTCGGGCTGCCCCACAGATTTTCAAAGGTGCCCGCCATGCCTTGGCTGCAAGTCCGTCTCGCCATCACCCCGGAACAAGCCGAAACCTACGAGGACGCATTCCTCGAAGTCGGCGCCGTGTCGGTGACTTTCATGGACGCCGAAGACCAGCCGATCTTCGAACCGGAACTCAACACCACGCCGCTGTGGTCGCACACCCACTTGCTGGCGCTGTTCGAAGGCGGTACCGAACCGGAACCGGTGCTGGCCCATCTGGAATTGCTGACCGGCAGCCCGTTGCCCGAGCACCACAGCGAAGTCATCGAAGATCAGGACTGGGAACGCAGCTGGATGGACGGTTTCGAGCCGATGCGTTTCGGCCAGCGCCTGTGGATCGTGCCGAGCTGGCACGCCGCACCCGAGCCTGACGCGGTCAATCTGCTGCTGGACCCGGGCCTGGCGTTCGGCACCGGCACTCACCCGACCACCGCACTGTGCCTGGAATGGCTCGACGGTCAGGATCTGAAAGACTGCCACGTGCTGGATTTCGGCTGTGGCTCGGGGATTCTGGCGATTGCCGCCCTGCTGCTCGGCGCCAAGGAAGCCGTGGGCACCGACATCGACGTACAGGCACTGGAAGCCTCGCGCGACAACGCCGGGCGCAACAACATTGCCGATGAGCTGTTCCCGCTGTACCTGCCCGAGGATCTGCCGCCGGTTCCGGCCGACGTGCTGGTGGCCAATATTCTCGCCGGCCCGCTGGTGTCGCTGGCACCGCAGCTGTCCAGCCTGGTCAAGAGCGGTGGGCGCCTGGCGCTGTCGGGCATTCTCGCCGAGCAGGGCGAAGAAGTAGCGGCAGCTTATGCGCAGGACTTCGAGCTCGACCCGATCGCCAATCGCGACGGCTGGGTGCGCATCACCGGGCGTCGGCGCTAAAATGACCGCTTGCCTGAACCGGATCGCCGCATGACCGACAGTTTCGTCACCCAATGCCCGCATTGCCAGACCAGTTTCCGCGTCAACCATGCTCAGTTGAGCGTGGCGCGTGGTGTGGTTCGTTGCGGCTCCTGCCTGCAAGTGTTCAATGCCGCCAAGCAGCTGCTCGAGCAACATTCTGGCAAGGACACGGTGACGCCGCTCGCACCAGCGCTGCCTGAAGCGCCCGCGCCTGTCAGCGATTCTGCGGTCGTCGAACAGATCCCCGCACCGCGCGCCATCAGCCAGAAGCAATGGAGCGCGTCGGAACTGGATCTGGACAGCCTCGATCTGGACGAAGAACTCGCCCGCCTCGAACAGCGCGAAATCCAGCCGGCCGCCGAATTCGGCCGTACCCGCGAAGAATCCTTGAGCGCCCGGCGCGACAGCCCGGAACCGGACGAAGGCACATGGCCCGACAGCCTGTTCAGCGAACCTGCCGATGAGCGCAGCGCAGCGCCGGATGTCGAACCGGATATCGACGGCGTCGAAACCCTCGAACCCGAGCGCACCGAACCCTCGTTATCACTGGAACCGGTGGATCTGGATGACGAGCCGCCGATCCCGCAACTGCGCCTGCATGATCCGATTGACCCGGCCGCCCGCCGCGAACGCTTCTCGGCCAGCGACGACAGCGATGACGACGATCTGCCATTGATCACTTCGCCGCGCAAAAAACGCGAACGGGCCGAGCCCGGCGTGCGCGCCGAGGTCCTGCAGGATCTGACCGACGACCCGCTGCAACTGGACTGGCAGCAACGCCGCTCGCCCTGGGGCCGGCGCCTGCTCTGGCTGGTGCTGGTGGTATTGGCCGCCGCCGGCCTTGCCGCTCAGTACGTTGCCTATCACTTCGAGGAACTGGCGCGGCAGGATCAATACCGACCGTGGTTCCAGCAGATCTGCCCGCAGATCGGCTGCACCGTGCCGTCCAAGGTCGATATCGGCAAAATCAAGAGCAGCAACCTGGTGGTGCGCAGCCATCCCGAGTTCAGCGGGGCACTGGTGGTCGATGCGATCATTTACAACCGAGCGACGTTTTCCCAGCCGTTCCCCTTGCTCGAACTGCGCTTCGCCGACCTCAACGGTCATTTGATCGCCAGTCGTCGCTTCAAAGCCGGCGAGTACCTGAGCGGCGATCTCGAGGGCCTCGCGGAAATGCCGCCGCAGACGCCGATCCACATCGCCCTGGATATTCTCGATCCGGGGCCGAAAGCGGTGAATTACAGCCTGAACTTCCACTCACCGGAATGAACCGCTTCAGCGTTTCCCGATTGACGGCATTTTTCTGACTGATCGCAGCCGACCAAACCGTTGGCGATAACAGAATAACTGTTCAGATTTTGTTCAATTCAGCCTTTAACCAGTCATCGAGAGCGGGTATCATGCCCACCCTTTTTCGAACTCTCATGATCCGGCCCCACTTCAGGGAAGTCCTATGTCGGCGGTACGCATCGGCCCATATACATTGCAGAACGGTTTGATTCTCGCCCCGATGGCGGGCGTCACCGACCAGCCCTTTCGTCAGCTGTGCAAGCGTCTGGGCGCAGGGCTTGTAGTCTCGGAAATGGTCACCAGCGACATGAGCCTGTGGAATACCCGCAAGTCGCGCATGCGCATGATCCACGAAGGCGATCCCGAGCCGCGCTCGGTGCAGATCGCCGGTGGCGACGCGCAGATGCTGGCCGATGCGGCACGGGCCAACGTCGAGTTGGGCGCACAGATTATCGATATCAACATGGGTTGCCCGGCAAAGAAGGTCTGCAACAAGGCCGCCGGCTCCGCGTTGCTGAAAGACGAAGCACTGGTGACCGAGATCCTGCAGGCCGTAGTGGCCGCGGTTGATGTGCCGGTCACCCTGAAGATCCGCACCGGCTGGGATCGCGAGAACAAGAACGGTCTGAACGTGGCGAAGATCGCCGAACAGGCCGGGATCACAGCGCTGGCCGTACATGGCCGTACGCGCGCCGATCTGTACACAGGGGAAGCCGAGTACGACACGATTGCCGCGATCAAGCAGGCGGTGTCGATCCCGGTGTTTGCCAATGGCGATATCGATTCGCCGGAAAAGGCCCGATACGTGCTTGATGCCACCGGTGCCGATGGCCTGCTGATAGGCCGGGCCGCTCAAGGGCGGCCATGGATTTTTCGCGAGATCGATCACTTCCTGCGCACCGGCGAGAAATTGCCCGCGCCGGAACTGAGCGAAGTGGAACGCATCCTGCTGGAGCATCTGGCTGCCCTTCACGCCTTCTATGGCGACGTGATGGGCGTGCGCATTGCCCGCAAGCATGTGGGCTGGTATCTCGCAACCTTGCCGGGCGCCAGGGAGTTTCGCGCCCGTTTCAATCGTTTGGATGGTACGGAAACACAATGCGCCGACGTTCGGGAGTTCTTCGCCGAGCGTTACAAGAGCCTGACAGGGGACGAAGAAGGGGTGGCCGCATGACGATGATGACCGAGACTTTAGTGAGTGGAACAACACCCGTGAGCGACAACGTGAATTTGAAACAGCACCTCAACACGCCGAGCGAAGAAGGCCAGACCCTTCGCGGGAGTGTCGAGAAGGCGCTGCACAATTATTTCGCCCACCTTGAGGGCGCGTCCGTCACGGATGTGTACAACCTGGTGCTGTCCGAAGTCGAGGCGCCCCTGCTCGAAAGCGTGATGAACTACGTCAAGGGCAACCAGACCAAGGCCAGTGAGCTGCTGGGACTGAACCGCGGCACGCTGCGCAAGAAACTCAAGCAGTACGATCTGCTGTAAGCATTCAATCAAACCAGAAAGGCGCCCGCGTAAAAAACGGTCGCCTTTTTTGCTGACTTCCTTTGCTTTTGATGGAAATTGAGATGACCGACCAGACTACCCGCCTGCCGATCCGCCGCGCCTTGATCAGCGTTTCCGACAAGACCGGGATCCTCGAATTCGCCAAGGAGCTCGAAGCTCTGGGCGTCGAGATCCTCTCCACCGGCGGAACGTTCAAGCTGCTGCGTGACAACGGCGTTGCCGCAGTGGAAGTCGCGGATTACACCGGTTTCGCCGAGATGATGGACGGTCGGGTGAAAACCCTGCACCCGAAAATCCACGGCGGCATCCTCGGTCGTCGCGGTATCGACGACGCGATCATGAACGAGCACGGCATCAAGCCGATCGATCTGGTAGCGGTCAACCTGTACCCGTTCGAAGCAACCATCAACAAGCCAGGCTGCGACCTGCCGACCGCCATCGAGAACATCGATATCGGCGGGCCGACCATGGTCCGTTCGGCAGCGAAAAACCACAAAGACGTGGCCATCGTGGTGAATGCCAGCGATTACGCCAACGTCCTGGAAAACCTCAAGGCCGGCGGCCTGACCTACGCTCAGCGTTTTGACCTGATGCTCAAGGCCTTCGAACACACCGCCGCCTACGACGGCATGATCGCCAACTACATGGGCACCGTGAACCAGGCCGCTGAAACCTTGAGCACTGAAGGTCGCAGCGAATTCCCGCGCACCTTCAACAGCCAGTTCATCAAGGCTCAGGAAATGCGCTACGGCGAGAACCCGCACCAGAGCGCGGCGTTCTACGTGGAAGCCAGGCCGGCCGAAGTCGGCATCGCCACCGCGACCCAGCTGCAAGGCAAAGAACTGTCCTACAACAACGTCGCCGACACCGACGCTGCGCTGGAATGCGTGAAGAGTTTCGTCAAGCCAGCCTGCGTGATCGTCAAGCACGCCAACCCGTGCGGCGTGGCGGTCAGCCCGGACGCTGAAGGCGGCATCCGTCAGGCTTACGAACTGGCCTACGCCACCGACACCGAGTCGGCGTTCGGCGGCATCATCGCTTTCAACCGTGAACTGGATGCCGAGACCGCCAAAGCGATCGTCGAGCGTCAGTTCGTTGAAGTGATCATTGCCCCATCGGTCAGCGAAGAAGCCCGTGCCATCGTTGCCGCGAAAGCCAACGTACGCCTGCTGGCCTGCGGCGAGTGGTCGGCTGACCGCGCCGCTGCCTGGGACTACAAACGCGTCAACGGTGGCCTGCTGGTGCAGAGCCGCGATATCGGCATGATCAGCGCCGACGACCTGAAAGTGGTGACCAAACGCGCGCCGACCGAACAGGAAATCCACGATCTGATCTTCGCTTGGAAAGTCGCCAAGTACGTCAAATCCAACGCCATCGTCTACGCCAAGAATCGCCAGACCATCGGTGTCGGCGCCGGCCAGATGAGCCGCGTCAACTCGGCCCGCATCGCCGCGATCAAGGCTGAGCACGCCGGTTTGCAGGTCGCCGGTTCGGTCATGGCGTCCGATGCATTCTTCCCGTTCCGCGACGGCCTCGACAACGCGGCCAAGGTTGGCATCACTGCGGTGATCCAGCCGGGCGGTTCGATGCGTGACAACGAAGTGATTGCTGCTGCTGATGAAGCCGGCATCGCAATGGTATTCACCGGCATGCGCCACTTCCGTCACTGATTATTTTGCTTGATCGTACCCACGCTCCGCGTGGGCACGCAGCCTGGGACGCTCCGCGTCCCTCGGACGCGGAGCGTCCGTAGAGGCATTCCCACGCGGAGCGTGGGAACGATCAGCCCCCACAGAATTAGCGTCATCCGAGGTTTTTGAAATGAATGTTTTGATCATTGGCAGCGGTGGCCGTGAACATGCTCTGGCCTGGAAAGTGGCTCAGGATCCGCGTGTGCAGAAGGTTTTCGTTGCACCGGGCAACGCTGGCACTGCCATTGAAGCCAAGTGCGAGAACGTCGCCATCGACGTGCTGGCGCTGGAGCAATTGGCTGACTTCGCCGAGAAAAACGTTTCCCTGACCATCGTCGGCCCGGAAGTGCCGCTCGTGGCTGGCGTGGTCGATCTGTTCCGCTCCCGTGGCCTGGACTGCTTCGGTCCGACCGCCGGTGCTGCGCAACTGGAAGGCTCGAAAGCCTTCACCAAGGATTTCCTCGCGCGCCACAAGATCCCGACCGCCGATTACCAGAACTTCACCGAGATCGAGCCGGCCCTGGCTTATCTGCGTGAGAAAGGCGCGCCTATCGTGATCAAGGCCGATGGCCTGGCTGCCGGCAAAGGCGTGATCGTCGCCATGACCCTGACCGAAGCCGAAGACGCCGTGCGTGACATGCTCGCCGGCAACTCGTTTGGCGACGCCGGTTCACGTGTGGTGATCGAAGAATTCCTCGACGGCGAAGAAGCCTCGTTCATCGTCATGGTCGACGGCAAGAACGTGCTGCCGATGGCCACCAGCCAGGACCACAAACGCGTCGGCGACGGCGACAGCGGCCCGAACACCGGCGGCATGGGCGCCTACTCCCCTGCCCCGGTGGTCACCGCCGACGTGCATCAGCGCGTGATGGATCAGGTGATCTGGCCGACCGTGCGCGGCATGGCCGACGAAGGCAACGTCTACACTGGTTTCCTCTATGCCGGTCTGATGATCGACAAGGCCGGTAACCCGAAAGTCATCGAGTTCAACTGCCGCTTCGGCGATCCGGAAACCCAACCGGTGATGCTGCGTCTGCAATCGAGCCTGGTGCTGCTGGTCGAAGCCGCATTGGCGCAAGCGCTGGACAAGATTGAAGCGCAATGGGATCCGCGTCCGAGCGTTGGCATCGTGCTGGCCGCTGGCGGCTACCCGGGCGACTACGCCAAAGGCGCAGCGATCAACGGTCTGGACGCGGCGGCAACTCTGGAAGGCAAAGTATTCCAAGCCGGCACCGCACTGAAAGACGGTCAGGTCGTTACTGCCGGTGGTCGTGTACTGTGTGCCACTGCCATGGGCGCCACCGTCGGTGAAGCTCAGCAGCAAGCCTACAAACTTGCCGCTGCCATCGACTGGGAAGGCTGCTTCTACCGCAAGGACATCGGCTACCGCGCCATTGCCCGTGAACGCGGCGAAACCCAGGAGTAAGCGATCCATCAGGCCCGGCGCGGGATGCCATTCCTCGCCGGGCTGTTCGGTCGTCGCGCATCGTTATATTCTGGCATCAACCTACGAAGGGATTTCGCCGTGCGCTGGCTCAGGATTGCCATAAGCTTCACCGTCACGCTGATGACCTTGCTCTGCACGCTCCCGGCCCAGGCCGCGCAAGGCAGTGGCTGGTCGGTATTGCTTGACGATCAGGGCATCCTGCAACTGAGCGACATCCGCTCCGCTCGCTACACCAATCAATTCAGCCCCATCGAGCTTGACCGCCTGACCGCGGCCGAACCCGACGGCGCCCTGTGGCTGCGCTTCAAACTGGCGCCGGGCAAGCACGAACAAGTGCTGCGCATCTTTGCCCCCGACCTGTCCCAACTCAATCTCTACGTGCTCGACGGCGACCGGCTGATCGAGCAACGCAATACCGGCAACGAACGGCCCCAGGCCGAACATCCATTGCCGAGCAGCGATTTCATGCTGCCGCTGCCCCAGGCCGACAAACCGCTGGACGTCTACGTACGCATGGTCTCCGGCCATCAGCTGCGCCCGCACATCACCCTGCAAGCGGCAATCGAAGGCGCCGCCGATCAGAAGCAGACGCTGATTTTCGGCCTGCTGTTCGGCTGCCTCGCCATGCTCCTGCTGCACAACCTGGTGCGCTACGCCTACTCGCGCTCGCGCAGCAGTCTGTGGCTGGCGATCTGTGAGGGCCTGCTGGGGCTGAGTCTGTTCCTGTTGCTCAACCTCGCCGGTCCGTGGCTGCCAAACTGGCAAGCCATTCAGACGCCGGGCGCTTATCTGGCATTGCTGCTGACGGCTCCAGCCGGGTTGATGTTCGCCCTGCGCTTCTTTGCGCCACTGGGCCAGCACGCGCTGAACAAACTGCTGTGGGGCGACATTCTGTTGATCGTCACGTGCAGCCTGTTGCTGCTGTTCGTCAACACCTTGCCGCTGAACATCATCACCTACGCACTGGTCGCACTGGCCGGCCTGAGCATGTTGCTGGTGGGCTTCTATCACTGGCAAAAAGGCTATCGCCCGGCGCGTCTGTTCGTCGCCGCCATGGTCGTGTTCAACATCGGCACGCTGGTTATCCTGCCGGCGCTGCTGGGGCTGACACTGGTCACGCCGCAAGGCCTGATCATGACGCTGATGGTGTTCATCTGCATCAGTGGCCTGCTGATGAGCATTGCCTTGGGCGAGCGACAGCGCAGCATCACCGAAAGCCGTTTCAGCATCAGCCGCGACCTCGCGGCAAGCAACGCCGAAATCAACGCCAAAGCCGAATTCCTCGCCAAGATCAGCCACGAAATCCGCACACCGATGAACGGTGTACTGGGCATGACCGAGCTGCTGCTGGGCACGCCGCTGTCGGTCAAGCAACGCGATTACGTGCAGACCATCCACAGCGCCGGCAACGAACTGCTGACGCTGATCAACGAGATCCTCGACATCTCCAAGCTCGAATCCGGGCAGATCGAACTCGATGACGTGCAGTTCGACCTCAACGCCTTGATCGATGATTGCCTGAGCATCTACCGGGCCAAGGCCGAGCAACAGAACGTCGAGCTGATCAGCTTCATCCAGCCGCAAGTGCCACGGGTAATCAGCGGCGATCCGACGCGCCTGCGCCAGACCTTGCTGAGCCTGCTGGAAAACGCCCTGAAGAAAACCGAAGAAGGCGAAGTGCTGATCGTCGTTGCCCTGGACGAGCGCAGCAGCAAACCGCGCCTGCGCATTGCCGTGCAGGACAGCGGCGTGCCGATGGAGCCGGAAGAGCGCGAGGCGCTTCTGCACGCCGAGCTGCACAGCAAGCACTTCCTCTCGGCCAATCGCCTGGGCGGCAATCTCGGCCTGGTGATTGCGCGCCAACTGATTCGTCTGATGCAAGGCGAGTTCGGCATCAAGAGCGGCGCCACCCAGGGCAGCACTTTGTGGCTGACCTTGCCGCTGGACCCGGATCGCCTCGAACATCCGACCTCCGATCTGGACAGTCCGCTGCAAGGCGCACGGGTGCTGGTAGTCGACGATAACGACACCTGTCGCAAAGTGCTGGTACAGCAATGCAGCGCCTGGGGCCTGAATGTCAGCGCCGTGCCGTCGGGCAAGGAAGCGCTGGCGCTGCTGCGCACCAAGGCGCACCTGCGCGATTACTTCGACGTGGTCCTGCTCGACCAGAACATGCCCGGCATGACCGGCATGCAACTGGCAGCGAAGATCAAGGAAGACCCGAGCCTGAACCACGACATTCTGCTGATCATGCTCACCGGCATCAGCAACGCGCCGAGCAAGATCATTGCGCGCAACTCCGGGATCAAACGGATTCTGGCCAAACCGGTGGCCGGTTATACGCTCAAGACCACGCTGGCGGACGAACTCAATCAGCGCAACAAGGGCCAGGTGGTGTTCCAGCCGCAAGTCGTTACGGCGGCCACAGCGGCCAAGGTGCCGAGCGACTTCCGCATCCTCGTCGCCGAAGACAACACCATTTCGACCAAAGTGATTCGCGGCATGCTCGGCAAGCTCAATCTGCAACCGGACACCGCGAGCAATGGCGAAGAAGCGCTGCAAGCGATGAAGGCTCAACGTTACGACCTGGTGCTGATGGACTGCGAAATGCCGATCCTCGATGGCTTCTCCGCGACGCAGCAACTGCGCGCCTGGGAAGTCAGCAATCAGCGCATCCGCACACCGATCGTCGCCCTCACCGCGCACATTCTCGCCGAACATAAAGAACGCGCCCGCCAGGCCGGCATGGACGGGCACATGTCCAAACCGGTGGAGCTGTCGCAACTGCGTGAACTGATCGAGCATTGGGTCGCCGAACGCGATCAGCAGAACCGGGCCACGACCCAGCCGTCGTAAACCGACAGATTGTCCGGTGCCTGATAGACTCCCCCCGACTCCATCGCCAGTGAGCTTGCATCATGCTCCATGTGTTGTTCAGCGTTTATCTGAAGATGCTGGTGCTCTACAGCCCGTTCTTCGTGTTGTCCTGCTTTATCAGCCTGACCCGTGGCTATTCGCGCAAGGAACAGCGGCGTCTGGCGTGGAAGGTCGCCCTCGCCACACTGATTTCCAGTGTTCTGCTGTATTTGTTTGGGCGGGTGATTTTCGATGTCTTCGGCATCACCGTGGACGCCTTCCGCATCGGTGCCGGCAGCGTGTTGTTCATTTCCGCGCTGGGCATGGCTCAGGGCAAACCGGCGGTGCAGGCCGATAACGTGCAGCAGGATGTGACCATCGTGCCGCTGACCATTCCGCTGACGGTCGGCCCCGGCACCATCGGCGCCTTGCTGGTAATGGGCGTCAGCCAGCCGCACTGGGACGACAAGCTCACCGCAATCATGAGTATTGCGCTCGCCAGTTTCACTGTCGGTGTGGTGCTGTACCTGTCCAATCGCATCGAGCGGATTCTCGGCGATCAGGGCTTGCAGATTGTCAGCCGCTTGATGGGATTGTTCGTTTGCGCGCTGGCAGCGCAAATCATCTTTACCGGTGTGAAGGGTTATCTGGTGCCTTGAGCATTGTCGCAGTGCAACCGCCACAACAAACGCCGCGTACGGTCACCGTTCGCGGCGTTTTGTTGTGCATGGCGGCCTCAGCGCAGCGCTGCGATCACCGCTGTCAGGCTGACCGTTGCCTCGACACCGCGCGCAGTGGCGAAGGCTTGCAGCCCTTGAGCCAGCGTCAAGGTATGTGGCCGCCCGGCGATGGGCAGCATCAGTAGCAGTGGGCGTTGTCCGTCGAAATTACGCACGATCAGACTGTGTCCGGAGTCCGGATCGGTCAGTACCACATCGTCATCGACCCGCGACATCCACCAATGCCCGCACTCGTCCAGATCCAGATCCAGCAGGCAAGGTTCTGCCGTTTCAGCATCCGAAGCCTGTCGCCCATCGATCACGATGCAGTCCAGGCGCTGGAAGGACGCTTGCGACAGCCGATAACCCGAGGTCTGCGCACCGTAAGCCAGCAGCAGCCTGGCGACGCCTTCGGGCAGCAATGGCTCGATCTCTGTCATGTCATCACCCACCTCGAGCGCCAGGACTTCGGCGTCGCGCTGGGCATAACTGTCGGGCAGCCAGACGCCGTCATTCGGGCCGGCGCTGAAAATCAACTGGTCGACCGGGTCGAACAGCATCGGCTGCTTCGACCCGCGCGTACCGAGAAATGCCGACCACTGCCCGTCGCTGCGCCCGGCCAGATCGAACAGCCGGTCAAGTTGCGGCAGGTAATACAGGTAGCGTCCGGTTGCACTTGCCACTTGTATGACAGGCGCGTGGGCATGTCCGTGCAACAACGCTCGCAAGCGTGCACGTAACTGTTCATCACTCTGACCCGGCACATGAGACCAGCGATTTTCCACGCCAACGATCATTGCCGGCTGGTTATCCAGCAATTGCAGATGCACCCCGTCGAGGGTCTGCGCGACCAGCCCTTCACCCTGGCGTCGCACCTCAGCAAAAGTCCATGACGTCCAGACCTTTTCAGGCCTGCCGAGCGCCTGCGGTTTCAGCAAACGATGGTCCTCAGCGAACACTCCCCGCAGTGCTTCGATCGCCATCAGCGGCTGGCGATAAAGTTGTCCGGTGCTGATTTCAAGCAACCAGAAGGCGCTGTTATCCGTGGTCAGACCGAGCAGCGCCAGCTCCTTGCCCTGACCGATATCAGCCACAGCGATTCTGCCATCGACACACCATGCCGCCAGGAACGCCTGACCTGCCACATCACGTAAACCGAAGATCGGCAACGGCAGCAACGGCGCTTTCGTGGCCAGCGCGGGCAATGCGCTCAACCAATCGGGATGTCGCTGCAGCCAACGCTGCCCGACACCGGCGAACCGCAGAATCGAGGGCTTATCGGCCTGATCGAGCCACGCCTCATCGCTTCTATGGGCAAGGGAAGGTACCCCGTACTGAAACACAATCGCGTCGTCGATCGCTGCCGCTGCCGGCACGTCGACGATATCGATTTCGAACAGTCGGCCGTCGTCCTTGGTGGCGATGAAACGCTGATTGGTCTGAGTGACCTCCACCACATCGCGCTCGATCACCACATTCTGCCAATGACCGGCACGGGGTTCGATGCCGCGGCTGATCGTCCGCTCCTGCGGGCTATAGAACAGCACCGCGTTGTTTTCCGAGCTGGACGGCACCAGCATCAACAAGTCCTCGGGCCAGGACCGGTCCTGCCCGGCCTGAATGCACTTGCCCGTCGCCTTGTTCAGCCACGCCCGGTCGCGCCGACGCAACCCGGCATAGCCTTCCACGACAATGAACGGAGCATAAGACCAGCCGCTGCTGCTGGCGGCCGTATCTGGCGATTCGCGCCTGAACGGGGCATCGATTTGTCGAAGCGCTTCGCGCGGTTCGAACCGATAATCCTCTGCCGCGAAAGTGATCTTGCAAGCCGTCAGCTCCACATCCCGACCGGTGATCCGATACTCGATGGTGGTGGTGCCATGCAACGCTTCTGCCGTCAGCTTCTGCACAATCCGCAGCGCACCATCGGCTTGTTGTTGGCAGCCAATGATCGTCGATCCCATACGCGGATTTTTCAGTCGGTAGCGATGCTGGACAGTACCGGTCAGCACATCGACCCGCCACAGCGATGGATGATCGGGATGGTAGAACCACGCATGGCGGGCGCTGACGCCTGCCAGAACCACGCCCTCATTGACCTCCTGCGGCAGGTTACGTGCGAACAGCACCCGGTCCCGCGCAGTGTCGTAATAGCCGGTGGTCACCACTGGTTGGCCCGGCGAATTGAACGGCACTCTGAAGTTACGCAACGGCAAATACGCTGCGGTCAATTGCCCGCTGGTGACCTGAGCGCGCAGATAGCGCTGAACCGGCGCCGGGATGCCGCTGGCTGTCATGTCGGCGCTGCGCAGCTGATCCGCAGCTTCGTTTTCGTAGTCGAGAACAACACCGATCAGATGCAGGCTGAGGCCTGCCCAGTCGATCCGGAACAGCCCCTCGGCCAGCTCGATGACACCGTCGAAACGATTCAACACCACGCCATCGACCAGCATGTCAGGTGCGCTGTCGATGCTGTCACGTGGCTTTTCCCGAAATCTGACCTGCTCGACCCGGGCCCAGGACGCTTGCACCGTCCACGTCACCCGTTCCCAGCCCTGCGCTTGTTCGAAATTCACCGCCAGCAGGCCTGGCACCAATCGAATCCGGTATTGCCCCTGCGGCGCGGTGATCCGGTAGGCAATCTTCTCGCGCCACTCTGGTGGCAGGTCCGGAACCACCAGTTGGCTGACCTCAGCGCTCAACTGCACCTTGATCGTCGTGGCCATGAAGACCGGATGCAGCTTGTAAAGGATGTGTGGCGCAAACGGCGTGCTGAACAGGTAAAACACCCGGTTACCGAGCGCGTCATATTCCAGCTGATGTGCCAGACGGTCATGCAACCGCGGATAGCGGGTCGTGGAAAAAGGCACGGCCCCGGCGCTGCCGAGCTGATATTCGTAGCCGTAGTAACAGACGGGTGAACAGGGCAGCACCAGCGCCTCGGGCAAGGTCCCCCAGACGCTGCCGACAGCAGGCCGTTGAAAGGCTCTGGGGATGTTGATCGCGGCATGTCGCCTGGCTGGATCATCGTCGTACTGCGGCAGCTCCAGCGCACTGCCCTTGCAGGGGTAAAACTTCTGCCCCTCGAACGCCACCCTCCTGCTGTGCAGATCCACCTCGGTTATCACGGCCAGAGCGGGGAACTGCAAGACCGCACCAGCGCGTTCGTAAGATTGCTGATAAGCGTCGTGAATCTGCGAGAGGTGCTCGCCGATGGCCGCAGCCTTGTCCATGATCTGCCCGAGATTGCTGGCAATCGCGGTGACCCCGATACCCACGCCCAGTAGCGGCACAGCCAGCGCTGCGGCGACCGCGGCCACCGTTCCGCCCGCTGCCAGGGCGACAAGATCCAGACCCAGCGCGGCCGTGTTGAACGCCAGGGACGTGGAGAACCGCGCTCGCTGCTCATGATTCTCTGCCTGCGTCAGGTTGTAGATGTCGAAGCCGATATTGGCCACGGAAAATGCCACACCAACGCCCGTGGCGGCCTGTCCTGCCAGGCGTGCGGCGAATGAGCCCTGCTGCAACGCCCGCTCGGCCGCTGCTACCTGACGCACCAGTTGGACGATCTGCGCAGCATCGCTGGCGACACCAAAGCCCAGCTGTGAATAACTGACGTACACCTGGATCTGCAGAGCAACGGTCAGCGCCGGCACGGTATCGCC
>NZ_JBAWKM010000027.1:0-13926 GCF_037095675.1 Pseudomonas sp. CCNWLW23 | reverse complement strand
AATCGCGCTGGCGCATTTCACTGATCAGCGTCTGGATCGCAAAGGCGAAACTCAGCCGGCTGCCACCGTCGTGGTCAGCCGTCTGCCCGGGCCTGGCCGCACCGCCCTGCACGAGTCGTTCGACGTATTGCCTGATTTTCTGAAAGCGCGAATCGCGGGTGATCACCGTCAGGGTGTTTTGCGCATTGCGCGGATCGATCAGGGTAATGCTGTGGCCGCCGTCGGCTTTGTTGCCGAGGGTATCGAGCAACGGCACGTAATCACCCGCCACCTTGTGCTCAAGGCGCAAGCGCTCGGTCGCCTGCTCGAACTCGCTGGCCCAGTAGCGTGCGTCCAGTTGCGCGAGACTGGCGCCCAGTCGAGCGTTTTCGCCAAGAGATCGGGTACGGGCCAGCGCTTGCTTGTGCCAGATCGACGCTCCCTGCGGATCGGCCAGTGCAGCGTTGTGCAGAAAACTGTCCACGCGCAGATCCGATGACAGCCTGCGTTCGGCGATCGCCGAGGTGTCCAGTTCGATCACGTTGAATGGCGCATTGGCCGCATCGCCCAGACCGTAAAGCTTCGCCAGCGCGTTATCGTCTGCGCTCAGATAATGCTCTACGCCACGCTGCAACTGCGCACCATCGGCAAACCCATAGAGAGCAAAGTTGGGGTCGTAGAAGCGATAGGCCGCGTGCTCACCGGTTCGCACTTTGGCCAGCAGCAGGGCGTGGTCGCCGGTGTCGAGCAGCAGCACCGCAGGTGCCGCACTGGCGTCCAGCGCGGCGATGATGCTGTCCATGCGCTGCACGCCGCGAGCGCTGCCGACCTCGCCGGTGGGCAAGGCGCGCAGTTCGTCCAGCGCACTGCGCAACGCCCGCGAGCCAAGTTCGTCGGGACTCGCGCTGGCGCTGGCGACATGCCCGACCAACGCCCGCTCCGCCGGCTCGCCAGTTGCAACGGCGGCGCCCATCAGCAGCACCAGCGGATAACAGCGACGCCCCGGGTCGCCTGCGTTGTGCTGCAACAGATCCTGCGGCAACTGCTTGACCGACACCGCGCCAGCCTTGAAAAAGACGTCACGCACCTGGCCGCTGCGCTGCAAGATCTGCGTGCGGAACTCCTGCCGGGCGCTGCGCTTGATCTGGCCGATACGCTCGCCCCACTGGCGCAGCGTCAGCGGCTCGGACATGGCTTGCACCTTGAGTTCGCGGGTCGTCGATGTGGCCGTCGGCAGGTCGCGTTCCAGCCCGTTCTCGAACGCCGCCGAGCGGCGCTGGCGCACGGCTTTTTCAATCGCATCGTAGCGCGCGAAAGTGCCGTCGCGGTCGGTGGCGATGGCCAGGTCGCGCACCTGTTGCCAGGTATCGGCGAACCCGCCATCGTCCACGCTCGTCGCGCCGAAAATGCCGCCGAGCACGACCCGCATTGTGGGGCTCAGTTGCTCCAGCGGCAGCGTTCCGTGGGCGATGCGGCTGAACAGTTCGTTGAGATGGCTGACGGAATCCGCGCCACGGGAGGTCGGCACCACGACAGGTCCTTGCGCCAGCACCTGTTGGCGGGTGTCGAAGTCGATGACCACGGTTTGATCGAAGGTAACCTCCCCGCTCAGCTTGTCTCGCATCGCTCGAATGAACGGCTCGCCCAGATCATCCATCAAACGTTGCAGCACCGCGGTCAACAGCACCGGTTTGCCCTCGACAACGGGCCAGCCGCGCTCGAAGGTCAGGCTTCGATCACTGAGCAGGTCGGACAAGCGTCCGGCATAACGGGATTTCAGCTTGCCCTCGGCCCACCGGGCGTGTTCCATCTCCAGCCAGTCCTTTTCCGTGCCCCTGACGATCCAGCCGGAAATGGTTTCCTCTTCGGTATTGACGTTGTAGCCCTCGCGCAAACGCTGTTGCGCCAGCACCTGACGAGTGAAAAACGGATCGCAATTGGCTTCAATGTATTCATGCAATCCGGCGAGGGCCGCGCCGGGGCCGGTGAGCGTTACCGTGCCTCCCGCGTCATTACGAATGCCGTCCTGGTAATAGGTGACAACCGCTTTAAGCAATTGGTAGGCATAAGCTTCATTCCAGTTGGTGAAGTTCGACCTGACCAACATCTCTTCGATGACTGCCGCAGCGACCGTGGTCAGGGTTTCACTGTCGGCCCACCCGGATCCCGAGTTGGCCATGCGTCTTTCAACTTCAGTAAGCACGTCGTAATTAAGCCGAATCACTTGCATGATCGACATCGTCATGCCGCTGCCCGGCTGGGCGATGAAATGTGCATTCATTTCTTCGCCGATTTGCAGCCCCATGCGAAAGCCGTTCTCGCCGGCCTCCACGGTTTGCGGCGGCACGAACAGTTCAAGCGGGTCCGGTTTGCTGCGAGCAAAATCCTCGAGAAGTTGTTTATGTTGTTCTGGGAGACTGCCGGTTCTGTCGGGGTAATGCTGCGGATCGCGTCCAGGCATCAACTGCGGGTTGTTGTTCAACAGAAGTTGCAGAACACCGATCTTTTGCGTCTGACTGTAATCGCTGATATCGACACCGCCCAATTTATCGAGCAGTGGCGGCAGATAATCCATGTCGGTATAACGCCCGCCTTCACGAAGTTCTGCCTGCAAGCGCACCACATCGCTCGCTGCGGCAAAGTTGCCGCGCATCGACACTTCGCGGCGGTAAACGTCCGCCAGCAAGTCATCGGCAAAGGCGTGAGATACATCGCGTAATTGCAGATCCGCGCCAACCATCGCCAGATGGCTGTCGAGGCAGCGCTGACGAAAAGCCCGCAGCGTCGCGCGGTCCTTGCCATAAGCACGCACCATCAGATCGATGCGCGCTTGATCGGCTCGCCCATTCCACTTCGGCTGGCTGAGGTAGTCGAACATCTGCTGTTTCAACACCCGTGCGCGGTCTTCAATCATCGTCGCCAGTTGCCCGGCATGCTTGAGTGCAGCGCCACCGGACGCCATCGCATCAGCCCTGGCACTGTCGAGAATGACCCGGTTCATCTCGAAAGCCAGCAACGCATCGCTGTCGTACCAAAGGTTGAAGCGGTAACCCTCCGCCGCCATCACCTGACGCCAGATATTCATGTAATCGCGCTGATTGACCCCGACTTCGCTGCCGCCAACCCAAACGAAATGGATAACCTTCGGAACCGGCCGGGTCAGCCCCGACAACATTTCCACGGTCGTCGAAAGCCGTGACAGATAATGTTGCAGCCCGCGCGCAATGTCATCGACAGCCACCGGGACAGGGGTTTTCTTGCGTTTGAGCAGCGCTGCAAGTTGCTCTTGAAACAGGCTCGCCAGGGTCAACAACGACACCGGATCGGTCGTTTGACTGGCTTGCTGGTAACAGTCGTTCAGCGCTTGGTACTGCGCCGAGGCAGAGAACTCCCGTAACGCCCTGGAGATCACCGAATACTCTTGCGCAGATACGAACGCTCGCCCGAACGAATAATCGTTTTTCAAAGCCATTGCACACTCCTTGTTTATTAAATGGCTCATTGACCGCACACACTTTCGCGCCGCTGCAGAGCGGTAGATTGATTTGAACGACACTCGACAAGTGCTGTGAACACAGCACCCTAGTGGGCGAATACGCGCCACACAAACAACAAGGAATACAAAGCTTGTCCCCGGCAATATCTGATAACACCGCAGCAGTACGCTGTAACGGCAGCGAAATAATTAGCGGACCGGCGCGACCGTCGGGCATAAAAAATGGCCCTGCCCTGTGGGACATGACCATTGTTTATTGCTGGTGGAAAACAATTGAAACTTCAATCGGACTTACAACCGCTCAAACTTTCCCGTCGCTGAGAATTGCATGAGCGGAGGGTTTTTCAGGACAGCGGTTTTTCACCATACCAACGCGGCGTGTACACCCATTCACCGCCCCCGGCACGGGCGAAGGTGCAGGTGGTCGAAGAGCCGATCAACACCATGGTGCGCATGTCCACCTGTTCCGGTGTCAATGCGCTCAGGGTCGTGGTGCGCAGCGTCTGCCCCGGCCGGCCGATGTCCCGACCGAGCACCACCGGTGTTTCAGGCGAGCGGTGCTGCGCAACAATCTCCAGCGCCCGGCCCAACTGCCACGGGCGCGCCCGGGAAATCGGGTTGTAGAACGCCAGGGCCAGATCCGCTTCGGCGGCCAGATCCAGACGTTTCTCGATGATCGCCCACGGCTTGAGGTTGTCCGACAGCGACATCACGCAGAAGTCGTGGCCCAGCGGCGCACCGGCCTGAGCCGCAGTGGCCAGCGAGGCGGAAACGCCGGGGAGGATTTCCAGATCAACGCTGTGCCACGCCGGATCGTCCGATTCGTGCAGGGCTTCGAGCACCGCAGCGGCCATGGCGAATACCCCCGGGTCGCCCGAGGAAACCACGATCACCGAGCGGCCTGCGGCGGCGAGCCTGAAGGCATGGCGGGCACGCTGCATTTCTTCGCGATTGTCGGTGCAGTGCTGCACCTGATCGTCGCGGAACGGGCCGGCCATGCGCACGTAGGTTTCGTAGCCAAGCACATCGGTGGCGCGGGCCAGTTCGGCTTTCACCGCTGGCACCATCAGTTCGGCGGCGCCGGGGCCAAGGCCAATGACCGCGAGGCGACCACGCGGGCGGCCGATCTGCGCGACGTCCAGCGGTTGCTCGGCAATCGCGATCGCCAGATGTTCTGCGCTGATCACCTTCGCCGCAGGCACTGCAACCCGGGCCAACGTCTGAAGATCGTTTTGCGCCGCGACGAAGCGCAGCGGCACGCCCAACTCGAGCGCAGCTTCGCGCAAATTCGATGCGGCCATTTCAGCGTCTGCTGCCACCAGACACGCCAGTGCCGGCACGGCGACGCTGGCCTGTTGCAACGCAGTGCGAATGGCGTTCGGCAGATCCGCCACCTCAGCACTCACCGCCACCGCCACACTGCGCGGGTAGATCAGCAATTCATCGGCACTGGCCACCCGCTGCGCACTGCTCACATGAATCGACCGCTGCGCCTGCGGATCCTGCGGCAACTGCGCCTGATCCAGCCATGGCGCCGCGCCTTCGATGCGCACGCTGTGCCCGGCGAGCAGGTCGGAAACGAAGCGTTTGCCCGACTCCAGATCCGCCAGTGCATAGCCGCTCGGCGGATTGAGCAGGCAGGTGCCAAAGCGCAATTCGCCGCTGGTGGTGATCGCCGGCGCCACTTGCAACGCCGCCGCGATCTCCCGGGCCATGACATTGACCCCACCGAGGCCACCGAGCAACGGCACCACCGCGCTGCCGTCTTCGGCCACCGCCAGCACAGCGGGTTCGGCGCCTTTCTCCAGCAACAGCGGCGCCAGTGTGCGAATGACAATGCCGGCCGCGCAAAGGGCAATGATCGGCGTGTCCTGTTGGTACAACGCGCGCAGGGTCGCGCCGAATTCCTCATAGCGGCTGTCGGCGCCTTCAACCCGTCCGGCAAGGCCATGGATTTGCGCCGCCGGATAGACCTGTTGAATGCGCCGCGCCGTGGCGAGGCTGCCCTGGCCGAGGATGACGATGGCGGGAGTCGCTTGGCTCATCAACCTTGCCACCGTTCGCCCGGGACGATGATCAGCGAGAAGTACGGCGAGGACATCGGCTCGACCTGATCCATCGGCACGATCTTCTGATTGGCCATGGTCGCGCGCTCGACATACAGCGCGCGCTCGGCGAGACCGAGTTCTTCCAGCACCTGACGCACCTTGGGAAAGTTGCGTCCCAGTTTCATGATCACCGCCGCATCGGCATCGGCCAGACGCCGCTTCAATTCTTCCTGGGGCAGCACGCCGGAAAGCACCGACAGGCTCTGATTGCGATACACCAGCGGCGCGCCGAGCACCGAAGCGCCGCCGAGCATCGAGCACACGCCGGGCACGACTTCGGCCTCATAACGGCTGGCGAGGCGGTCATGCAGGTACATGTAGGAGCCGTAGAAGAACGGGTCGCCTTCGCAGATCACCGCCACATCGCGGCCGGCATCCAGATGTTCGGCGACCGCCACAGCGGCTTCGTCGTAGAAATCGCTGATGACCTGTTCATAGGACAGCGGCGCCGGCAACGCCTCGGTGGTCACCGGATAGACCAGCGGCAGCAGATTCTGCGCCTCGACCAGATGCGCCTCGATGATGCCGAACGCATTGCCCTTCTTGCCCTTGGCCACGAAATACGCGACCACTGGCGATTCGCGCAGCAGGCGCAAGGCTTTGACGGTGATCAGTTCCGGATCACCGGGGCCGACACCGAGGCCGATCAGACGTCCTTTGGCCTCCATCATTCGATCTCCGTGGCGAGGGCATTGACGGCGGCGGCGGCCATGGCACTGCCGCCCAGGCGACCCTGCATGATCACGAACGGCACGCCGCGACTGTCGGCGGCCAGTGCCGCTTTCGACTCGGCAGCACCGACGAAGCCGACCGGGAAGCCAAGGATCAGTGCCGGTTTTGGCGCGCCGGCGTCGAGCATTTCCAACAAGTAGAACAGCGCGGTCGGTGCGTTGCCGATCACCACCACACTGCCTTCAAGGTGCGGGCGCCACAGTTCCAGCGCGGCGGCCGAGCGGGTGTTGCCCAGCTCACGGGCAAGCTCAGGCACGCTGTCGTCGCGCAAAGTGCAGATCACTTGGTTATTGGCCGGCAGACGCGCGCGGGTCACGCCTTCGGAGACCATCCGTGCGTCGCAGAGAATCGGCGCACCGGCCGCCAGAGCATCGCGCCCGGCCTTGCCCGCGCCCTCGGAAAATTGCAGACCGTCGACGGCCTCGACCATGCCGCAGGCGTGGATCACCCGCACCGCGAGTTTCTCCAGATCGGCGGGAATGCGCGCCAGATTGGCCTCGCGGCGAATGATCGCGAAGGAGTTGCGATAGATCTCCTGACCGTCGCGGATGTAATCAAGCATCAAGGGGGCTCCGGGAGCGGGCGTCGAGCAGGGTCGCGACCGCTTCAATAGTAAGGTTGCAGGCGTGCAGCGTGCCGAATCCGGGCTGTGCTGCATCGCGAAAATAGAGGTCGTAATGACCGGGGGCGACGGCCAGCAGCGTGGCTGGCGCGCAATGGGCGGCGGCGCAGGAGCGCGAGCAGCCCGACAGGTGCACGCTGAGCCCTGCGGGCAGCAAAGGTGCCAGTTGCCGGGCATCCTGCTTGGTGTCGGCAAGGCCTTTGCCGCAGCCATCGGCGCCGGTGCAGGCGATCAGCCTTGTCAGCGGTTCGGCGTCGGTCGTCAGCAGGCCCAACGCCCGCAACTGCTCAAGCACGTTGTCGGTATCCGTGGCTTTCACGTTCGGCAGCAGCAGGCTCTGCCACGGCGTGAAGCGCAGACTGCCATCGCCAGACTGTCGGGCCAGTTGCGCCGCGCCACGCAGCATCGCCGGATCGAGACGGCTCAGTGGCGGCACCGCGACGACGTAGCAGCGGCCTTGCGTGTTCTGCTGATGAGCGCCGATGTGCAGCGCGTCTGCCGACGCCGGGCGCTGCCAATTGCTGATTGCCTTGAGCGATACGCGCTCGCGCAACGATTCCAGAAACGCGAGCCTGGGCAACTCATCGAGCAGATGGCGCATCCGTGTTTGCTCTGGCCGGGCCAGGTCGAGGAACAGTTCCAGCGCGGCGACCACCAGCGCGTGAGCGTTGTCCTGAGTCACAGCGCCGAGAGGGCGATCGGTCGGGCAACCGGCCAGACCGAATGCCCAGAGGATTTCGCCGTCACGCTCGAATGCCGACAGCCACAGATCATGCGGATGCTCGAGCATTGCCAGTGCTTCGCCGCCATCGAGCTGCACGGCGAACTTGGCGCTCAACTCATGGAAGCGCGGATGGCTTTGCAAGGTGTCGAGGATTTGCCCTGCGAGCGGGCGCGTGTCGATCAGCATCTGCCGATCGATGCCGGCGGCCGGGCTGAGCATCAGATTGCGCACATCGTCGCCGGCAGCGTTCTTTGGCCCGAGGCCAGCGGCCAGCAAGCGCTCGATCAGCGCCGCCGATTGCGCACCGATGCCGCGAATCTGCAGGTTGCCGCGATTGGTCGCTTCGATCGCACCGCTCGCAAACGCTTCGGCGGCAGCGGCCACCGCATCGGCCTGATCAGCACTGATCGAACCGCCATCGAGCTTGATCCGACAGATACCGCCGTCCAGTGCCTGGACGATACGCAGCAACCCCGGGCAGGCCGAGGGGCGTAAGGCGGTGGACATCGGGCGTTCGTTCAAGGGGCTGACCGGTTGTGTGGCAGAAGCGCTTCGCGGGCGAAGGCGCAGTATTATGCCTGCTTTGCCCACCGGTATGAAAAGTCTGCCCTCTGTCTCGACCGGTGGGGCAGGCAGGCTTCAGTTGTTGCCTCTGCCGCGCTCTCAGGTCAGGGCGATAATCTGCTTTTCGCGCCGCTCACCCAATAACGCAATAATCCTGGCTCTCGAGAAACAGTAATCATCGGCATCTATAAGAGCCTTGTAGCAATCAACAGCAAGGTTGCCCACTATCTGCTCAGCATTGAAGCGTCGCTCAAGCACATTGCCCGGAACAGGCTCTTTGACGGCAAACGAAATGACGACCATCGTAAGCGTCGATTCCGCAGATACGCTGCCAAGCATGAAGCGAATCGACTTGCCCTCTTGCAGAATATTTCGCTGAAGCAACTCAAGGGCCGCACCGTTGCTCTCCAGTTGCGAGGTCAGATTGGCAATTACCTGTTGGTTCAAAACTGCCGGCGCCCATCCTTGCAAGAGTTCTTGAGTCAACTCCAGCAGAGTAAAAGTATCGGGCGTAGTGACCGGCGCGCTGATAACCGGATCGTCGAAAAACAAAGCACCGGTGACTTTCAAAGCCGTTTTATTGGCGTCATTCCATGCATCGCATTCAACAGCATCGGGAACTTTATGCGAGGCGACCGTTTGTGAATAGAGCAGCGCATCGAGACTATCGTCAATGTCAGATGCCGACAGCTCTTTACTCACCAGCACTAATGCCCCTGCACATACGAAAACCTTCGAAATCGCGAACATTTGCATCTCCCACAAAAAAAACCAGAGGCTTGCGCCTCTGGCATTAATCACTTTCAGACCGATTGGCCAAATTCGTAGCTGAGCGCTTTCTCACGCTGCTCAGTCAGAGCCTTGACAATCAACGGTTCTACCATTGCATAGTCTTCCTCATCCATATACATCGTGGCGCCGGCGTTATAAATCTCCACAGCAGATGTAGCCCACTCTACAAACAGTACTTTGGTAGGTTGAGCCGAAGCCAGATATTGCACAGCAGCGATTGCCAGGGTGATACCACCTTCATCATCCTGCGAAGCCGCACTCATGCAAAAGTTGCCACCTTCGGCTTTCTTCGAGTTGTTCTCGAACAGCGTCAGGGCCTGTGGTTCATTTTTCAGCGCATCCATGGTCGCATCTGCCACAGTGGACAATAATTTAAGGGCTGCCTGGCCCTGTCCTACTGCTGCACTAACAGCGGTATGCAGAACAGACAGGACAACATTGTCCATGGTCAGCTTTTGCGAAGTAGCGGTATATCGATTATAAGGCTGGCTGAAAGCAAACCAGCCAGCCAGTTTCATCAATCGCATAAACTCGTTATAGCGCTGTTCTTTCTGGTTGGACGCCGGATATTTGAGCAAGGCAACCAGATCGGCATACATGTAGGTGTTTTTAACGATTCGTTTGCTGCGCTTGGACATGCTTGCATCAAAGCCTGCAATACCCGAGCCCATGATTGCAGCATTCAGTTCATCTTTATCAATCGGCAAGCTACTGCCAACACTTGCCGAACGCGAGCGCAGCACTGGCTGCGAAGCGATAAAGTCATTGGTTTGCGCAATCAAACTAAACCGCTCAACAGCGGAGATTACATCTTTATTCAGCTCAGTCATAAATGGATTCCTTTCTTGGTTAAAACACCGACTTGGTGTGGAAAACAAATTAATCACAGCGCCGGAGTTAATCAAATCGAAAATCCATGCATTTAATTTCAGACCATCATACAAACCAGCAAACAAAGCTCCCCAACTAACATCAAGCGCCCTGAGCCAACTCAATTTCACGCGTGCGCATATCAAGTACTGCTGCAGCCAACTGAAGCCGATTTTCATTTATCGCGGCAGACCTGATCAAGAAGCGCCTGGAGCGGATATCAAGCTCTGAACCCGTATGCTGAATAGTCCAGAACAAATAGGTAGAGGGCCACTTCGCGTCAAGCAAGCGAACATTACTGATGACAATTTCCAATTCCCTATTGAAATTGTACTGAGCAGGGGAAAAACGAAAATCGCTCCATTCCCGAGCGCCACCTCTAAATACATCTATTGCATCTGAATGTGTCTCAAGCATATGGAACGCTTCCTTCATTAGCCCGACTTTCTCCCGACTTAGTTGTTGCGACAAGGATCGCGCCCAGACGTCCAGCGCATTGCCGGTAAAGTTCTTGTCAACATGGATTACCGGAGCCTGCTCCAGGCTCCAGCCGACAGACCAAAGCACCCCAGAATAATATTCGAACCAAGCAGCTGGCTCACTGTTTCTGTTATGACGCAAATCGGCTCTGTATTCTGCCCAGCGCATACTGTCTTTGACGAATCGTTTGTCTTCCGGCGTCAACCCGGAAAAGAAGGACAACAGATTATTCCCCATCACTGTCGCACTGCCTTGGTTGGGCAGTGCCGAGATACTGTTCAAAACATCGCTCATTTCAATTATCCATTCGATTATTCAATCTACTAAAAAAGTACCTTCCAGATATTCACAAGTACTTTCAGCGGAACGCCGATTCAATACTTGCGAAGAACTCGAAAAATCACAAAAAACAATGTAAACATTCAATGTCGGCGCTCCTGAAAAAAGGACAGCAGCCAGTTATCGATTGTCGCGTTATCATGTCGCCCGCTTCGCTGGACGCAGGATCTGGAGTATGAAATGGGCGATTGGCTGACCGTTGTGGGTATTGGTGAAGACGGCTTCAAGGGCCTGGGCAAGAATGCCCGGCGTGCTCTGCTGGGCGCTTCGCGGATCGTCGGCGGCCAGCGTCAGCTGGACCTGCTGCCGCCGTGCATCGGCGGCGAGCGGCAATTGTGGCCGAGTCCGTTTTCCCTCGCGCCGGTGCTCGAGTCGCGTGGCGAGCCGGTCTGCGTGCTGGCCAGCGGTGATCCGATGTTCTACGGCGTCGGTGCCAGCTTGGCGCGTCATGTGCCGAGCGCCGAGATGGCGATCATTCCCGCGCCTTCGTCCTGCGCATTGGCGGCGGCGCGCCTGGGCTGGCCGTTGCAGGAGGTGACGGTTGTGTCGCTGGTGGCGCGTCCGTTGGCGGCGCTCAACGCGCATCTGTTCAGCGGCGTGCGTCTGTTGTTGCTGAGCAATGACGGCAGCAGCCCGGCCGCCGTTGCGCAATTGCTGTGCGAACGTGGTTTCGGCCCAAGTCGCATGACAGTTCTGGAACATCTGGGCGGCGACGCCGAGCGGCGGATCGAACGCCGCGCCAGCGAATGGGACGACCTGGCGGTCGCCGACCTCAACGTCGTCGCTGTCGAGTGCCTGGCCGACCCCGGTGTTACCGGCCTGTCGCGCCTCGCCGGTCTGCCCGATTCGGCGTTCCGTCACGACGGCCAGTTGACCAAGCGCGACGTGCGCGCCATCACTCTCGCCCGTCTGGCGCCGAAGCCCGGCGAACTGCTCTGGGATGTCGGTGCCGGCAGCGGCTCGATCGGCATCGAGTGGATGCGTGCGCACCCGAGCTGTCGTGCCATGGCGGTCGAGGCCGACGAGGGCCGTCAGCAATTGATCGAACACAACCGCGATGCGCTGGGCGTACCCGGCTTGCACCTGATTCGCGGCAAGGCGCCGCAAGCGCTCAATGGCCTTGAACGTCCGGAAGCGATTTTCATCGGCGGCGGCGTCACCCGTGAGGGTGTCTTCGAGACCTGCTGGGAACAGCTCAAGCCCGGCGGCCGATTGGTGGCCAACGCCGTGACCCTGCAAAGCGAAGTCACCCTGATGCACTGGCGCGAACAATACGGCGGTGAGCTGACGCGCATCCATGTCGCCCAGGCGCAGCCGCTCGGCGAGTTCGACACCTGGCGTCAGGCATTGCCGATCACCCTGCTGGAACTGGTCAAACCCCTCGATGCGTGACGAAACCGCCGAACAACCCGCGCCCCTGCGCAGCGGCCTCACCACCGGCAGCTGCGCCACCGCCACCAGCCTCGCCGCTGCGCGCCTGTTGCTCACCGGCATCGCTGCCGACGCGGTGCACATCACTTTGCCCAAGGGCAAACAGGTGCAGATGCGCCTGGAGTTCTGCCGCCTGAGCGCGGGCGGCGCCGAGGCCGGTACGATCAAGGATGCCGGCGATGACCCTGATGTCACCCACGGCGCCCTGCTTTACTCACAGGTGCGCCTGTCAGCCGAACCGGGAATTCGCTTCAACGCCGGTGTCGGCGTCGGCACGGTGACCCGACCGGGTCTGGTATTGGCCGTCGGCGAGCCGGCGATCAATCCGGTGCCGCGCAAGATGATCAGTGATCACCTGGCCTTGCTCGCCGCCGAAACCGGCTACGGTGGCGGCTTCGAGGTCACGGTCAATGTCGAGGGCGGCGCAGAACTGGCGCTGAAAACCATGAATCCACGGCTGGGCATTCTTGGCGGCCTGTCGATCCTCGGTACCAGCGGCATCGTCCGACCGTTTTCCTGCGCCGCCTACATCGCCTCGATCCATCAGGGCATCGACGTGGCGAAAACCAACGGCTATCTGCACATCGCCGCCTGCACCGGCAACGCCAGCGAAGACACCATGCGACGGGTCTATGACCTGCCGGAAATCGCCCTGATCGAGATGGGTGATTTCGTCGGTGCGGTGCTCAAGCATCTGCGCAAAGTACCTGTGGATAAACTCAGCCTGTGCGGCGGCTTCGGCAAGATCAGCAAACTCGCCGCCGGGCATATGGATCTGCATTCGCGGCATTCGAGCATCGATTTGCCGCAGCTGGCCGAATGGGCGGCGGCGATTGGCGCCGACCCGGCGTTGCAGCAAGGCATTCGCGAAGCCAATACCAGCCAACAAGCCTTGGCCATGGCCAGCACGGCGGGCATTGCTTTGGGGGATGAGGTTTGTCGCTATGCGCTGAATTTCGCTCGCAGCGTAGTGCCGGCGCAGATCCAGGTCGAGGTGTTTGCCATTGATCGTCAGGGCGGGATTGTCGGGCACGCCGGAGGTTTTGCATGAAACGGCTCCTGCTGCTCGGCGGCGTGACTGAAGCGCTGGCGATTGCCCGCACGCTCGGCCCACAACATATCTACAGCCTCGCCGGCGTTGGCCGGGTGCCGAGCGATTTGCGCTGCCAGGTTCGGGTCGGCGGCTATGGCGGCGCCGAGGGTCTGGCGCAGTTCATCGCCGATGAAGGCATCGATCTGCTGCTCGACGCTACGCACCCGTACGCTGCACAAATCAGCGCCAACGCCGCCCGCGCGGCACAGCTTGCCGGCATTCCCTGCTGGGCCTTGCGCCGCCCCGCCTGGCAGCCGCAAGCAGGCGATGACTGGCGCGAGGTCAGTGACTGGGCCGAACTGATCACAGCGCTGCAACCGTTCCACCGCCCGCTGTTCACCCTCGGCCGTGAACCGCTGCAACACCTCGACGAAATCCCCGCCCACCAGTTCTGGACCCTGCGCGCCCTCGACGTCTATCCCGGCAACGCGCGCTGCGAAGTGATCGGCGCCCGTGGGCCGTTTCTGCTGGAAGACGAGCGCGCGCTGTTCGAGCGCCGGCAGATCGATGTGCTGATCAGTAAGAACAGCGGCAGCAGCGCGACTGAGCCGAAGCTGGAGGTGGCGCGTAAGCGGGGAGTGCCGGTGCTGGTGTTGAAGCGCCCGGGGTTGCCGGGGGTTGATCGGGAGTTTGGATCAGTCGCTGAAGTCCTCGCTGCCCTTTCCCACTGAATCGGCACGGCCCTTTGTGGGAGCG